>NZ_DASYMN010000040.1:0-64453 GCF_036009065.1 Bradyrhizobium sp. | reverse complement strand
AGTCCCCGGAAGCGCGGACCAGGGCTACTACGCCGTGACGGAACGTCGAGAGGCGTTGCCGTGTGCCTCTGATTGTCGGCGATCCGGCAATCAAGCCGCGGCTGTTACCAAGGTGCGCCTTTCGGCGTTCCGCCTCCCTCTATTCTCTGCGGGGGAGGTCCACTGAATCTCTCACTCACGCGAAGGGATTTGCGGGCAACGATGACGCTTGCCTATGTTTTGGCGTCAAAGGAAACACTTGACCGCGAAGGCGCGAGCACTATTCCATGCGCCGCAACGAAAACCGGCGCGACCAGGGAGAGTTTTGTGGCCTATTCCGACACCCAGTTATTCATCAACGGCACGTGGCGTCCGAGCCACTCCGGCCGGACGATTGACGTGCTCAATCCCGCCACCGAGGAAACCATCGGCGCCGTCGCGAATGCCGATCGCGCCGACCTCGACGAGGCGCTGGCCGCGGCCGCTGCGGGTTTCAAGGTCTGGCGCGCGGTGTCGGCGTTCGACCGCTGCAAGATCATGCGCAAGGCAGCCAGCCTCATGCGCGAGCGCAACGACGAGATCGCGCCGCTGCTCACCATGGAGCAGGGCAAGACGCTGGCCGAGGCCAAGATGGAGGCGATGGCCGCCGCCGATGTGATCGAGTGGTTCGCCGAGGAAGCCAAGCGCGCCTATGGAAGGGTGATTCCCGCGCGCGGCCCCGGCATCTATCAGCTGGCGATCAAGGAGCCGGTCGGCCCGGTCGCGGCGTTCACGCCGTGGAATTTCCCGATCAACCAGGTGGTGCGCAAATTGTCCGCGGCGCTGGCGTCGGGCTGCTCGATCATCGTCAAGGCGCCGGAGGAGACGCCTGCTTCACCGGCGCAATTGATCCGCGCCTTCGCCGACGCCGGCGTGCCCGCGGGCGTCATCAATCTGGTCTATGGCGTGCCGTCTGAAATTTCCGAGTATCTCATTCCGCACCCGATCATCCGAAAAATCTCCTTCACCGGCTCGACCGTTGTCGGCAAGCAGCTCTCGGCGCTCGCCGGCCTGCACATGAAGCGCGCCACCATGGAATTGGGCGGCCATGCGCCGGCGATCGTGTTCAACGACGCGGACGTGACGTCTGCCGCAAAAATCCTGTCGGCGGCGAAATACCGCAACGCCGGGCAGGTCTGCATTTCGCCGACGCGGATGCTGGTGCAGGACGACGTGTTCCGGGAATTCGTCGACAAGTTCGTCGAGGGCGCAAAAACCATGAAGGTCGGCAACGGCATGGACGCGGATTCGAAGATGGGCTCGCTGGCCAATCCGCGCCGCGTCAACGCGATCGAGGGCATGGTGCAGGACGCGGTGGGCAAGGGCGCCAAGCTGGAAACCGGCGGCCACAGGGTCGGCAACAAAGGCTATTTCTACGAGCCCACCGTGGTCAGCGATGTCCCCAAGGATGCCCGCGCCATGAACGAGGAGCCGTTCGGGCCCTTGGCGCTGATCTCGCGCTTTTCGACGCTGGACGAGGTGACCGAGGAAGCCAACCGCCTGCCCTACGGCCTGGCATCCTATGCCTTCACCAGTTCCACCAAAACCGCGACCGCGATCGGCGCCGCGATCGAGAGCGGCATGGTCTCGATCAACAGTTTTGGTCTGGCATTACCCGAAGTGCCGTTCGGCGGGGTGAAGGATTCCGGCTATGGCTCGGAAGGCGGCACCGAGGCGATGGACGGGTACTTCAATACGAAGTTCATCACGCAGACGGGGGTGTGAGGGGAAACGGCGCGCCTAACCTACAACCGTCGTCCCCGCGAAGGCGGGGACCCATACGCCGTGTCGTTTGCGTTCAGGAACGGCGTTCAATCGTCCGCGCTTAATCACGAACGCCAGGGGTTATGGGTCCCGGCCTTCGCCGGGACGACGCATTCACTCTCCGCCCTTCGCCTCGTTCCAAAGCGCATCCATTTCCTCTAACGACGCGCCCTCCAGCGATCTTCCCTGCGCCGCCAGCCCGCGTTCGATATAGGCAAAGCGCCGCTCGAATTTCGCATTGGTGCCGCGCAGCGCCGTTTCAGGATCGGCGCCGACGTGGCGCGCGAGGTTGACCAGCGCGAACAGCAGGTCACCGGTCTCATCGGCGAGTGCCTCGGCATCGCCGCGGTCGAGCGCGGCCTCGATCTCGTCGGCCTCCTCGCGAATTTTGTGCAAGACCGCGCGGGGATCGTTCCAGTCGAACCCGACGCCGGAGGCCTTGCGCTGCAATTCCATCGCGCGCGAAAGCGCGGGCTGTCCCGCCTTGACGCTGGAGAGCAGCGAGGTGCGGGATGTTTCCTCAGCAGGCCGCCGCGCCGCGCGTTCGGCCTTTTCCTCCGCCTTGATGCGATCCCATGCGCCCTTCACATCCGACGGGGTCAATCGTCCGCGAGAGTCGGCGAATACGTGCGGATGCCGGCGGATCATTTTTCGCGTGATGGCCTCGACCACGTCGCCGAACGAGAATGCGTGCTGTTCTTCCGCCATCCGGGCATGAAACACCACCTGCAGCAAGAGATCGCCGAGTTCGTCGCGCAAGTCGCTGAGATCATCGCGCGCGATCGCGTCGGCGACCTCATAGGCTTCCTCGATGGTATAGGGCGCAATGGTCGAGAAATCCTGTTCCAGATCCCAAGGGCAGCCGCTGCCGGGCGTCCGCAGCCGCGCCATGATGTCGAGCAAGCCGGAAATATCGCGGGAAGGGGTCATGGCGCACCGAAGCTCAAGATGGTCGGTTTGGTATGCCGCAAGACGCGGGTCTGGCCCAGCGCGAGGCGCGGGCTATCCCCAGCGATCGGCGCTGCGACGTAACGGCGCGGACGTGTTCTTGTCTGGAATGGCGGCGGGCGGGCGGTGTTAGTTTCCGGCAGGGAGGAACACACATGCACAACAAAATGCTCACCACGCTTTTGATCGCCACGGCCAGCATCGGTCTTACCGGTATCGCGCAGGCTCAAACACCGGCACCCGCACCGCCGGCGCCGGCCGCCGCGCCCGCTCCGGCCGCAACGCCGGCGGCGCCGCTGTTCGCGACCACCAAGGTCGAGGGCACCGACAACGTCTATGTCTTCCGCTACCAGAACCATCAGGCGATGTTCGTCGTCACGCCCGCGGGCGTGATCGCCACCGACCCGATCAGCTATGGCCGGCCGCAGGCGGCGAAGACCTATGTCGAGGAAATCCAGAAGATCACCAAGGCGCCGATCAAATATCTGATCTACAGCCACCACCATTACGATCACATCGCGGGCGGCAAGCCGTTCAAGGATGCCGGCGCCAAGGTCGTCGCGCACAAGCGCGCCAAGGAGCGGCTGGCCGCGCTCAAGGGTCTCGACGTCGTCATTCCCGATGAGGTGGTCACCGGCAAACGCACCATCAAGCTCGGCGGCACAACACTGGAGCTGATCGATACCGGCAAGAACCATTCCGATTCGACGCTGGTGATGTTCCTGCCGAAGGAGAAGATCATCTTCGCCGTCGATTTCAACTCGCTCGGCGCGGTGCCGTCACGGCTGGCGGTCAACGATTCCTACCCGACCGAGTGGGAAGCTTCCTTGAAGAAGACGCTGGCGCTGAATTGGGACCGCCAGATTCCCGGACATCCCGGGCCGGGCGGCCGGCTCGGCACCAAAAAGGATATGGAGCAGCAGCTCGCTTTCATGACCGACCTGTCCGCCGAGGTGAAAAAGGCGTCCGATGCCGGCAAATGCTTCGATCCGGCGGCGAAGGATGTGCGATTGCCGCAGCACTCAACGCTGCAAAACTACGAAGCGAACATCGAATGGAATGTCCATCGCTGGTGCGGCTATTGGGGCCGCGGCATCTGAGGCGAAGCTGGTCGCGTCACCTCGCCCCGCAGGGGAGAGGTCGAAGCCGGAGCGCAGCGGAGGCTTCGGGTGAGGGACTCTCCACGCATTCGGACTCGCGTCAGCCCCTCACCCGGATGTCATCTGCGATGACATCTGATCTCTCCCCTTCGGGGAGAGGTGAGCAAGAACTCTAGCCGCCGAAATCCTCCGGCTTCAATTCAATCGGCTGTCCATGCGGCGTGCGATCGGCGGCGTGATCCCAGGCGTCGAAATAGCGATGCAGGACATCGGAAGTCGCCAGGCCTTTCGCGGCAACCAGCTTTTCCAGGTTGGCGAGCCAATGCCGGTAATAAGTCTCGCCGGTGTCCGGATCGCCCAAGCCTTGCGCGCGCTTGATTTCATCGGCCAGCGAGGCCGCCCATTCGCTCCAGGTGAAAAGCCCGCGCGCATGCAGCGCCAGCGCCATCGCGAAGGCCTGCGCCTCCCATGGCTCGCGAAACACCGGGCCTTGATTATCGCGGGGAATGCCGGGCACCGCGGCGGCGGCGCGGGCGGCGGCTTCTGGATCGAGTGCCGTCATGCGCGCTCCAGATAGGGCTCCCAGGCATCGACCGACACCTTAAGGTTCGCATCGGAATCGTCGCCCCACAACTCGCGGCCGTCGAACGTCACGGTGTAAAGCCACTGCGGATTCTCGCCGGCACCCATCGCGTTGCTGTCGGGAAAGACGTGAAAACCCAATACGCGTTCGACGGTGCCGACATGCCCGCGCACGTAACGCGGCAGCCGCGTATGGGTCGGCGGGTTGATCATTTTCGCCACTACGCGATCGCCGGCCGCGAACAGAGCAGGGCTCGTCGCCCTGCGTTCGGTCGGTCCGCCCCGATGCAGCATGCCGGCGACACCCTCGGGCGTCAGTGTCTTGGCAACCGGCTTTGCCGGATGCAGCGGCTTTCCAGCCTCGATCTCGTCCGACGAGACAAGGTTGCGCGCAAGCATCAGCCGTTCGAGGCCGGCGAGCCAGATCTCGAAATAGCTCTTGCTGAGATACTCCTCGGGCGGACGATCTTCGCGGGCGAAGCGCGACATGTCGATATTCCAGCCACCGGGCATCGCCATCGCCAGCGTCAGCGCAAAGGCGCGGCGCTCCCATTCGGCGTGGAACGGCGGCTCGTTCGGCTCCGGCCGCACCTGACCGGACCAAACTCCGCCCATGTCCTGTCCGCCATCCATCAGGCGATCTCGCGGGGCTGTTTCGGCAAGCCGGTGCCGATCATGCTGTCGCGGGTGACGAGATCGGCGAGACGTTCCTCGCTCCAGCCGTCGGTGCCTTCAGGGCGCATCGGCAGCACGAGATAGCGGATTTCCGCGGTGGAATCCCAGACCCGAATGTCGGTGCCGGCAGGCAGTTCGAAGCCGAAATCCCGGAGCACGCCGCGCGGGTCCTTCACTGCCTTGGAGCGATAGGGCGCGGATTTGTACCACACCGGCGGCAGCCCGAGCACCGGCCACGGATAGCAGGAGCACAGCGTGCATACGACCATGTTGTGCAGGGCAGGGGTGTTCTCGAGCGCCACGATGTGCTCGCCCTGCCGCCCGGCATAGCCGAGTTCGGCAATCGCCGGCGTCGCATCGGCGATCAGGCGGGCGCGGTAGGCGGGATCGGCCCACGCCCGCGCCACCACGCGCGCGCCGTTGCGCGGGCCCACTTTGGTCTCGTAGGTTTCGATCAACAGATCAAGCGCGGCCGGGTCGACATAGCCTTTCTCGGTCAGGATGGTTTCCAGCGCGCGCACGCGCAATTCGGTTTCGGACAATTCCGAATGGTCGTGATCATGGTGGTGATGATGGTGCTCGTCGTGGCCGGTCATGGTGTCAGGATAGGCAAATTTCAGGCTATGTCGAGCCGCAGACTCTGCTAGTTTCCGGTATGGGGCTTTGGGCAGGGCGCATAGCATTTACGGCGATAATGGCCACGGCGCTGCCGATGGCGGATGACGCATGGGCGGCCAACGGCGCATTCGCGGTCGACGCCGCCGACATCTCCGAAGCCGGCTCCTGCAAGCTCGAAAGCTGGATGTCGCTTGCGACCAACGCGGATTTCTCGATGGTCGCCAATCCCTCCTGCGTGGTCGACGTCGGGCGGCCGGTGGAATTCAGCGTGCTGGGCAATCGCTCCCGCAGCGACGACGAATGGAGCACCACTTTTCAACCCAAGGCCAAGACCAACCTGGTGCCGACCGGCGTCGGGAAATTCGGCTTTGCGATGTACGCCGGCGCCTCGTTCGACGCGCTGACCGGGGACAACCTGACCACCTTCGCGGTGGCGCCGGCAACTTACCGGCTTTCGGAAACCATGCGGATCAACCTCAATGGCGGCTGGCTGTGGGACCGCACGGTCGATCGCCATTATTTGCTCTACGGCATCGGCTGGGACTGGAAATTCACCGATGTGCTGCAGCTGACGCTGGAAGCGTTCGGCCAGGCCGGGCAGGCGGAGTTGCCGAGCGTGACCCGGCCGCGGTTTCAGGTCGGCGTCCGCTATCGGCCCAATGAGATTTTCTCGGTCGACCTCATCTACGGCCGCAACATCCAGGGCGAAAACGCCAACTGGATCACGATCGGAACCACGATCCGGTTTCCGCCGCCGGGGGGTAAGCCCGTGCGCGAGCGTTCAGGCCATTTGCGAGCTATTTGGAAGATAGCGGATGGGAGGTGCGGCGTTGGCGGATCTTGTAACCATCGAAAAGGGCCTCGGTCCCGAAGGCCGCATCGCGGTGGTGCGGTTCGACCGCGGCGATGGCATCAACGCGCTGTCGCCGGAAGCGTTGCGTCAGCTCACCGATGCCGCGCGCAGCTTTGAGGACGACAGCGATACATCGGCCGTGGTGCTCACCGGCAGCGCGAAAGCCTTCAGCGCCGGTTTCGACCTGAAGGACGCCGAGGGCCGTTCGCGCGCCACCATGGACCTCGGTGCCCTGCGCCGGCACCTGAAGCTCGGGCCGCGGCTGACGCGGGCCTGGCAGGAGATGGAGCAGATCACCATCGGCGCCATCGAAGGGTTTTGCATCGGCGGCGGCGTGGCGCTGGCGGTGGCGCTGGATTTTCGCGTGATGGCGCGCGATGCGCATCTGCGGGTGCCCGAGATCGGCCTCGGCATGAACATGAGCTGGCAGAGCGTGCCGCGCATGCTGCATCTGATCGGACCGGCCCGCACCAAACAGGCAGTGATCCTGGCCGATCAGCGCATCTCCGCCGCGCAGGCCTATGAATGGGGCTTGGTGGAGGAGGTGGCTGATCACGGTGGGGCGTTCGACGCCGCGATGGCGCTGGCCGCAAAGGTCGCGGCGCAGCCGCCGCTGTCGGTCGCCATGACAAAACTGACCGTCAACCGTCTGGCCTACGCGCTGGACGATCTCGCCGGCCATATGGACGTCGACCAGTTCGCGCTGGCGAGTTTTAGCGAGGATCACAGGGAAGGCGTGGCGGCGTTTTTGGGCCGACGAAAGCCGCGCTTCAAGGGGCGCTGAGCGCCGCTTTGCATTCCTTGACGGCACCGCCATCCAGGCAGGCTTCGCGGTGGCCGCCTTCTCATCGGAGCAACGGGGTTTTTGTCCGGTCGGCCCTCATGCGGCATAGCGACGCGAGCACGCTATAAAAATGCAATTTTAGATGATCTTACCTTAAGTTGAATACAAAAGATGTTAAGCGCGGAGCTGAACAAGAGGGGGCAGATTACATGTGGCAGCTTCTGAAAAGAGCGATTGGGATAGTCGTAATTTTCGTTTTAGGGGCCATGCCAGCTTCGTCGAACGGCGGCTTGGCGGTCACCAACATGCCCGTCGGGAGCTTCGCCGGCTGGGCCGCTACCGCCAACGTCAATATCCTCCTCGGTGACTTCAACGGTGACGGCTTGACCGATGTGGTCCTGATCGGCGCTGCCGGCTGGACCACCATGCCGGTCGCTTTCTCCAATGGAGACGGCACTTTCAACGTCACCAACTTGCCGATCACGAACTTCGCCGGCTGGGCCGCTACCGCCAATGCCCAGGCGATCGTCGGCGACTTCAACGGCGATGGGCTGGCCGACGTGGCTCTGACCGGCCCCTCCGGCTGGTCCACCCTGCCGGTGGCCTTCTCCAATGGCGACGGTACTTTCAACGTCACCAATCTGCCGATCACGAACTTCGCCGGCTGGGCCACCACCCCCAACGTCCACGTTCTCGTCGGTGATTTCAACGGCGACGGCAAAGCCGATGTGGCGCTGACCGGCCCCGCGGGCTGGGCCAGCTTGCCGGTCGCCTTCTCCAACGGGAACGGCAGCTTCAACGTCACCAATTTGTCCATCATCAACTTCGCCGGCTGGGCCGCGACCGCGAATGCCAAACCGCTGGTCGGCGACTTCAACGGCGACGGCAAAGCCGATGTGGCACTGACCGGCCCCGCCGGCTGGGCGAGCTTGCCGGTCGCCTTCTCCAACGGGAACGGCAGCTTCAACGTCACCAATCAGCCAATCGCCAGCTTTGCTGGCTGGGCCGCGACCGCCAATGCCAAGCCGTTGGTCGGCGACTTCAACGGCGACGGTAAAGCCGATGTGGCGCTGACCGGTGCCTCCGGTTGGTCCACCTTGCCGGTGGCCTTCTCCAGCGGCAATGGCAGCTTCAACGTCACCAATCTGCCGATCGCCAACTTTGCCGGCTGGGCCGCCACCGCCAATGCCAAGCCGCTCGTTGGCGACTTCAACGGAGACGGTTTGACCGACGTCGCGCTGACCGGCGCCTCTGGTTGGAGTACCTTGCCGGTGGCGTTTTCCAACGGGAGCGGCAGCTTCACCGTTACCAATCAGCCGATCGTCGACTTCGCCGGCTGGGCGGCTACCGCCAATGCCAAGCCGCTCGTTGGCGACTTCAACGGCGACGGCAAGGCCGATGTGGCCCTGAGCGGCCCGTCCGGCTGGGGCACATTGCCGGTGGCGTTCTCGCTGTCCCGCGCCGGCGGCGTGGTGAACATGGTTCCGGCAAGCCTCAGCGGCGAGACCAACCAGGACAGCGAGCCGTTCCTCGCGGTCAACCCCGACTTCCCGCAGCGAATGGTCGGAACAGCCTTCACGCCCAACCCCGCCGGCTGCGGCGCGACGGCTCCCGTCTATGTGTCACAGAATTCCGGCTTCACCTGGGTCCTGAACAACATCCTGCCGAGTTGCGGCCCGTTCGGAACCGGAGACATCACAGTGGCGGCCGCGCGGGCTGCGACCGGCAACAGCCTATACGGCGGCATCTTGAAGATTCCAGGCAACCTGCTCCTCAACGAGATGTTCACGTCGGACTTTACGACGTCCACGCTGATGACCGTCCAGGCTTCCCGGAGCCAGGTCGATCAGCCCTTTGTGCAAAGCCAACGTACCAGCAGCATCGACCACGTCTTCGTTGGCAACAACGATTTCGCAGCAGCCCCGAAGACCGCGACGGTAGACGTTTCGGCCAACGGCGGCGCCACGTGGAATTCGGTGCGGATCGACAAACGCAACAGCACCTGTGGTCAGGACTGGCCATCCATCCGGCCGGCGGCGGCGCCGGACGGCACCGTGTACGCAGCGTTTCTCCGTTGCACGAATTGGAACGGCTCGGTTGCGACCATCGAGGTGGTGGTGGTGCGCGACGACACCTGGGGGGTCGGAGCCAACCCGTTCACCGCGTTGGTCGACCCGGGCGACAGCGTGGCCGGGATGCGCGTCGTCACCGGCGTGACGATCCCGTGGGTGAACGGCCCCGCCCTTGGCAATCAGCGGATCGGCTCGACCCTGTCGCTTGCCGTTGATCCGAGCAACTCGGACATCGTCTATGTGGCTTGGGCTGATCGGGTAGGCTCGGGCGACATCTACACCGTCCACGTCCGGCGTTCCACCAATCGCGGCGCCAACTGGTCCGCCGGCGACTTGCTGACGGCCACCAACGCGACCAATGTCGCCCTTGCTATCGGCGCGAACGGCACCGTCGGCGCGCTCTACCAGCAAGTGACCGGCAGCGGCGCTAACCAGCGATGGGTTACCAGCCTCGTACAGACGAAAAACGCCTTCGTGACGCGCCAGTATTCTGTTCTGGCCACCACCCCGGCGACGCCGCCGGGGGCGCCGGCGCCGGCGTTTCAGCCCTATCTCGGCGACTACACCCACGTGGTCGCCGTGGGATCGGAGTTCCGCGGCGTATTTTCGGCCAACAATACCCCTAACCTCGCCAACTTCCCGCAAGGCGTGATCTACCAGCGGCAGGCCGATTTCACCTCGCAAACGTTGAAGAACGGTAGCACCACAGTGGGGATGTCGATCGATCCCTTCTTCTTCAGGGTGCCGATGATACACTGAGACAGAATGGCTTGAGCAAGGGAACGGAACACGGGCTGGAGCAGGAGACATGCGACCATGAGCGCGAATGAAAAAGCCAAGACGTCGCTTGCAGTCGCCGCAGTGGTGCTGCTCTCCTTCGCCGGCAATGGTGCAATGGCACAGCAGGGGGCATCAGTGACTCCGAGCATCGTGTTCGTGGGCACCGTCGAGACCCTGAAGGCGGTCACGTTGCCGAACGTGACGGTCACATCGAATACTTCCGTCGTTGCCGTCGACAGGGTGATCAAGAAGCCCGACGCTATTGCGTTGGACACCGGAGACAAAGTCACGGTGGTGACTGACGGAGGCGCTCCACTGCAAGAGGGGGCGCAGGGCTTGTTCTTCACGGATGGCTTGATATTCGGGGAGAGCTTAGCCGTGCGGGTGCTGAGCTGGGAACCGGTATTGGCAGCTGCGGCAGGCGCCGCCGAGGACACCCGGGTCTCGGCGCAGGTCGGTGCATCCGCGGACAGGGAACTCCAGACCGCGCTGGAAAGCGCCGACCTTGTCGTCGTGGGTCGCGTCAAACGCGTGCAGGCGCCGAGCGCGTTGGCGTTGGCGCCCGAGAGGAGGCGGGTCACCGAGCACGATCCGGAATGGCGTGAAGCGATCATTGAGGTTGAGAGCGCCCTGAAAGGCGCCGCAGACCTGCGGGAGGTCGTCGTCCGCTTCCCGGCCTCGGTTGACGTCATGTGGGCAGCCAGCCCAAAGTTTACCGAGGGGCAGGAGGGCACGTTCCTCCTGCAGCAAGACCGGCTAACGGGCGCTCCAGCAGCAGTGCTGGATGGCAGGCCGGTCAGCGCCTATACGGCCGTCAGTCCGAAGCACGTGCTGAGCAGTGGAGATGCTGCAAGAATCAAGACGCTGCTTGGCAAGTAGCGCAAAAACGCGATGGGTGAGTACCCCACCGCCACGGCTAAGCCAACTGCAGTGACGCTGGGCACGAAATTCGCGGTGCAGCCGCCGATTCGGTCGCCATGACCAAGCTGACCGTCAATCGCCTGGTGCATGCGCTGGACAATCTCGCCAGCCATGTGGACCTCGACCAGTTCGCGCCGGCGAGTTTTAGCGAGGATCACAGGGAAGGCGTGGCGGCGTTTTTGGGCCGACGGAAGCCGCGGTTCGAGGGGGCGCTGAATGCAAATCAGACTGGAGGCATGGCCATGATGAAACTAAAACCGAACTGCGAGTGCTGCGACCGCGACCTGCCGCCGGAAAGCGCGGAAGCGCGGATCTGCAGCTTCGAGTGCACGTTCTGCGCGGATTGCGCCGCCACGGTGTTCGGCGGGGTCTGTCCGAACTGCAGCGGCAATTTCGTCAGCCGCCCGATCCGGCCGCCAGCGATGCTGGCGAAATATCCGGCGTCGGTTGAACGGCACCTGCGGGAGCAGCCTTGCGTGGCGTAAGATGGGTGTGATCCGCGATGGATTTTGGCACTAGGTCCGATTTATCACAAGCTATCTAATCGATCTTATAGGCATTATTCTATCTACAGTTGCTTAGTTCTGGCGCGGCCGGCTGCATTCCTAGGTGTCGATCCTGCCGATACGCGAGAAGATCAACAGTAAGCTCAGCGCGACTACAGCCGTTAGCGCTCCGATCCAACCGAGATCGCTCGCGGTCCCCCACGAGAGGGTCAGGCCGCCCAGTAAGCTGCCTGCCGCCATTCCGAAATACAGGGCAGAAGCGTTGAGCGAGAGCGCTACCATCGGCGCATCAGGCGAAATTCTGACGAGGTGCGCGTTCTGAGCGGGGGGGAATGCCCAAGCCGCGATGCCCCATGGCACCATGAGCGCCAGCAAGATCAATGAAGAATGTGGTCCCGGCGCGATCTTTGACGTGAGCGAGATTGCGCTAAGGACCAGTATGCAGACGGTAAGGGCATAGGCCGTTGTCCTAATCGAGCCGATGCGGTCGAACAGAATGCCGCCTATAATGTTGCCCGCGGCCGCTGCGGATCCGAACAGAAAGAGCGCGAGACTGATCCCCGTGGCCTCAATACCAGCAAATGCGAATGCGGTCGACAGATATGGAAACACGGTGAACCCGCCCATCGCCCACAGCAGAGTAACCAAAAGTGCACGCAGCACTTTTCCGCGACCCGGGACGGCAAGACGCTGCCCCAGGCTTGCAGTTGTGCGCGGTAGGCCGCGTGGCAGGCCGTAGGCGAGACCGACCACCGCCAGCGCACTAAGCGCCGCAATGAGCAGGAAGATCGAGCGCCAGCCCACTTGATAGCCGATGAGGGTGCCGAGCGGAACCCCGAGAGCGGTTGCGATCGTCAAGCCGGAACTGACGGTAGCGATGGCGCGCCCGCGATGTTCCGACTCAGATACAGCAACGGCGACCGCATTCGCAGTAGGCATAAAGAGACCCGCTGCGAGCGCCATCAGGACGCGGGCTGCCACGAGGTGGCCAAAGTTAAGCGAAAAACCAGCCGAAAGATTGGCCAGAGCAAAGCTGATGAGAGCGAATAAGAGGAGGGTCTTGCGATCGAAATTGCTGAAGAGCACCGCCAGAATAGGCGAGCCGATCGCGTATGTCAGTGCGAACACTGTTGCGAGTTGCCCCGCGACTGCCGCCGAAATCCCGAGATCGGCAGACAGCATAGGCAGCAGTCCGGTTAGCAGAAAGGTCTCGGTGCCGATCGCGAAAGCGGATAACGCCAACCAAAACAGAATCATTTCCGACGTCCGGCGTTCGCGAAGGCAACCCGCACTCGACGCCCCTGAAATATCGGCCTGCCAAAAAGCTCAATAGCTTCAGCGGAGCCACTGATAAAATCAATAAGAGGCTCAGTGACAAAATCAAACGCGAACGACCCAAGCCCGATCGCCTTCAGTCCGCAACTAATTCGCATAAGGTATATTATGGAATATTTATATTCATAGCAAATCCAAAAGCTTAGATAGACTTTTATCTAAATCACATGAGTTTGCAGCGAACGAACGCTCAAACGCAATCAAGCCACGTTTGGACCTCCGCCATCGATATCGGCCGCACCCGACTGCACACTGCAATAAGCCCATGCCGAGATGACTGATGACCCAGCGGCGGCCGGTCCTTATGGTCGTTCTCACAAGAACAACAACCGTCAGGGAGACAACCAGATGAGCTTTTCACGACGCACGCTGTTGAAGGCATCGGCCGCGACCGCGGTGATGGGCAGCGTCGGTGCGCCTTACGTGGCGCGCGCGCAAGCGGCCGAATTCACTTACAAATACGCCAACAACCTGCCGGATTCGCATCCGATGAACGCCCGCGCCAAGGAGATGGCGGCGGCGATCAAGACCGAGACCAATAGCCGCTTCGACCTGCAAATCTTCCCGAACAACCAGCTCGGCTCCGATACCGACATGCTGAGCCAGATCCGTTCCGGCGGCATCGAATTCTTCACGCTGTCCGGCCTGATCCTGGCCACCCTGGTTCCGGCCGCGTCGATCAACGGCATCGGGTTCGCGTTTCCGGATTACGACACGGTCTGGAAGGCGATGGACGGCGAGCTCGGCGCCTATATCCGCGGCGAGATCGGCAAGGCCAATCTCGTGGTGATGGACAAGATCTGGGACAACGGGTTTCGCGAAACCACCTCGTCCAGCAAGCCGATCAATGGCCCCGACGATTTCAAGGGTTTCAAGATCCGCGTTCCGGTTTCCCCGCTCTGGACCTCGATGTTCAAGGCGTTCGATGCCGCCCCTGCCTCGATCAATTTCAGCGAGGTCTATTCCGCGCTGCAGACCAGGATCGTCGAGGGGCAGGAAAATCCGCTGGCGATCATTTCGACGGCAAAGCTCTACGAAGTGCAGAAATTCTGCTCGCTGACCAACCACATGTGGGACGGTTTCTGGTTCCTGGCCAACAAGCGCGCATGGGAGAAGGTGCCGGAGGATATCCGCGCCATTGTCGCCAAAAACATCAATGCTGCCGCCGTAAACGAACGTGCGGATGTCGCCAAGCTGAATGCCGGCTTACAACAGGAACTGGCAGGCAAGGGCCTCATCTTCAACCAGCCGAATGTCGCGCCATTCCGCGAAAAACTGCGTGCGGCCGGGTTCTACGGCGAATGGAAGGCAAAATACGGCGAACAGGCCTGGGAGCTGCTGGAGAAATCCGCCGGCAAGCTGTCGTAACGGGTCGTCCAGGGAATCGAGATGGCGCACGCCGAATTCTCGCAAGCTTCGGCCGGTGAGGCGGCTGTTGAATCCCCTCGCCGCCGTTCGCTCGCGGCGTCGCTCGAGGCCCGGCTTGGAATGCTCGTCGAAATTCCGGCGGCCCTGCTGGTGGTCGCGGAAATCGTCATTCTGTTCGCGGGCGTGGTCGCCCGCTACGGGTTGCACCGGCCGCTGATCTGGTCGGACGAACTGGCGTCGATCCTGTTCCTGTGGCTGGCGATGCTGGGCGCCGCAGTCGCGTTTCGCCGCGCCGAACACATGCGGATGACCGCCGTCGTCGCCAGCACGAAGCCCGCGACGCGCGCTTATCTCGACGTGGTCGCGACCTGCGCCGCGCTGGCGTTCCTGCTGCTGATCGCGTGGCCGGCTTTCGAATACGCCTACGAAGAAAGTTTTATCACCACGCCTGCATTGCAAATCCCCAATATCTGGCGCGCGGCGGCGCTGCCGGCCGGCATTGGCCTGATGGCGCTGTTCGCGTTCCTGCGGCTGGCGCGGGTTGGCGACGTCAGGACCCTGCTTGGCGCCGTGCTGTCGGTGGCGCTGCTGATCGCCGTGTTCTGGCTGGCGCAGCCGTGGCTGCGGCCGCTCGGCAATATCAACCTGATCATTTTCTTTGTCGGCGTCGCCGGCTTCTGCGTCTTTACCGGGGTGCCGATCGCGTTCGGGTTTGGCCTTGCGATCTTCGGCTATCTGGCGCTGACCACGCGCACCCCGCTGATGGTGCTGGTCGGCCGCATGGATGAGGGCATGAGCCACCTCATTTTGCTGTCGGTGCCGCTGTTCGTATTCCTCGGCCTATTGATCGAGATGACCGGCATGGCGCGCGCCATGGTGGCGTTTCTGGCTAGCCTGCTCGGCCATGTCCGCGGCGGCCTGCACTATGTGCTGGTCGGCGCGATGTACCTGGTGTCGGGCATATCAGGCTCCAAAGCCGCCGACATGGCGGCGGTGGCGCCGGTGCTGTTTCCGGAGATGAAGGCGCGCGGCGCCAAACCCGGCGATCTCGTCGCCCTGCTCGCGGCCACCGGCGCCCAGACCGAAACCATCCCACCGAGCCTCGTGTTGATCACCATCGGCTCGGTGACCGGCGTCTCGATTGCGGCGCTGTTTACCGGCGGCTTGCTGCCGGGGGTGGTGCTGGCGATCACGCTGTCGGCGCTGGTGTGGTGGCGCTATCGGGGCGAGGACCTCAGCCACGTCAAGCGGGCGAACGGCGGCGAGATCGTCAAAACCCTGGTCATCGCCCTGCCCGCGCTCGCGCTGCCGTTCGTGATCCGCTACGCCGTTGTCGAGGGCATCGCGACCGCAACCGAAGTATCCACCATCGGCATCGTCTATGCGTTCGTGGTCGGCCTGTTGGTCTATCGTCACTTCGACTGGCGGCGGCTGATGCCTATGCTGGTGGAGACGGCATCGCTGTCCGGGGCGATCCTGCTGATCATCGGAACCGCGACCGGCATGGCATGGGGACTGACGCAATCCGGGTTTTCGCGTGCGCTGGCCGCCGCGATGACCGGGCTGCCCGGCGGCTCGGCGACATTTATCGCCGTTTCGATCGTGGTTTTTGTCATCCTCGGCAGCGTGCTGGAGGGAATTCCCGCAATCGTGTTGTTCGGCCCGCTGCTGTTTCCGGTCGCGCGCCTGGTCGGCGTCCACGAGGTGCACTATGCGATGATCGTGATCCTCGCCATGGGCATCGGGCTGTTCGCACCGCCGTTCGGCGTCGGCTATTATGCCGCCTGCGCCATCGGACGGGTCGATCCCGTCGAAGGCGTCCGCCCGATCATGGGGTATCTGCTTGCGCTGCTGGCCGGGTTGATTATCGTCGCGATATTCCCGTGGATTTCGATCGGATTTCTGTGAACCGTAAAATGGATCGAAGCGATGAGTGATCAGGGCCATTACAGCATCGGGCTGGACAAGACGCCGGCCAATTTCGTGCCGCTGTCGCCCTTGAGCTTCCTCGAGCGCTCCGCCGCGGTCTACCCGAACCTCACCAGCGCGGTGTATGAAGGCCGCGTCTTCACCTGGGGTCAGACCCACGAGCGCTGCCGGCGTTTTGCGTCATTCCTGGCAAAGCGCGGCATCGGCCGTGGCGATACGGTGGCGGCGATGCTGCCGAACATCCCGGCGATGAACGAGATTCACTTCGCGGTGCCGATGACGGGCGCTGTCCTGAACACACTCAACATTCGCCTCGAAGCAAATACCATCGCCTTCCAGCTCGACCACGGCGGCGCCAGGATCATCCTGGTCGACCCGGAATTTACCGGGGTGATTTCCGAAGCTCTGGCGCTGATGAAGGGTCCGAAGCCTGCCGTCATCGACATCGACGACGCGGCTTTCCCCGGTGGAAAGCGGATCGGCGAGATCGAATACGAAGCCGCCGTGTCGCAAGGTGACCCCGACTTTGCCGCAAGGCCGCCGCAAGACGAATGGGATGCTATTGCGCTCAGCTATACCTCGGGCACCACCGGAAATCCGAAGGGGGTCGTGACCCACCATCGTGGCGCCTATCTCAACGCCGTCAGCAACATCCTCGCCGGCAATCTCGGACAGCATCCGGTCTATCTGTGGACCTTGCCGATGTTTCACTGCAACGGCTGGTGCTTTCCATGGACCGTCGCTGCAACGGCCGGCATCAATGTTTGCCTGCGCAAGGTTGACCCGGCGAAAATCTTTGAGCTGATTGCTGAACAGAACGTCACTCACATGTGCGGCGCGCCGATCGTCTACAACACGCTGATCAACGCGCCGGACGCGCCGAAAGGGAAATCATCGAGGCCGGTGGTCGGCTTGATCGCCGGCGCCGCGCCGCCGGTCGCAGTGCTGGAAGGTGCCGAAAATATCGGGATCAGGCTGACGCACGTCTACGGCTTGACAGAGACCTATGGTCCCGCCTCGGTGTGTGCCGAGCAGCCGGGCTGGAACGATCTGCCCGCCGACGCGCGCGCGCAAATGAAGCGCCGCCAGGGGGTGTCCTATCCTTTGCAGGAAGCCGTAACGGTGATCGATCCCGAGACCATGAGGCAAGTGCCGCGCGACGGCGAGACCATCGGCGAGGTGATGTTCCGCGGCAACATTGTGATGAAGGGTTATCTGAAAAACGAAAAGGCCACGAAAGAGTCGTTTGCCGGCGGCTGGTTTCACACCGGTGACCTCGGCGTGCTTGACGAGCATGGCTACGTCATCATCAAGGACCGCTCCAAGGACATCATCATCTCCGGCGGCGAGAACATCTCCTCGGTCGAAGTCGAGGACGTGCTCTACAAGCATCCGGCGGTGCTGTTCGCCGCCGTAGTAGCAAAACCCGATGCGAAATGGGGCGAGGTGCCCTGCGCCTTCCTCGAACTGAAAGACAACGCGACCACGACCGAGGCCGAGATCATCGCGTTCTGCCGCGCTCAGATGCCCGGCTTCAAGACGCCGAAGGCGGTGGTGTTCGGAACGATTCCGAAGACATCGACCGGCAAGATCCAGAAATTCATGCTGCGCGATCAGGTCAAATCGGCGAAGGCGATATCGGCGTGAGGTCCGTGCCCCGGACGCAGCGCAGCGCGTAGCACTTGCGAACCGATGCGCTGCAGAGCCAGGGCCGTGACGAGCACAATTCTCTCGTCATGCGCGGGCTTGACCCGGGCATCTATCCCTCTTCAGAAGAGTCTTGCAAAGAAGATGGATGGCCGGGTCGAGCCCGGCCATGACAATTCAGTGTTTGGTACGGTCCCGGCTCAGCGGAACGGCATGAAGAATGCCGCACCGCGTCCGGGACACGCCTCACTCCAGCGTCAGCCGCATGCCGTCATAAGCCGGGATAACACCTGGCGGCAGGCTGAGACGCAGCACCTCGTAATCCAGATCCGAATGCATGTTGGTGATCACGGCGCGTTTCGGCTTGAACCGGTCGATCCATGACAGCGCATCGTTGACGCTGAAATGGCTAGGGTGACCGGTGTAGCGCAGCCCATCGATGATCCAGAGGTCGAGATTTTCCAGCGCCGGCCAGCTCTCCGGCGGGATGTCGCTGAGGTCGGGCGTGTAGGCGGCATCGCCGATCCGGTAGCCGAGCGCCGGAATGTTGCCATGCTGCAGGATGAACGCCGACAGCCCGAGCGGGCCGCCCTTCCCCGCAATGATCCGGGTTTCGCCGGCCTCGACGGCAAAATGTTCGAGAATGGGTGGGTAATCGCTGCCCTCCGGTCTTTCGAAGCAGTAGCCGAAACGCGGCAGGATGTGACGGGCGGTCGATTGATTGAGATACACCGGAATGCGCCGGCGCTGATGCAAGACCACCGAACGCAGATCGTCGATGCCATGAGTCTGGTCGGCATGTTCGTGGGTGAGAAACACTGCATCGATGTGGTCGACATTGGCGTCGATCAACTGTTCGCGCAAATCGGGTGAGGTGTCGATCACGACCCGCGTGACGCCGCTTTCCGTCGTCCGCTCGACCAGCAGTGAACATCTGCGTCGCCGGTTTTTCGGATTGGTGGGATCGCACGCGCCCCAGCCCAGCGCAGGCCGCGGCACACCGGCCGACGATCCGCAGCCGAGAATTGTCAGCGTCAGCGTCATGCCATCGCGTCCGCGCGCGGCACCTTGGCGAACAGGCGGAAGAAGTTTTCGCTGGTCTCGCGCGAGATGTCATCCAGCGAGACTCGGCGCGTTTCCGCCAGCACTTTTGCGATTTCCACGACGTATGCCGGCTCGTTGCGCTTGCCGCGAAATTTTCCCGGCGCCAGATACGGCGCATCGGTCTCCACCATGATGCGGTCGGCCGGAAGCTCCGCCGCGAGGTCGCGCAGCGGCTGCGACTTCTTGAAGGTCAGGATGCCCGTGAACGAAATCGACAGCCCCAGTGAGATCGCTTTCATCGCCAGTTCCCGCCCGCCGGTGTAGCAATGCAGCACGGCGCGAAACGGTCCCTTGGACATTTCGTCTTCCAGGATACGGCCGCAATCGTCGTCGGCGTCGCGGGTGTGAATCACCAGCGGCAGGCCGGTGACGCGGGCCGCGGCGATATGGACGCGAAAACCGCGTTCCTGCGCCTCGCGGGAGCCATGCTGGTAGAAATAATCCAGCCCGGCTTCGCCCAAAGCCACGACTTTTGCATGCTTCGTCAGCTCAACCAATTTCTCTGCGGGAATGCCATCTTCCTCATCGGCGTGGTGCGGATGGGTGCCAACGGAGCAATAAACGTTTGGAAAACGTTCAGCGATCGTGAGCAAAGTATCGAGATGCTTGACCCGCGTGGAGATCGTGACGATGCGCCCTATTCCCGCCGCCGCGGCGCGCGCAACAATGGCATCCAGATCGCCCGCGAAATCCGGAAAATCGAGATGGCAGTGGCTGTCGACAAGCATGGAGTTTTGGCCGTTCACGCCGCTGTGGGTTCGATGTAACGCGGGAAAACCGGCGTCGGCGGAGGCAACGTTATGCCCGGCGTGATGCGTGCCGCGCTGCCGAGCGCTGCGAAGTCGCGTGCACCCGCGGGTATGCCGAGGCTATCGAGCAGCTTCGCCGACGATTCCGGCATCACCGGCTGCCCTAGAATCGCGATCTGCCGGATCACCTCGGCCGTCACGTACAGCACGGTACGCTGACGCGCCGGATCGGTCTTCGCCAGCGCCCATGGCGCCTCGCCCGCGAAATAGCGGTTGGCTTCCGCCACCACGGCCCACACCGTGTTGAGCCAATGGTGAATCTGCTGCGTGCTCATCGCGGTGCGCGCAAGCCCGATCATGCCGTCGGCCTGCACCAGGATCGCCTTGTCGTTTTCGCTCAAATCGCCGGGCTCCGGCAATACGCCGTCAAACTGCTTGGCGATCATCGACAGCGAGCGTTGCGCCAGATTGCCAAGATCGTTGGCGAGATCGGCGTTGGTGCGCGCGACGATAGCCTCGTGGTTGTAGCTGCCGTCCTGCCCGAACGACACCTCGCGCATGAAGAAATAGCGTACTTGATCGACGCCGTATTGATCGGCCATGGCAAATGGATCGACCACGTTGCCGACCGATTTCGACATTTTCTCGCCGCGGTTCAGCAGAAATCCGTGACTGAACAGGCGCTGCGGAACGGCGACGCCGGCCGACATCAGGAATGCGGGCCAGTAGACGGCGTGGAAGCGAACGATGTCCTTGCCGGTCACGTGAAGGCTAGCCGGCCAGTAACGCTTGAAACTTTCGCTCTCGACGTCCGGATAGCCGGCGGCGGTGATGTAATTGGTCAACGCATCCATCCAGACATACATCACATGTCCGGGCGCACCGGGTACCTTGATGCCCCAGTCGAAGGTGGTGCGCGAGACCGAAATGTCCTGAAGGCCGCTTTTGACAAAGCTGGCGACCTCGTTCAGCCGTTCGCGCGGCAGTACGAAATCGGGAATGCTCTCGTAAAGCTCGAGCAATTTGTCCTGATATGCCGACAGGCGGAAGAAATAGGATTCTTCCTCGGTCCACTCCACCGGCGAGCCCAGCGGCTCGCGGCGGATTCCGTCGTCGCCGAGAACGGTTTCGCTCTCGTCGAAATAGCCTTCCTGACGAACCGAGTACCATCCGGCGTATTTGTCCAGGTAGATGTCGCCGTTTTTCTCGATCGCCATCCACAACGCCTGGCAGGCGCGCTCATGACGCGGCTCCGTGGTGCGGATGTAGTCATCATATGAGATGTTGAGCGCCGCCATCATGTCGCGAAAGCGCGCCGAGTTGCGGTCTGCAAGTTGCAGTGGCGTGAGGCCTTCCGCGATGGCCGTTTGCTGCATTTTCAGGCCGTGTTCATCCGTTCCGGTGAGGAAAAGCACGTCGAACCCGTCGAGCCGCTGAAAGCGGGCGATCGCGTCGGTTACCATGGCGGTGTAGGCATGGCCGATGTGCGGCGCGCCATTCGGGTAGAAGATCGGCGTGGTCAGAAAATAGGCCGGTCGGGCTGAATTGGTTGCGGACGCCATGGCTTTGCTTTGAAGACCTAGGATCAAATGAGTGGGCTGGACCTGCGCGAAATCATGGTCGCGTCGATTAGCGCGTCGCTTCCGCGAGCATACCGAACACCGAGAAAACCAGCGGTTTTCGCTCCAGATTGTATTCTGCGGTGTCGCGCGCGGCGCGGCTGATCTTTTCCCATACCTCCGCCAGCCGCGCAAGGCGGGGAAGATTTGCGTTGGCATTGGCGCCGTCGGCGCGCAGGCGCTCGGCGATCCAGCGCTCGACGCTGTCGATGAAAGCCGCAAGCACCGCGCGGTCGCTCCCGCCGAGCGCATCGCCCAGGGCATGGAGCTCACGCGGATCGACCCGCGGCAAGCTGCTCAGCAGCGCCGCCGTGCGCTGGTGCAGCTTCAATGCGTCGCCGCCGAGCAAGGTCAGCGCGCGCGCAACGCTGCCCTCCGCCGCATCGGCGGCTTCCGCAAGCGCGGGATCATCGGCCCGCTTCTGCGCGGCTTCAGCCGCGGCGCGGACGACGTCGCTGGCGCCGAGGGGTCGCAGCGCCAGCTTGCGGCAGCGCGACTGGATGGTCGGCAGCACCCGCGCCGGCGCGTGGCTAACCAGGAGGAAGAGCGACTGCCGCGGCGGCTCCTCCAGAACTTTCAGCAGCGCATTGGCCGCATTGGCATTCAACTCATCGACGGTATCGACGACGCAGACCCGCCAACCCTCCACCGCCGCGGTCGAACCGAAAAAGGAGATCGTCTCGCGCGTCTCATCGACCGTGATGACGGTGCGCATCACGCCCTTGTCGTTGAGCGTCCGCTCAAGCGTGAGCAACCCGCCATGGGCGCCGGCTGCGACATGGCGGGCGACCGGATGCGACGGATCGACGGCCAGGGTTTTCGCGGCCAGGACGGCCGGGACCAGCGGATCGCGATGCGCGAGCACGAAACGCGCCATGCGATAGGCCAGGGTCGCCTTGCCGATGCCCTGCGCGCCGCCGATCAGCCAGGCATGCGGAATGCGCCCGCCGCGGTAGGCATTCAGCAACGTCAGTTCCGCATCGCGATGCCCGAACAGCGATGTGGTCTCGCGCGGGTGTTTGGCCTCGATGGGTGCTTCGACCTGACGTGCGCTCATGCGAGGTTGACCATTCTGGAAACATCGTGAGACAGAAAACGATCACGCACTGATGTCCAGATTCTCCCCGCCACGATGCCGGCGGCAGCGTTGGCGTCGATCAGCACGCAGCGCTGCGGCTCTGCCGACGCGATCTGCCGATAGGCCTCGCGCAGGCCTTGATGAAATTTGACGTCCTCCGCCTCGAACCGGTCCGGCGCGCCGGCGCCGCGCCGTGCCGCAGCGCGCTGCATCCCGACTTCCACGGGAACGTCGAGGATGATCGTCAAATCCGGCTTGAGATCGCCGATGGTGACCCGCTGCATCGCATTGAGAACCCCAGGCTCGACCTTGCCCAGCCTGCCTTGATAGACGCGCGTGGAGTCGAAAAACCGGTCGCATAGCACCCAGACGCCCTGATCCAGCGCCGGCTTGATCACCGCATGGACATGATCGTCCCGCGCCGCCGCGAACAGCAGCGTTTCCGCCTCGGGGCCGAGCAGCTTGCCCATTCCGGACAGCAGCAGATGGCGAATGATTTCGGCGCCCGGCGATCCACCGGGCTCGCGGGTGACCAGGGTGCGCAGATCGGCGCCGCTCAGGCGTTCGGCCAGCGTCTTGATTTGCGTCGACTTGCCGGAGCCCTCGCCGCCTTCGAAGGTGATGAATCGCCCGCGTGACGAGTCGTTTTTGGCGCCTGCCCGAGCCATCGTCAGAGCTTCTCGGCGCCCGCGCGAAACATCCCGATCACAAGTTCGCTGGCGCCGTCGATCGCCCGCCGCACCGTCGACCCCGTTGCGACCGATTCCGCCGCATATACCGGCGCTTCGACAGCGATGTTGGCGCCGCGCCAGACTTTTACAAAACCGACCCGCTGGCCGGGTTCGATCGGCGCGCGCACCGGGCCGCTATAGACGATGCGGGCGATCAGCTTGTCGCTGCCGTTCTTCTGTACCATCACCTTGATTGGCTCCGGGCTCGTCAGCTTGACCGACCGGCTCTCGCCGCCAAACACTTTTGCGTAGCCCACCGGCTGCTGCGCCGCGAACAGCGTTCGTGCCTCGAAATTGCGGAATCCCCATTCCAGCAATTTCTTCGCCTCGGTCACACGGTCGTCGGGATCATCGAGGCCGTTGACGACGACGATCAGCCGCATCCCGTTCTGCACCGCAGAGCCAACCAGGCCGTAGCCGCCGTCCTTGGTGAATCCGCTCTTCAGCCCGTCGGCGCCCTCCAGCGAATTGAGCAGCGCATTGCGATTCTGCTGGCGGATCTTGTTCCAGGTGAATTCCCGCTCGCCGAACATTTTGTAGAAGTCCGGATAGGTCTGAATGATGTGACGCGCTAGTTTTGAGAGCTCGCGAACGGTCATCCTGTTGCCGGGGTCCGGCAGACCGCTCGCATTGGCAAAGGTCGACTTCGTCAGGCCGAGTTCGCGGGCGCGCCTGGTCATCATTTCGGCAAAAGCTTTTTCGTTGCCGGCGATGCCTTCCGCCAGGATCATGCAGGAATCGTTGCCGTTCTGGATGATGGCGCCGCGCAACAAATCGTCCACGGGAACGCGGCTGTGAATCGCCGCAAACATGGTCGGCCCGCCGGCCGGGGCACCTCCCCTGCGCCAGGCATTTTCGCTGACCGGATACTGATCGGTGAGTTTGATGTCGCCCTGCTTGACGGCGCGGAAGACCAGCTCCGTCGTCATCAGCGTCATCATGCTGGACGCCGGCCGCAGTTCGTCCGGATTCTTCTCGAATAGCACACTGCCGCTGCCGGCTTCGATCAGGATCGCCGTGGGCGCGTCGGTATCGTAGCCGCCGTCATCCTTCTTGACGCCCTGCACGCTTTGGTTGGCCGCGAAGGCGATGCTGCCGCAGGCTATGCAGACAGCGACGACACCCGCGAGCAGGCCCCGCCCGCGGCGCAACCCGCTATTCATGAATAATTTGAGGGCCATGCGCGATGTCCTGAAAGCGGCATTTTAACAGTTGCAGGCGACGCAAACAACACTGGCCCGCACGATCACGGTCCGATCTCGAGCGATTGCGAGGGGTTACGATCAACCCTATCCTGCCGCGGCACAAGGCCACAAAATCTTTGAAACAAGGCGGAAAAGCGATGCAATCGTCACGGACCGTTTCCGCCAACCGCGTCGAGATTTTCCTGACCGAACAGGGCCAGGGCCCGCTGGTGCTGCTCTGCTATGGCTGGCCGGAACTGTCGTATTCCTGGCGGCATCAACTCCCGGCCATCGCCGAGGCCGGTTTTCGGGTTGTCGCGCCGGACATGCGCGGTTTCGGCCGCACCAGCGCGCCCGCCGACATCAATGCCTACAGCATCTTCGAGCTTGTCGGCGACATGGTCGCGCTGGTTGCGGCACTCGGAGAAAAGCAGGCCGTCATCATCGGCCATGACTGGGGCGCGCCGGTGGCATGGCATGCCGCCCTGTTCCGGCCGGATATTTTTCGCGCCGTTGCGGGCCTCAGCGTTCCGCCTCCCTTTCGCGGACGTGGCCGGCCGCTCGATACGCTGCGCGACAGCGGGATAACGAACTTCTATTGGCAGTATTTTCAGACGCCGGGCGTCGCGGAGCAGGAATTCGAACGCGATGTCGGCTTCACCATGCGCGCGGTGTTTGGCCGCGGATTTTCCAATCCGGCCGCGTCCCTGTTTGTCGAGAAAGGAAAAGGCTTTCTCGGCGACCCCTCGATTCCACGGCAATTGCCGGAATGGATCACCGAGCAGGAGCTTTCGCATTTCATCGAGGCGTTTGAGAAATCCGGTTTCCGCGGCGGGCTCAACTGGTACCGCAATATCGACCGCAACTGGGAACTGACTGCACCTTGGCAAGGCGCGCAAATCCATCAGCCGTCGCTGTTCATTGCCGGGTCGAACGATTCCGTCATCACCGGCTTGATCGGGGCCAAGCGCATCATGGAGCTGGAGCGAGTGCTGCCCAACCTGAAGCAGAGGCTGATCATCGATGGCGCCGGCCATTGGATCCAGCAGGAGCGCCCGGCGGAGGTGAATGCCGCGTTGATCGACTTCCTCAAGGCAAACGCTGGTCAGGCCTGAGCAGGCCGCTCAGTAGAGCCCGCGTCCCGACAGCAACTCGCTCGGGCCGCGCTGATCGACCGGCGCGTAGGCGGAGACAGGCCTGGCGCTCGGCGGCGCATAAGGGCCGTTATTGTCATAAGATACCGCGCGCGGGTTTTCGATCAGACGTCCGCCGGAATGCACGCGTCCCGATGCCGACATTTCCGACGTCGCATTGATCGACGCCAGGTCCGCCGACGTATTGCCGAGCGTATAGGGCCGCCCCTCCGGCATCGGAACTTCGCCGCGGATCGCGCGTCCCTGCAGCGGGATGTCAGGGACAAACGGTCTGGCCGAAGCCACCCTGACCATTGAGGGTGACGGCGCCGGCACGCCGGTGCGCAGCGTCGCCATCAGTTGACGATCGTCCGAGCCTTCCAGCGGCGCCCGCGCGACATATTCGACCCGCACCCGCGCAACGCCATTGCCCTTGAATTCGAGCAGCTCGGCCGCGCGGTTGGAAACATCGATCACCCGGTTGCCGTGGTACGGCCCGCGGTCGTTGACCCGGACAATCAGCGACCTGCCGTTGCTGAGATTTGTCACCCGGGCGTAGGACGGCATCGGCAGCGTCGGGTGCGCGGCGGTAAGCGAGGCCATGTCGAACACTTCGCCATTGGCGGTCAGCCGGCCGTGAAAATCATCGCCATACCAGGAGGCCATGCCCTCGGCACGGTAGCCGGCGTCCTCTTCCGGTACGTACATCCGGCCCGCAACCGTATAGGGCTTGCCGACCCGATACGTGCCGCCGCCCTTGGGCACCGGCTCGCCGAAGGCGACCACCCGCGGGCTGCTGGACACCCCGTATTTGGGGTCAACCCGGCTGAATTTTCCGTTTTGCGCGCAGTTCGCAACAAGGAGGCATGCGCCCGCAAGCGCAGTGGCGCGCACCGCCCTGCCAACACGATTTGACTGCCGAATCCCCATTCGCCCCAAAATACCATTCCGCCGGCCGCGTGCCTATGTCAGGCGTTCAACGGCCGCTTTTCCCGATGCGGCCCATCTCCGCATCAAGGTATGAATATAGCGCAGGGTGAACGCGGCGGAAATGGGGTGGGCTCGGACGTGGTGAAGGAATGGTTGCTCCCGCGGGCCATCCGGTTTCGTGCACGCGGGGACCGGAGCTGTCGCTTGCAATCGGCGACGCCTTCCCTCATGAGATTCGCATTGGAAGGGTGGCCGAGTGGTTTAAGGCACCGGTCTTGAAAACCGGCGTACCTGCAAGGGTACCGTGGGTTCGAATCCCACCCCTTCCGCCATATATCTGATTGTCTAGCCCGCATCCTCGACACCGAACTTATTTTCGCCCTTAACTATCCGTCCATCTGGCGATGGAGCGCTCATCCCTTGTTCACATTCGACTTCGTACTGTGCGCTACGACGTAACTTCCACTGGAGAAAACATGAAACTTAAATTCGCACTTGTTGGCCTTGTTGCGCTCGGCGGCGCGGCGCTCACTGCCGCAACGGCATCGGCCATGCCGCTTGCCCCGCTGTCGCCAATCGCAAATGTCGAGAGCGTTGCGCTGGTTTGCGGTCCGAACGGCTGCATCCGCACCCGGCCGGCCGTCCGATATGGCTACGGCGTCCGCCGCGGTTATGGCTACGGCGTGCGCCGAGGCGGCTACGCCTACGGAGTTCGCCGGGGCTATCGCCGCTACTGATCGGGAAAGAGGGCTTCGGCCCTCTTTTTTCGTTTGCCGCGGCCGCGTTCCGTCAGCATGATCATGTTTCCGCTGGTTTTAGCGGTGATCTCGTCTGCTCAATCCGGCCTTGAAGGCGGACGCAATGTGATCGATCCCGCGGTCCATAAAGTTACTTGGGCGCAGGTCGGGCGCGTTGCCGAGCCCGGCCGATACTTGTTCACGTTCGGCTGGCTGACGATCACCGCCGCCGATCTCGCGGTGTGGCAGCAATACCCGGATGCCGCTTTCACGCTGGTCGTGCAGTCCCCGTCCGAAGCGGTTGGGGAGTATCGTTTGGGCGCCTTCGTTTTGTGAGGGCGCCGGGGCGGTTCAGCTGACGTCTCAGTCCAATCCCCGCTCCCGGCTCAAACGAACCATCTGGTCGATGAAAATCGCCTTTTGTCGGGCATCCAGACTTGCAAACAGCGGCTCGGCCGCGTCGGCGACATTCCTCTGATCGACCGCGCGGTCGTTGAGGAACTGGGCCTCGTTGCGCATCTGCTCGATGATATCGTCGGGCGGATCGCGCCGTGCGCGCGCAATCCGCAGGTTCAGGCGATCGGCGCCGTTGTGGCCGAGGTAATGCATGGCGCTGTTGAACGCCGTCCAGTGCTTCTCCTGCTCTGGCGTCAACCGCAGTTCGGTCTTGATGCGGTCGATATAGGCGTCGCTGTTGGCGACGATCTGCTCCGCCGTCAGCTGCGGCTCGGCGGTTTGCACCGCGGCCGTTTGGGCTGCTTTGCCCTTTGCCGCTTTCGCTCCCTTTGCGGGACTGGCTTGTTTTGCTCCGGGCGGCGGTGTGGCTGCAGGCGCTTGCGCATTGTTGCCGGGAACTCCGAGCACGCCGGTGAAGACACCCACGACCCCGCCGATGGCGCCGCCCAGCACCCCGCCCACCGGCCCGGCGGCCTGGTTGCCCGCCTGCGCCCCCTGCTGAACGCCTTTGACCAATCCTTGGGCATGCGCAGCGGGCGACGCGGCGATGAATACCACGGCTCCGGCGACGAGCGCGAAATGCAATCTCCGGATCGTGCGCGTCGGCGGTCTCGGGCTGAGCATTAGCTGTTCTCCTTGGGCGAGCGCTCTTTTGCCGCGCTTTGCTGCGCGTCGAGGGCGATTCACACAATATCGTTTTCACCTCGCGCAAGTCCACGGCACGGACTGTGGCATCTCGCCGACACAGCCCCTGTGGCAATCGCGCACAGGCCGGCAGTGTGTGCAGCGCAGTATGTGCTCATGGACTGCAGCCTCATGCGAGGGAAACGCCTTGCCTGCCGTTTCCACACGCAACGTAAGTTCTAGAAGCCGCGACTAGCTGATTTCTCGACAGACGCCGGCAATTCTGCTCTGATTGTCAAAACGAAATCTCCGCAGCGCCCGGCAGTGCCCCAATTGCGGCGTCGCTGGCAGACGGAGAAACAAGAACAACAGTACAATTTAGCTCACCATGAATGGCTCACCAGGGAGAGAACGCCATGTCTCGGAGGAAGCTCACTCGACGGCAATTTGTTGCCGCTACCGCACTATCATCCGCGGCATTGATAACTGCGCCGTATGTTCGATCGGCAAATGCCGCCGGCAAACTCTCGTTGGGTCTTTGGGACCACTGGGTGCCCGGCGCCAACAAGGCCAGTACCGACCTCATCAATGAGTGGGCCGCCAGGGAGAAGGTCGAGGTTTCGATCGACTACATCCCGAGTCAGGGCAACAAGAACCTGCTGACGATCGCAGCCGAGGCCCAGGCGAAATCCGGCCATGACATCCTTGCGATGCCGACATGGTGGCCGCACGCCCAAGCCGACCTGCTTGAACCCGTGAACGAGATTGTCGAAGCGGTCATCAAGCAGAACGGCGACGTCAACGGCACCGTCAAATACCTCGGCAAGGCCGGCGAAAAGTGGCTGGGCGTCCCGGCCTGTATCGGCAGTCAGATCAAGGGGCCCTGCTCGCGAATCGATCTGATGAAGAAGCATGCCGGCATCGACGTTCAGGAGATGTATCCAGCCGGTGCACCGCCGAAGGCCGATGCCTGGACCACGGACGCATTCCTGAAGGCGGCCGAGGCCTGCCACAAGGGCGGCGTTCCGTTCGGCATCGGTCTCGGCGAGACCAGCGACTCTGTCGATACTGTCGGCGCTTTCTTCCTCGCGTTCGGCGCGCAGGTCGTCGATGCCAAAGGCAACGTCGTCGTGAAGAATGACAACGTGCGGCAGGCGCTCGAATATTACAAAAAACTGATGGCGTTCCTGCCCTCGGACGTGGCCGCGTGGGACGATGGTTCCAACAACAGGTGGCTGGTTTCAGGCAAAGGCGCGATGATCATGAACCCGCCGAGCGCATGGGCTGTGGCCAAGCGCGATGCGCCGCAGATCGCCGAGCAATGCTGGACCCACGGCTTCCCGGTCGGCCCGAAAGGCCGCTTTGCACCGTTCCTTCCGTATTTCTGGACCGTATGGAACTTCTCCAAGAACAAGGAAGCGGCAAAGAGCGTGCTGTTGCATCTGTCGCAACCGGCCGCGGTCGAGAAACTGGTGGCGGCGAGCGGCGGCTATGATTTGCCGGCGTTCGAGAAGCTCACCACCCTGAAGACATGGGCCGAGGAAAGCCCGCCGAAGGGCACGCTCTACCATTATCCAAATCCGCACCAGCATCAGACGCTTTCGATCGCGGCATCGCCGGCGCCGCCGAAGATCGCCCAGCAGATCTACACCCAGGCGACCCTGACCAAGATGTGCGTGCGTTTCTACCAGGGCGAAGCCATGGAGAAGACGCTCGCCTGGGCCGAAGGCGAACTCGAAGGCTTCATGCGGAGCTAAAGCGAAGGATTTGCGCCGCGGACACGCACTGCTCGCGTGCCGCGGCGCGAGCTCTCGCAACGACGTCTTACGTCAGCACCGGCCACGATGCCGGCTTCCCGTGGATACACCCGGAATGCCCGGGGCCGGTACTTCTGAAACAGGCGAGGAAGATGCCTCATGGTTGATGTCACGTTTCAGCCGAACCGCGTTGTCCAGCCGCGAACGGCGCGCAAGCGCGCCAGTTTACAGACCGCGTTAAAGCGAAAGTCCACCATGGCCTTTCTCATGACGCTGCCGCTGATCCTGTTGATCGCGCTGTTGGTGATTTATCCGGCATTCTATTCGCTGCACCTGGCAACGCTGAACAAGTCGATGCAGCGCTTTATCGGATTTGGAAACTTCCAGTTCCTTTTCAAGCGCGAGACGTTCTGGCTGGTGGTCCAGCAATCCTGTATTTTCGCGCTGACGGCGGTGTTTTTCAAGGCGCTGATCGGCTTCATCGTCGCCCACTTCGTCCATAACATTCCGGCCAAGGGCCAGCGCAAGTGGCGTGGAATGCTGCTGGTGCCGTGGGTCATTCCTCCGGCAATGAGCACGCTGGCGTGGCTTTGGTTGTTCGATCCGTCGTATAGCGCCTTCAACTATTTGTTGGCCGGTTTCGGCGTCGAGCGGATTCCATGGACCGGTGAGGCCGGCTGGGCGCGATTTTCGGTCATTCTGGTGAATATCTGGTTCGGCGCGCCGTTCTTCATGATCATGTATCTGGCCTCCCTGAAGTCGGTGCCCGACCAGCTCTATGAAGCCGCCGCCATCGACGGCGCCAACTGGTGGCAGCGCATCTGGTACGTGACGCTGCCGATGATGCGCAACATCATCGCGATCACGACGCTGTTTTCGCTGATCGCTACGTTCGCGAATTTCGATATTGTCCGGGTGCTGACAGCGGGCGGCCCGCTGGATCATACCCATATCTTTGCGACCTGGGCGTTCCGGATCGGCATCGAGGGCGGCGATATCCCGCTCGGCGCCAGCGTTTCGCTGTTCATGGTGCCGATTCTCGCGATCGCGGCGATCTTCATCCTGCGCGATATCAACAAACGCGGGAATGAAGCCTGATGGCAAGCACAGTAGTGATCGACAAGGCCGCGCCGACCCGCACGGTCAGATACGGCAGCATGAGCCGGGACCGCACCTGGGCGCTGCGATGGTCGTACTTTTTCCTGACGTTGTTTGCGGTCTTCTCACTGGTGCCGCCGCTCTACATGCTGATCACCTCATTGAAGACCAGCGCCGAGATTTCCGCGGCGACAAATCCCTGGTGGGTATTTCATCCGACGCTTTCCAATTACGTGGAGCTTCTGACCTCAAACCAGTTCCTCACGTTCTTTCGCAATTCGGCGATGGTCTCGATTTTCGTGGTCACCATCACCATGCTGATCAGCGTGCCGGCCGCGTTCGCGTTGGCGCGCATGCGGTTCTGGGGTTCGGCTACGCTCGCCACCGGCGTGTTTCTGACCTATCTCATCCCTGACACGCTGTTGTTTCTCCCGCTGTTCAAGATGTTCGTGGTGTTCAGCGATTTCACCGGGATTCCGTTGATCAACCGGTGGTACGTGCTGCTGATCGTGTATCCGACGCTGACCGTGCCGTTCTGCACCTGGATCATGATCGGCTACTTTGCTTCCATCCCCAAGGAGCTCGACGAAGCTGCCATTATCGATGGCGCATCCTGGTTCCAGACGTTGACGCGCATTTTCATTCCGGTGGCGTTGCCCGGGATCATCGCCGCGACCATCTTCGCCTTCACCGTTTCGTGGGCGCAGTTTCTGTATCCGCTGGTGTTCACGACGTCGACGGATCAACTCGTGATGCCGGTCGGCATCGTCACGAGCTTGATTAAAGGCGACGTCTTCGCTTGGGGGCAGATCATGACCGGCGCCCTGCTCGGCGCCGCTCCGCCACTCATCATCTACGCGTTTCTGATGGACTACTATATCGCCGGGCTCACCGCCGGCGCGACGAAGGGTTAGCATTCATGGCCGATGTTACGCTGCGTAAAGTCGTCAAGCGTTACGACGAGGTCGAGGCGGTGCGCGGCATCGATCTCGACATCGCCGATCATGAGTTTGTCGTGCTGGTGGGACCATCGGGCTGCGGAAAATCCACCACGCTGCGAATGATTGCCGGCCTGGAGGACATCACCGACGGCGACATCATGATCGGCGGCGATGTCGTCAACGACGTGCCGCCGAAGGACCGCGACATCGCCATGGTGTTTCAGAACTACGCACTGTATCCGCACATGACGGTCGCGGAAAACATGTCGTTCGGATTGCGCCTGAAGCGTTTTCCGAAAGCCGAGATCAAGACCCGGGTCGATGAAGCCGCCCGCATGCTTGACATCGCCGAACTCGTCGACCGCAAGCCGAAGCAGCTATCGGGCGGCCAACGCCAGCGCGTTGCGATGGGCCGCGCCATCGTCCGCCATCCAAAGGTGTTTCTGTTCGACGAGCCGCTGTCCAACCTCGACGCCAAGCTGCGGGTGCAGATGCGGATCGAAATCAAGAAAGTACATCAGAAAGTCCGCACCACCACCGTCTACGTGACCCACGACCAGGTCGAAGCGATGACGCTGGCCGACCGCGTGGTGGTCATGAACCATGGCCGCATCGAGCAGATCGGCACGCCGAACGAGCTCTATCACAAGCCTGCCACGCGCTTCGTGGCCGGTTTCATCGGCTCGCCGGCGATGAATTTCATCCCGTGCCGGCTGGAGGATGTTTCGGGCAAGCTGCACGTTCGGCTGACCGATCGCATTTCTTTTCCTCTCCCTCCGGCACGCGCCGCGAGATATCAGCCGATCAAACGAGACGAAAAATTGCTGCTCGGGTTGCGGCCCGAGCATATCGCCGAAGCAAGCGCGCATCCCGAGCCCGGCATTGAGGAATTCGAGACGGTGCTCGATGTGATCGAGCCGATGGGCATGGAAACGCTGGTCTATTTCACGCTGGAAGGCGCCCAGATTTGCGGAAAAGTTAATCCCAACGTGAATGCACAGGCCGGAAAGCCGCTCCGTTTGGCTGTGGACCTCAACAACATGCACCTGCTAAATGAGGCCAGCGGCGCCGTGATATGACGGCCGCATAACAAGAAGCGGCCGAGGGTGCAGGGCAATGGCGACCAACAAGAAGAAAATTCTGATCACCGAATCTTTTTCACCGAAGGGACGTGAACTGTTCAAAGACCGCGACGACATCGAAGTCGTCGAATTTCCCAACATGATTTCCGCCGCGGATTTCGAGGCGATGCTGAAGCAGCACGCGCCCGTTCATGGCGTGGCGCTGGGCGCAACCCGCTTCGGCGAGCCTGAACTCGAAGCATCGGGGGATATGAGGGTGGTGACCCGTATCGGGGTCGGCTACGACTCCGTCGATGTTCCGGCGCTGAGCCGCCGCAAGGTCCCGCTGATGGTCGCGGGTACCGCGAACTCGCCGTCGGTCGCCGAACAGGCGCTGTTCATGATGCTGACGCTGGCCAAACGCGCAGTGGAAATGCATGCGCTGGTCAAGGAAGGCAACTGGAGCATCCGGCTCGGCAAGTTGCCGTTCGACCTCTATGGCAAGACCGTTCTCATCGTCGGCTTCGGCCGTATCGGCACGCGCACGGCGAAACGCTGTCTTGCGATGGAAATGAGCGTTCTGGTCTATGACCCCTACAAGCCCGCTGAAGAAATCAAGGCCGCCGGCTGCGAGCCGGTTGCCGACCTCGACGGGGCATTGCCGCGCGCCGATTTCGTCAGCATCCATTGTCCCAAGACGTCCGAGACGGTCGGCATGTTCAACGCCGCGCGCCTGAAGCGCATGAAGGCCACGGCCTACCTGGTCAACACCGCGCGTGGCGGCATCATCGACGAACCTGCGCTGCACGACGCGCTGGTTTCCGGCAGGCTCGCGGGCGCCGGCCTCGACGTTTTCGAACAGGAGCCGCCGCCGGTCGGGCATTCGCTGTTCGAATTGCCCAATGTGATCATCGCGCCGCACGTGGCGGGCGTCACCCGCGAAGCGGTGGACCGGATGAGCGAGCAAACCGCCCGGAATATCCTGAGCGCGCTCGACGGCGAACCGATCCGGCAGAATGTCATCAACCAGGACGTGCTCGGTTGATGCACGAGCGCTAGCTCCGGTCGCTCGATCATATCCGGCTTTCGATACTTTATCGTCATCTGCGCGAGTAACATTCATGACCATCAAGGAATACGGCAGCTACGACGCGCTCGGCCTTGCCGATCTCGTCCGCACCAAACAGGTCAGCCCGCGCGAACTGCTGGATGAGGCTACTGCGCGGACCGAGAAAGTCGATCCGCAGATCAATGCCGTCGTCGTCAAGCACTGCGATTACGCGCGAGGGCAAATCGACAGGGGGCTTCCGGATGGCCCTTTTACCGGCGTGCCGTTTCTGCTCAAGGATCTGGACCTTCTTGAGGGCACACGGACCACTTCGGGCGCCAGCGTCTACAAGGACAATGTCGCCGATCATACCGGCACCCTCGCCCAGCGCTTTCTCAACGCCGGCGTGACCATCTTCGGCAAGAGTTCGAGTCCGGAATTCGGGTTGATGCCGACGACAGAGTCCCGGCTGTTCGGCCCGACGCGCAATCCATGGAATCTGGCGCATTCCTCCGGCGGCTCCTCCGGGGGTGCCGGCGCGGCGGTGGCCGCGCGCATTCTCCCCGTCGCGCATGCCAGCGACGGCGGCGGCTCGATTCGCATTCCCGCGTCGGCGTCCGGCGTGTTCGGTTTGAAACCGAGCCGGGCGCGCAATCCGCTCGGCCCCGACCGCGGCGAAGGCTGGGGCGGATTTTCCTGCGGTCATGTGTTGAGCATCAGCGTGCGCGACAGCGCGGCGATGCTGGATGCGATCCACGGGCCTGAAATATCGAGCCCATATATCGCGCCGCCGCCGGAACGGCCTTTCGCGCAGGAGGTCGGACGGGATCCCGGACGGTTGCGTATCGCGTTCACCGACAAGTCGCCCTATGGCGACCGCATCGATGCCGAAATCGCTGCGGCGGTGCGCGACGTGGCGGCGATGCTTGCCGGCCTTGGTCATCAAGTCGAGGAACGCGCGCCTTCGCTGCCCGCCGATCCGGCTGTGGTGATGTCGACCATTGTGGCTGCCAACACCGCATTGACGGTACGAACTGCCGAACAGCGTTTCGGCCGCGCCATGACCGGCAATGATTTCGAAACGCTGACGCTTGCAAGCGCCAACAATGCACAGAAGCAGACCGCGACGGATTACGTCGCCGCGCAGCTCAGCGCATTCCAGATCTTGCACAGCTTGGCAACGTTCTTTGAAAGCTGCGATGTTTTCCTGTCGCCGACGCTTTGCGCGCCGCCGCTCAAGATCGGCGAACTCGATACGATGTCGGACGACCTGTCGCATATCGCCCCGATCCTGCGGCGCTACATGCCGGGCACCAGCATGTTCAACATGTCCGGCCAGCCGGCGATGTCGGTGCCGCTGGCATGGAACGCGGCGGGGCTGCCGCTCGGCATGATGTTCGCAGCAAGACTCGGCGACGAGGCGACGCTGTTGCGGCTGGCGGCCCAGCTCGAACAAGAGCGGCCCTGGAAGGAAAAACGCCCGCCGGTCTGCGCTTAAAAAAGCCACAGCGATCCGAAATAAAACCAATATTCGCGGCTCGGCTGATGCCGGTCGCAGCGGATTGCGCACCAATTCGGGAGACTGCGTCTTGAACGAAAGCGACCCCACCGATCACGCGCTGGCGGCCATCGCCAGCATCCTTGACAAGCCGGAATCTCTTTCCTTTTCGGATGCTCCCATTCCTGTAGAAGAACCGGCGGTCTCCTCCCAAGTGGCCGAGGCCGATGGATACTCGAAGATGGGTCCGGGCCCGTTGCAGGCGATCCGTTTCAAATGGACGGTGCGGCGCGATGACCGCGGCGACTATTTCGTCGACGAGACCATCGGCGATAATTCCGTGCCGATCAGCAGCGGGCCGATGCCGCAGGATGCCGCCATCAAATTCGTCGACGACCGCGAGAGCCAAGCGCGGCTGCGGTTCGAAGGCATCAAGCGCGAGATGGCTGCTCGAGACGTAGCGGCATCGAATGCCGCCAACGATGCCGGCGAAATCTAGCCCCCGCGCAAAGCCCTATCCCCCAACGGCCACGGAATACTCCTCATCGGTCACATGCTCCATCCAGGTCACATGAGTCCCGTCCAGCGACTCATGCATCGCGATGTGAACCATGCCGTTGGTCGGCGAGGCGCCGTGCCAATGTTTTTCATGGGGCGGAATCCACACGGTATCGCCGGGGCGGATTTCCCGGACCGGACCGCCCTTGGTCTGCACCCGTCCGACGCCGGAAATGACAAAGAGCGTCTGCCCGAGCGGGTGGGTATGCCATGCGGTGCGCGCGCCCGGCTCGAATGCGACGCGTGCGGAATTGACCCGCGCCGGGGCCGGCGGCGTGTTGATCGGATCCTGCCAGACCGTACCGGTGAACCAATCGCTCGACGCGCGCCGGGTGGGCCGTGAGCCTGCGAGATGAATGTCCATCGAGTTTTCCTCTCCCTGTGAGTGAAATCCCTCATGGTGAGGAGGCGCTCTTGCGCCGTCTCGAACCATGAAGATGGCTCATCCTTCGAGACGCGCGTAAAAACGCGCTCCTCAGGATGAGGTCATTTCTTTGTAGCTGCGTAGCGCGCCTTGGTCTCGGCGTTCATTGGATACAGCCCCGGCAACGCCGCGCCGCCGTTGACCTGATCGACGATCCACGCCTCCATCCGCTCCTGCTCCGCCCCTTCGGCCAGAATTAGATCGAGAAACGCTTTCGGGATCACGACCGCGCCATCCTGATCGGCGACGATGATGTCCTCCGGGAAGATCGCGACACCGCCGCAGCCGATCGGCTCGCCCCAGCCGACGAATGTCAGGCCGGCGACCGACGGCGGCGCCGCGAAACCGTCGCACCATACCGGCAGGCCGGTACCGAGCACGCCTTCAAGGTCGCGCACCACGCCGTCGGTGACCAGGGCTGCGACACCGCGCTCGACCATGCGCGCGCACAGGATGTCGCCGAAGATGCCGGCATCTTTGACGCCCATGGCATCGACCACAGCAATGCATCCCGCCGGCATGGCTTCGATCGCCGTGCGGGTCGAAATCGGCGACGACCATGATTCGGGTGTGGCGAGGTCCTCGCGTGCGGGCACGAAGCGCAGCGTGAACGCTTCCCCGACCAGCCGCGGCTGTCCGGGCCGCAACGGCCGCGAGCCGCGCAGCCAGACGTTCCGCAGCCCCTTCTTCAGCAGGACGGTAGTGATGGTCGCGGTGGTCACGCGCGACAGGGTCGCAATAGCTTCTGGGCTCAAGGACATTGGAAGGGCTGCTCCGGTAAAGAATTGAGGGGCGCATCTTGCGGGGCGCGGCCATCGCGTCAAGGGGCGCAAAGTCGCCGCTGAGAGGTTCGCGGCGCATGGTGCGCGATTACCGGATCTTATCGCACATACGTGCATTAATTTATTGAAGTCGCGAGCTAATTTGCGCGAAGCGGATTCCACTGATGTGAAAAACGCGCTATGGCTGGGGTGTCTACCGACAAGCTGTGAGGCCATGGCCGCGACCCTCTCCCCGCCCCGCATTCTGCCCAGTGGCGACAGCGCCATCACGGTGGAATTCAGCCGCAACATCGATGACGAGGCCAACCGGCGGGTGCTGGCGCTCGATCGCACCATGGCGCGCGACGCGATTGCCGGCGTCACCGAGACGGTGCCGACCTACCGTTCGCTGCTGGTGCATTACGATCCGGTGCAGATCGGCTTTGAGGAACTCGGCGAGAAACTGACGGCGCTGACGCAAATACCGGTGCCGCCGACGCTCAGCACGCGGCGCTGGCGCATCCCCGTCACTTACGGAGGCGAGCACGGCATCGATCTCGAAAATGTCGCCAGAACCCTCGACACCACGCCGGACGATATCGTGGCGCGGCACGTCGCCGGCAACTACCGCGTCGCCATGATCGGATTTACGCCGGGCTGGTCCTACCTCAGCGGCCTCGAGGATTTCCTGCATATGCCGCGGCGGAAGAATCCGCGGCTATTGACGCCGGCCGGCACGATTTCGATCGGCGGCGTGCAAACCGGCGTGCAGTGCCTGGCCGGGCCCAGCGGTTGGCATCTGCTCGGTCGGACCGCCGTGCGAACCTATCAGCTGCACCGCGATCCGATTTTCCTGCTGGAGCCCGGCGACGCCGTGACGTTCACCGCGGTCGACGCAAAGACCTTTGCCGAACAGGATCGCGCCGCGGAAAACGGCGAGATCGTCGCAGAGTTGATAGCGTCATGAGCCAGCTCATCATATCGGCCATCGGCCCAGCGAGCTCCGTGCAGGACGGCGGACGCTATGGCGCCCAACGTTATGGTCTTGTGCCGAGCGGCGCGATGGACCGATTGTCGCTTGCGGCTGCGAATTGCCTGGTCGGCAACGCGCCGTTCACCGCAGCCATCGAGGTCGGTCCGCTCGGCGCGAGCTTTACCGGACGCGAAGGCGCGGTTCGCGTGGCGCTCGCAGGAGCTGCGCGCAACGCCGATATCGCCAAGCGCCCCGTTGCCTTCGATACATCGATGACGCTGGCGGATGGCGAAAGCCTTAACCTCGGCTTTGCGCGCGGCGCCACCTTCAGCTATCTCGCCATCGAGGGCGGCGTGCAGGGCGAGCCTATGTTCGGCAGTCTCGCCGTCAATGCCCGCGCGGGTCTCGGCAGTCCCTACCCCCGCCCGCTGCAGGCCGGTGACAAACTCCAGGTAGCGGCCGCGAGCGGCGCGCTCGAGCGCGCGATTGATCTTCCGGCCGTGACCGAAGGACCGATCCGTGTGGTGATGGGCCCGCAGGATGATGAGTTCGGCGACGCCAGGCAGCTATTCCTCGACAGCGAATGGAAAATTTCAGCGACCAGCGACCGCATGGGCTACCGGCTCGAAGGCCCCGCAATCAAGCACCTGCACGGTCACAACATCGTCTCCGACGGCACCGTGAACGGCAGCATCCAGGTGCCCGGTAACGGCGCGCCCATCGTGCTGATGCCGGACCGCGGCACCAGCGGCGGTTATCCCAAGATCGCGACCGTGATCACCGCCGATTTCGGGCGGTTTGCACAGACACCGGCAGGCCGCACGTTTCGGTTCAAGGCGATCAGCATGATCGAGGCGCAGGCCGAAGCGAGGAAAATCGCCGAATTGTTGCGCACTCTGCCCGGCCGCGTCCACGACGCGCAGAATACCATTCTCGATATCGAGGCGTTGCAAAGCGCGAATGTTGCCGGAGCCGCCGTCAACGCATTCGACGCGCGTACGTGGCAAATTCAGGCACAGGATTAACACAATCGTTCACAGCAGCAGGCACCACATCATGACAATCGATCTGAACTGCGATCTCGGTGAAAGTTTCGGCCCATGGGAAATGGGCAATGACGCCGCCATGATCGAGCTTGCCACCTCCGTCAACGTCGCCTGCGGCTTCCATGCCGGCGATGCCGATATCATGCGCAAGACGGTCGAGCTTGCAAAGGCGCGCGGCGTCAGCATCGGCGCGCATCCCGGCTATCGCGACCTGCACGGCTTTGGCCGCCGTCCGGTGCCCGGCATGAAATCGTCGGAGATCGAAAACCTGATCGCCTATCAGATCGGCGCGCTGCAGGCGATCGCAACGGCAGCCGGCCACAAGGTGACCCACGTCAAGGCCCATGGCGCGCTGTCGAATGTCGCCTGCGAGGACGACTTGACCGCGCGCGCCATCGCCAACGGCATCAAGGCGGTCGATCCCAATTTGATCTTTGTGGTGCTGGCGAACTCGAAACTGGTGCAGGCCGGCGAAGCCGCCAATCTGCCGATGGTGCACGAGGTGTTCGCCGACCGCGCCTATGAAGACGACGGCTCACTGGTGTCGCGGCGCAAGCCCGGCGCGGTGCTGCACGATGCAGCGCAGATCGCGCAGCGCGTGGTGCGTATGGTGCAGGATGGCGCCGTTGTTTCAGTGACTGGGAAAGTCATCAAAATGCGCACCGACACCGTATGCATTCACGGCGATACGCCGGGCGCCGTCGATATCGCGCGCGCGGTGCGGCAAGCATTGAAGGAAGGCGGGATAGAGGTCGCGCCGTTCGCAAGGCCGAACTAGAACGGGTGAACCGACAGCGTGCCGAACACCACGGCGGCGATCATGGCCAGCGATCCATAGAGCGCGGCGGTATGCAACCCTCGTCCAGTTCGTCTCGAGAGCGAGCGCGCATAGAAGTGCAGACGGGCTTCCGCAGTTAGTTCTCGCATGGTCGCTCTCCAACGCAGCATGTGCGTTAGAGGAATGCCGATTTTGACCAAGTGCAAGCCAGACCGTGAAATAACGACGCCGATTCCGCCAATAAGCCGGTTGGCAGGCTAAAATTCTCTCTCGAGATTCCCGTCGAGAATTTTATTCGCTCCAATTTAATGCGAATTGGAACCCGTCAGTAGACGTCCTGCTGGAACCGGCCTTTCTTTTTGAGGTCGGCGACGAACAGCACCGCTTCGTCGGTCGACCGCGCGCCGAATTGGGCGACGATATCGACCAGCGCGCGCTCGACATCCTTCGCCATCCGCGTGGCGTCGCCGCAGATATAAATGTTGGCGCCTTCGGCGAGCCAGGTCCACAATTCGCGGCCGACCTCGCGCATGCGGTCCTGCACATAGAATTTCTTGTCGCCGTCGCGCGACCACGCAAGCGACAGGCGTGTCAGCAGGCCGGACGTCTTCATCGCGTTGAGTTCGTCGGCATAGAAGAAATCGCAATCGCTGCGCTGGTGGCCGAAGAACAACCAGTTCTTGCCCACGGCGCCGGTCGCGCGCCGGTCGTGCAGGAAGGCGCGGAACGGCGCGATGCCGGTGCCGGGTCCGATCATGATGATTGGCGTTTTCGGATCCTGCGGCAGCGCGAAGCCATGTGCCTTCTGGACGTAGACCTTGACCTCATCGCCGGGATTGATGCGCTCGGCGAGGAAAGTCGAAGCAAGCCCTAGCCGCTTGCGCTTGCCAATGACGTAACGCACGCAGTCAACCGTCAGCGACAGCTTTCCCGGCGTCGCATTGTGCGACGATGAAATCGAATACAGCCGGGGCTGCAACGGCTCCAGCGCCTCGACAAACGCTTCGGGATGCGGCCGTACGCCCGAAAACTTTTGCAACGCCGCCATCACGTCTAATACCGCGGCGTCGCCGTCAGGATCATCGCCCTGGGCCAGCGCGCGGGCCTTTTCACGCCGCGCACCGCCGGTGATGAACGACAGCAGTTCGAACAGACTGTCCGGCGCGGGCGCCAGCGAGACCTCATCCTGCAAGACTTCACGCAAGGTCTTGCCCCTGACTTCCGTGGTGTGTGACGCGCCGAGCAGCGCGATGATCTGGTCGACATGGCCGAGATCGTTGCGCGCGAAAATGCCGAAGGAGTCGCCGACGACGTAGTCAAGGCCACAGCCGGTGAGGTCGAAATCGATATGCCATGTCTCCTTTTCCGAGCCGGGTTTGTTCAAAAGGCGGCGCGATGCGAACGCCGCCGGCGCGGGATTGTCTCGCGAGCGGCCGACTTCGGCCGTGGTTGCCGGCGCTGCTGCGGCGCGCGCGACCACCGCTGTGGATGAAGCCGGCGGCGCCTTTTCCAGTTCCTCGTTCAGCGCCTTGAGCATCCGCGCGGTCTCCTTGCCGCCGGGAACGCAGAGGTTCAGTCGCGTTTCGGATTTACCGGCGATCGCGTCGGAATAGTCGTGGCAGTTGTAGCCGCACTGGCCGCAATCCTGCTGCGCCATCGCCGCCATCATCCGCCGCCGCAGCGGGCGGCCTTCGGCCAGCTTCATGCGGTCCGCAATCGGCATGGTCTGGTTATGCCACGGTGCGTCGCCGTCGCCGCCGTCACCCAATGGGCCTTGCAGCACGGCAGCGCCCTGCTCCGCCGACAGCGGCGCAGGGCCGTCTGTTGATAACAGACCCGCGAAGAAACCGTTCAGCCAGGAACGCTGCGCTTCGGAAAATGGCGCTGACGATGGAATGATTTCGGTTTTCGGCGGCGGCGTCATCTGGTTCATGCGGAAGCCTCCGCGTCGGCAAGTTTACGCAAGGTCTCGCCGTCGTGGCGCCGCGCAAAGCTCAGGAAGGTTTCATCCGCCGACGCGCGATGCGACAGGTACGCCTTCAATAAATTCTCGACGGTTTTGGGCGCGTCGGCGGCCTTGAGGTCGTGATAGACCTCCTGGCCGACATCGGCGTGCGGCCCAAAACCGCCGCCGGCGAACAGATGATAGCCCTCGACGGTGTCGTCCTCCTCGCCGGCGGGCACTTTTGCCGCGATCAGGCCGATATCGCTGATGTAATGCTGCGCGCAGGAATGGTGGCAGCCGGTAAGATGGATGTTGAGCGGGGTCTCGACAGGCACGCGCGGCTCGCACCAGTCGCCGATCTCCGCGGCATGGCGCTTGGTGTCCGCGGCCGCGAACTTGCAGCCGGCATTGCCGGTGCAGGCGATCAGCCCGGCGCGGATGTTTGAAGTCTTGACCGCAAGGCCCGTCGCCTCAATCGCGGCAATCGCCAGCGCGACGTTCTCGTCGCGCACGCCTGGGATCAAAAGGTTCTGCCAGACCGTGAGACGGATGTCTCCGTCGCCGAGGTCCTGGGCGATTTTGGCAAGCCCGCGCATCTGCGCGCAGGTGACCTTGCCGAGCGGCAGCGACACCCCGATCCAGTTCAAGCTTTCCTGCTTCTGCTTGTGCACCCCAATATGCGCCATGCGGTCGAAGGCCGGACGCGGCACCAGGGCTTCGGACGGTACGCGGGTGAATGCCTCGCCGAGCTTGTCTTCGACAAGCCGCAGGAATTTCTCCATCCCGATGCCGTCGATGACATATTTCAGCCGCGCCTTCAGGCGGTTGGTGCGGTCGCCGAGATCAATGAACACCCGCACGATGGCGTCGGCGACTTTTGTGGCGTCTTCGGGCTTGACGACGATGCCGGTCTCTTTCGCAAAATCCTTGTGGCCGGTGATGCCGCCGATTCCGAGCCGAAACCAGATACCGGGCTCGACCCCAAAACCGCCCTTCACCTCAACGGCGGCGAAGGCGATGTCGTTGGTATCTTCCAGCACCGCGATCTTGCCGGCGCCATCGAAGGCGACGTTGAACTTGCGCGGCAGCCCGGTGAGCGAACGGTCGTTGAGGATATGGTAGTGCCATTCCCGCGCGTAGGGTCGGGTGTCGAGCAATTCCTGCGGATCGATGCCGGCCGTCGGCGTTCCCGTGACGTTGCGGATATTGTCGGCGCCCGAGCCCCGCGAGCACAGGCCGAGGTCCTGGATGCCCTCGATCAGTTCGACCGCGTGCTTGGGCGGAATTTCCCGCACCTGCAGATTGGCGCGGGTGGTGACATTCGCGAAAGGCCCGCACAGCCGCTCGGCGAGATCCGCCATCCCTGAAAATTGCCAATGTTTCAGGATTCCGTTCGGAATCCGCAGCCGGCACATGTAGGAATCCTGCGCCGGCGCCACATAGAACAGGCCGTAATAGCGCCAGCGGAAATTATCCGCCGGCGAGGGCGGCGCGTTGGTGAGTGCCTGCTCTTTCAAACGCGGATAGGCATCGAACGGATGCTCCTCGCGCTTGTATTTTTCGGGGTCGGCGAGCTTCTTGCCGCTGGTCAACACCTTGTCCTGGGCCTTGACGTGTGCGGCATCCGGGCCGGTCGGCTCAGCGCCCGCCTTGGCTGATGCTGCGCCAAGTCCCCTTCCGGCGCGGCTGATCTGCAGGCCCGAGGCGAACCCTTCGAGATAGCGTTTCTGCTCGTCAGTGAAGTCGATGGAGAGGGTTTCGATTTTCATTGCTAACGACGAAGCTCCTGCTGCCACTGCTGCGGCTCAACGGAACGGATTCTGACCGCGCGGAAATCGAGTGATTTCCAAAGAGCGGTCCGACCAGCCTCGTTGCTGCGGAAATCCATCTTGACAAAACCAGCGGTATCCATGGCGGCTGGCTGCACTGCAACATTCAAGTTGTGTGCCAGCCTGTAATTTTGATAAAAATAATAAATTTCAAAGGCTTGCGTGATACGGGCCAATTGGCGAAATCGCGATCTCAGCTGATTCTCGCGCACAACGCCTAAAAACTAGCCTGTTGCGCCTCGCTCAGGATTGCGTCAGGTGGTGCCTCAGGGTTTTCGGCGGCCAATTTCGAACGCAGCCAGATGACCCGCGATGTCGTCGGCGTCGAATGCCGGACCGGCGAACGCGCCTATGGCGTCGGAACCCCTTTTCCCGGCATTTCCTGCAATATCCAAAGCTGCCTCGTAAAGGTCCGGACGGAATACCGCCTTGGCGACTTCGAGCGCCTCGGGGCTGATCGAGGCCTGTCCCCAGCGCACCATCTGCGCATAGAGCCAGGCTGCCTGCACCGGATCGGGCCGTGCCGCCCCTTCCCGTCCGACCAGCAGATAGCGGCTGCTTTCGCGCATGGTCCCGTCCGGAGAAATTTTCAGGTGGCCGTCCAGCGTGCGCAGGATGACATCGGCATCCACGCCGATCCGCTCCGATTGTGCCAGCATCCGCGCGACCTCGGCGCGATTTTTCGGATCCTCGATGAATTCGGCGGCGCGAAAATGCGCCCGGATCAGCGCGGCTACCAGGTCCGGATTCTTCTCTGCCCAGTCCCGCCGCACCGCCAGTACCTTCTCAGCGGCACGGACCAGAATGTCGGCGACGAAATGCAGGATATGTCCGACACCGAGATCGACCGCGACGGAATTCCAGGGCGCGCCGACGCAAAAAGCATCGACGTGTCCACTGGCGAGACTGTCCACCATGTAAGGCGGCGGCAGCACCACCAGACGAACGTCTTCATCGGGATCGACGCCGCCTGCGGCCATCCAGAACCGCAACTGATAATTGTGCGTCGAGAATGGAAATGTCATGCCGAAGGTCAGGGGTTCGGCGCCGCGCTTGCGCCTTGCCGCGACCACGCGCGCGAGCGCCAGCGCGGTGACCATCGGATCGAACCGATTACCGTCTATCTCGCTCATGATCGCGGCATGCAGCGCGGGGGACACCGTGATCGCATTGCCGTTGAGGCCGAGATTGAACGGCGCCACGATCGGCACCTTGACATGGCCGAGCCCGAGACTTGAAGCGATCGCGACCGGCGCCAGCAAATGGGCGGCATCGAACAGGCCGATATTCAGCTTGTCGCGGACATTGGACCATGACACTTCCCGTACCAAGGTGACGTCGAGCCCTTCCGCGGCAGTGAACCCTTTATCGACGGCGACAATCAGCGCCGCGGCGTCAGCCAGCGGAATGAAGCCAATGTGAAGCGGCTGACCGGTCATTTCAGCAGCTCCGACGCGGTGACGATCGACTGGGCGATTTCGCCGATTTTCTTTTTCTCGCGCATCGCGGTGGATCGCAGCAGCACATAGGCCTCGTCTTCGGTCAGCCCTTTCAGCTTCATCAGGATGCCTTTGGCGCGATCGATCACCTTGCGGTCTTCCAGCGCGGATTTGGTGCGCTCGAGTTCGTCCTGTAATTTGGAGAATGCATTAAAGCGCGAGATGCAGAGATCGAGGATCGGCTTGATGCGTTCCTTCTTCAAGCCGTCGACGATGTAAGCAGAAACCCCGGCATCGACCGAGGCCTGGATCGATGCCGAATCGCTCTGGTCGACGAACATCGCGATCGGCCGGCGCACTGCGCGGCTGACCTGGAACATCTGTTCCAGCACGTCGCGGCTGGGATTTTCCAGGTCAATCAGGATCACATCGGGATCGAGCGCGTAGATACGGGCCAGCAGGTTGTGCATTTCGCTGATGTGGGTGACACCGACGAAGCCCGCCTCCCGCAACCCTTCTTCGAGGATCGCGGCCCGGATCGGGCTTTCGTCGACGATGACGATCTTGGGAGACTGGTCGGCGGTCATCGATCACTCGCATTCCGGCAAAAATATCCATAGCACGCACAAAGGCCGCTTAAAGCCTTGTAATGTTGGGCCATTGGGACTAGCTCCTGCCCATCAATCAGGCAGATCAGACATGCAGCAGGCCGCCGCGCCCAAAGTCAGCTTTGTATCCTTGGGATGCCCCAAGGCGCTGGTGGATTCCGAGCGCATCATCACGCGGCTGCGCGCCGAGGGTTACGAACTCGCGCGAAAACACGACGGCGCCGACCTCGTCATCGTCAACACCTGCGGTTTTCTCGACAGCGCCAAGCAGGAATCGCTCGGCGCCATCGGCGAAGCGATGGCGGAAAACGGCAAGGTCATCGTTACCGGCTGCATGGGCGCGGAGCCCGAACAGATCGAGGCGGCCTATCCCGGCGTGCTCTCGATTACCGGGCCGCAGCAATATGAGAGCGTGCTCGCTGCCGTGCATCGCGCGCTGCCGCCGCTGCACAACCCGCATCTCGACCTGGTGCCGCCGCAGGGTATCAAGCTGACGCCGCGGCACTACGCTTACTTGAAAATTTCAGAGGGCTGCAACAATCGCTGCAGCTTCTGCATCATCCCGAAACTGCGCGGCGATCTCGCCTCCCGGCCGGCGAACGACGTGCTGCGCGAAGCCGAAAAGCTGGTCAACGCCGGCGTCAAGGAATTGCTGGTGATCTCGCAGGACACCTCGGCCTATGGCGTCGACCTGAAATATGCCGCCAGCCCATGGAGGGATCGCGAAGTCCGCGCGAGGTTTTTCGATCTGGCGAAAGAGTTGGGCGAGTTTGGCGCCTGGGTGAGGCTGCAATATGTCTACCCCTACCCGCATGTCGATGAAGTGATCGGCTTGATGAATCAGGGCAAGATCCTGCCCTATCTCGACATTCCGTTTCAGCACGCAAGCCCCGAAATCCTCAAGGCAATGAATCGCCCCGCCGCGCAGGACAAGACGCTGGGGCGGATCAAAAAATGGCGCGAGGAATGCCCCGATCTGACGCTGCGCTCGACCTTCATCGTAGGCTTTCCAGGGGAAACTGATTCCGATTTTGCCTATTTGCTCGACTGGCTCGACGAAGCCGAGATCGACCGCGTCGGCTGCTTCAAGTATGAGCCGGTCGCCGGAGCTGCCTCCAACGCGCTCGGCCATCCCGTGCATGAAGAGGTAAAACAGCAGCGCTGGGACGCGCTGATGGCGCGGCAGCAGAAAATCTCGGCGCGCCGCCTGAAGCGCAAGGTCGGCACGAGGCAGCAGGTCATCGTCGACGAAGTCGGCCCCACCGTGTCGAAGGGCCGCTCCAAAGCCGATGCGCCGCAGATCGACGGCGCGGTGTATCTCTCAAGCCGCCGCCCGCTGCGGGTCGGTGAAATCGTCACCGCGAAGATCGAGCGCGCCGACGAATACGACCTGCATGGCAGCGTGTCGGGTTTCTAGCCCCACTTGACAGCGCCGGCCGTTCGGCTGTATGGCCGCGCTCATGACATTCAACCGGACCAAATCCCGCGCAGCTTTACGTCGTCGCTCGTTCGACGATGATGGGTCGCGCCGTGTCCGACGACAGAGCTGAAACAGATCAGCTTCAAGTTTTCGAGAAGGCCGCACCCTCAAAGTGCGGCCTTCTCGCGTTTTGGCCGACTTTTCAATCAAACCGCAGAGAGTTTTGACATGACCATTGCCACACATCCGTTCGACGCGTTGATGGACATCGCGGCGCGACCGCCGGTCGTATTCGTCAGGGGAGAAGGCTCCTGGCTGTGGGATGAGGCTGACAAGCGCTATCTGGATTTTGTACAGGGCTGGGCGGTCAATTGTCTCGGCCACTCGCCGCCTGGAATCGTCGAAGTGCTTGCAGATCAGGCCAGGCTGCTGCTGACGCCGAGCCCCGCGTTTTACAACGCGCCGAGCGCGAAGGCGCCTACGAGATCATCACTTTCGAAGGCGCGTTTCACGGCCGCACGCTGGCGACCATGTCGGCTTCTGGCAAGAAAGCCTTTGAGCCGCTGTTCGAACCCAAGGTGCGCGGCTTTCCGAAGGCCAGGCTCAACGATATCGCCTCCGTGAAAGCGCTGATCAATGACAAGACCGTCGGCGTGATGCTGGAGCCGATCCAGGGCGAAGCCGGCGTGTGGCCGGCGACGGACGCGTTCGTGCGCGAGCTGCGGACGCTGACAAGGGCGCACGGCCTGTTGCTCATCTTCGACGAGATCCAGACCGGCATGGGCCGCACCGGAAAGCTGTTCCATTACCAGCACGCCGGCATCGAGCCGGACATCATGACTCTCGGGAAAGGAATCGGCGGAGGCGTGCCGCTCGCGGCCTTGCTGGCCACCGAAGCGGCTTCCTGTTTCCAGCATGGCGACCAGGGCGGCACGTTCAACGGCAATCCGCTGATGTGCGCGGTCGGGCTCGCGGTCCTCGAACATGTCGGCCGGCCAGACTTCCTGAAATCGGTGACTGACACCGGATTGCTCCTGGCCAGCGAGTTGCAACGGATTTCCGGGCGGCATGGTCTTGGCGAGGTCCGCGGCAACGGATTGCTGCTAGCGCTCGATTTGAAACGCCCGATCGGCGCCGCCATCGTCGCGCAAGCGCTGGAAAATGGCGTGCTGCTCAACACGCCGCAACCGGACGCGCTGCGCTTCATGCCCGCGCTCAACGTCACCCACGAGGAGATCGCCGAGATGATCGACGGGCTGGACGCGATCCTGGTGAAGATGGGCGCGGCATAGGATCCGAGAGACACACTGCCGTCATCCTGAAGTGTTCGCCGTTCTTCACGGCGAGCCTCGAAGGATGGGCAACAGGCGCGTGCGACCATCCTTCGAGGCTCGCCGAAGACGGCGAGCACCTCAGGATGACGGCTCAGTTCTCTACGGCTTCAAAATCGCCGCGCCGGTGGTCGCCCGGCCTTCCAGATCAGTATGCGCCTTGGCCGCATCTTTCAGCGCATAGGCGTGATTGATCGGCACGTGCAGCTTGCCATTGATGACAGCCGCGAACAAGGTATCGGCGCCCTCGAGCAGTTCCGAGCGTTTGCCGACATAGTCATTCAGCTTCGGCCGCGTCGCGAACAGCGAGCCATGGTTGTTCAACTCGGCAATCGAGAACGGCGGCACCGGCCCTGATGCATTGCCGAAGCTGACGAACAATCCGCGCGGCTTCAGGCACGACAACGAGCCCGGGAATGTGGTCTTGCCGACGCCGTCATAGACCACATCGCAAAGTTCGTTGCGGCTGATCTGTTTCACCCGCGCGACGAAATCCTCCTCGTTGTAGAGAATAACGTGATCGCAGCCATTGGCCATCGCCAGATCGGCCTTGGCTTTGGAGCCGACCGTGCCGATCACATGGGCGCCGAGCGCCTTGGCCCACTGGCACGCCAAAAGTCCGATGCCGCCCGCCGCAGCGTGGATCAGCACCCGATGTCCCGGTTCGACCTTGAAGGTCTTGTGCAGCAGGTACCACACCGTCAGACCCTTCAGCATCAGCACCGCGCCCTGCTCGTAGGTGATGTGGTCGGGCAGCTTTACAAGCTTGTCGGCGGGGATGTTCCGCTCGGTGGCATAGCCGCCGAGATTGAAATAATAGGCGACCCGGTCGCCGGGATGAAAATTTGTCACGCCGGGCCCGACGCTGAGAACTTCACCCGCAGCCTCATTGCCGGCGATGAAGGGCAACGCCGGCGCCTTGTAAAGCCCGGTGCGGAAGTACACGTCGATAAAGTTCAGGCCGACGGCATGCTGCCGTATGCGCACCTCTCCGGGGCCCGGCGCCGGCACATCCACGGATTCATAGGTCAGGACTTCCGGCCCACCGACCTGATGGACACGCACAGCCTTGGTCATTGCTCATTCTCCCTGCGATTTTCTTGAGGACAAGCGATAGCCATTGAGGCCTGGTTGTCAACTCCGGGCATGGCAGCATATGGCGATCAAGCGGCCTTCTTGCGCTTGCGCCTGCGATTGCGTTGGGCCAGCACATTGAAGAACTCCACGGCGGCCGCGAACAGGATGGCGAAGTAGATGTAACCGCGCGGGATGTGGAACTGGAATCCGTCCGCCACCAAGGCGAGGCCGATCAGCACCAGGAATGCCAGCGCCAGCATCTTGGTGGTCGGATGATCCGCCACGAATTTCGCCACCGGGCCGGACGACACATACATGATGACGCATGCGATAATGACCGCGGCGACCATGATTTCGATATCCTGCGCCATGCCGATCGCGGTGATGATGGAATCCAGCGAGAACACCATGTCGATGATGATGATCTGCACGATGACCCAGAAGAATGCGTTCGGCTGCACCTTGGCATCGACTTCCCCATGGTGCGCCTCGACTTCGCGGTGAATCTCGTGGGTCGCCTTGCCGATCAGGAACAGCCCGCCGCCGATCAGGATGATGTCGCGCCACGACAGCGCGACGCTCTTCACCGTAATGACCGGCGCGGTGAGGCCGATTAGCCATACCAGCAGGCTCAACAGCAAAATGCGGAACACCAGCGCCAGCGCGAGGCCGATCTGCCGGGCGCGCTTTGCCTGCTGCTCCGGGATGCGCGACACGATCACCGACAGGAAGATCACATTGTCGATGCCGAGAACGATCTCCAGCGCCGTCAGGGTCAATAGTGCGGCCCACGCTTCCGGGCTTGTCAGCAATTCGATCATGCGTTGGCCGGTCTCAATAGGCGGATCACCGCGTCGCTGGCGACCACATAAAGGCCGATCGCGCATAGCGCGACCGTCACCGGCATCGCGACGTTGAAATCATACAGCAGCGTGATGACGACGAGCACCGCCCAGACGCCGATCAGGGACAGCGTCAGCCCGCGCAGGCGCGTGACGCGCACCGGGTGAATGACGTTGAACGGCACGAAGGTCAGCACGATGAGCACGGCAACAAGGAGACTTGAAAGCGCCGGCGACAGCTGCAGCAGGAACAGATAGAACGCCACCGCATTCCATAGCGCCGGAAAGCCGCGAAAATGATTGTCGGCCGTCTTCATGCGGCGATCCGCAAAATACAGCGCTCCGGTCACCACAATGCCGACGCCCAGCAGCGGCGCCGTCGGAGGCAGCAGCAGGCCGCTCGCAACGATCGCATAGGCCGGCACGAACACGTAGGTGACAAAATCCACCACGAGATCCAGCATCTCGCCCGACCACTCCGGCAGCACCCGCACCACATCGAGCCGCCGTGCGATCGGTCCGTCCAACGCGTCGACCACCAGCGCTGCGGCAAGCCACGCGAACATCGCGGTCCAGTGTTCGCGCACCGCCTCTAGCAAGGCGATCAGCGCAATGCCCGCGCCCATCGCCGTGAAGATATGCACGGAGAATGCAGCGGCGCGCGCCGTCCGGGATATCGATGCAGAATCGTGCCGGCTTGATGGGTCCATCTCTCGGACAGTGCTATCAGGAATCGTCTGGAATTGCACATCGGGGCTTGCGGCGTTCCGCCGCGCAAAGGTGCGGGAACATTATCGTGAGAGTGCGGGGTTGAAAATATCAGCGCAAACGTCAATTGTCTGTCGATGAGTGACGCGTCCGCCGAACGGGAGGGTTACGACGTTGCCGTGGTCGGCGGCGGGCCCGCCGGACTCGCGGCGGCGATCGCGCTTGCTGACGCCGGCGCGAGCACCGCATTGATCGCCCGCCGCGCGCCGTATGGCGACAACAGGACCACGGCGCTGCTTGGCGGCTCCGTCGACTTCCTGCAGCGGCTCGATGTCTGGCGCCGCTGCGAGGACAAGGCGGCGACGCTACGTGAGATGCGGCTGGTTGACGATACCGGCCGCCTGATCCGCGCGCCGGAAGTCAAGTTTTCGTCCGAAGAAATCGGCCTCGATACATTCGGCTACAACATCGAAAACCGTGTGCTGATGGATGCGCTTGAGGAGCGCGCGGCCGAGCTTGCAAATCTCATCCGGTTCGATGACGAGGCAGAAAGCGTCATCCATCGCGATGCGCATGCCCTCGTCCGCATCCGACAGGGACGGTCGCTGTCCGCGCACCTGGTGGTCGGCGCCGACGGCCGGCGTTCGCTGTGCCGGAAAGCTGCGGGCATCGCCGTCAAGCGCCGCGATCTCAATCAGGCCGCGCTGACCTTCAACATCGCGCACGCGCGATCGCATCGAAGTGTCTCCACCGAATTTCATAGCCCGTACGGACCGTGCGTGTTCGTTCCGCTGCCGGGCGACCGCTCCAGCGTGGTGTGGGTCACGGCCCCGAATGAAGCCGAGCGGCTGATGGCGCTGAGCGATGACGAACTCTCGGAAGCCGCCGAGCGGCAATCACATTCCATTCTCGGCCGCGTCAGTGTCGAGCCGGGACGTCACCTGTTTCCGCTGGCGATCGAGCAACCCCGGCAATTCGCCAAGGGGCGCATCGCGCTGGTCGGCGAAGCCGCGCATGTGTTGCCGCCGATCGGCGCGCAGGGCCTCAATATGGGGCTGCGCGATGCCGCCGATATCGCCGACATTGCCCGGGAGGCGATGCTGCAAGGCGAGGATCCCGGCTCGCCTCAGGTGCTGACTCGTTTCGATTCGGCGCGGCGTTCCGATGTGGCCAGCCGGACGTTCGTCATCGATATGGCGAACCGCTCGCTGCTTTCGGATTTTCTGCCCGTGCAGTCGTTGCGCGCGGCCGGACTGCATCTGATCGGGGCGATCGGCCCGCTTCGCCGCCTCGCCATGCGTGAAGGTTTGGCGCCGTCATGGCGGCCGGCCCCGCAGTTCAAGGAAACACCAGCTGGCCCGACGTGATCAGCCACATCAGGCTGGTCAGTGTAATGACGGAAGCAAACGTTCCGATCAGCACCGCCACCGATGCTGGCTCGATCCAGGTATCGAATTGTCGCGCGATGACAAAAACGTTCAGCGCCGGCGGCAGCGACGCCATCAGCACGGCGGTTGCCGCCCACTGCGGGGTGAACGGCCCGAGCAGCAACATCAGCGCAACCACGATCAGCGGATGAATGAGCAGCTTCACCGCGATGACGCCGGGCACCTCCCACGGGATGCGGCCGAACGGCCGCAGCGCCACGGTGACGCCGAGAACGAACAAGGCCACCGGCGCTGCGGCGTTTTGCAGGAATGCCAGCGTATTCATGATCGCGACCGGAAACTCAAGATGCAGCGCCGCGGCGAGGGCTCCGCCGCAGGCCGACATGATCAGCGGATTGAGCACGATCTGGCGGACCACGATGCCGAGCGTGTGCAGCACGGACCGGCGCTCGCCGGTGAACGCGATCAGCAGCGGCACGATCGAGAACAGGAAGATGGCGTCGCAGCAAAAGATCAACGCAGTGGGCGCGGCGGCCTTCTCACCCAGCACCGCCAGCGCCAGGCCCGGACCCATATAGCCGATATTGCCAAACGCGCCGGCGAGGCCGGCCAGCGTCGCTTCACGGAACGACAGCCGCCCGAGCAAACGCCCCACAATCATGGCCAGAACGAACGCGCTGGCGGTGCCGAGCGTGGTCGCGATCAAGAATGGCGGGTTGTTGAGTTCCGCAAACGGCGTCTTCGACATGATCCCGAACAGTAACGCAGGCAACGAGACGTAGAGCAGGAAGAAGTTCATCCACGCCAGGCCCGTCTCCGGCAGATTCTTCGATTTGCCGCAGGCAAAGCCGATGAAGATCAGTCCGAAATACGGCAGCGCGAGATTGAGGATATCGAGCATGAGCGAAGCGTCTTTTGTTGGCTATTCGCCTCGTATCAGGCGCTCGGCGGGTTGGTTGCGGGAGGATTAATTCGTCGGTTTGCCCCTAGCATCGGCCACAATCATGGTCTATTCGACGAGTTATGACAAAAACGCGGACCGCCAAATTCCAGATCGGGCAGATCGTTCGTCATCGGATCTTTTCGTTCCGGGGCGTGATCTTCGACATCGATCCGGAATTTAACAATACCGAGGAATGGTGGCTGTCGATCCCGGAGGACGTCCGTCCTCACAAGGACCAGCCGTTCTACCACCTGCTCGCGGAAAATTCTGAATCCGAATACGTCGCCTATGTTTCGGAGCAGAACCTGCTGCCCGACGATTCCGGCGAGCCGATCCGGCATTCGCAAGTCGCGGAGATTTTCGTCAAGGACAAATCCGGCAGCTATCGGCCGCGCAATCCTTCGCTGAACTAGAGCTTCCGAATTAACCGTCATCCTGAGGAGCGCGCCCTTTTGGGGGCGCGCGTCTCGAAGGATGGGCAACGAGCGCAAGTGGCCATCCTTCGAGACGCCGCGCAAGATGCGCGGCTCCTCACGATGACGTTCCAGCTTTTGTTCGAGAAAAAAGGCGCCCTGATTGGAGCGCCTTTTTCGTTTGCAGACGACAGTGTTACTTCGCGGCCGGATTGGCCGCGCCGCCGGCGGGCTGGTTGGCCTCGAGCTTGGCGCGCGCTTCGGCGGCGCGCTTCTGCAGCTCTTCCTGCAGCTTCTTCTGGGTTTCCTCGAAAACCTTCGGATCGGTCGGCGGGCCGTCATAGGCCTTGGCGAATTCCGCCAGCGGCAGCGGCAGCGTCAATGGAGCGCCATTGGAGTTGATCGCCTGGACCACCAGGTTCTGTCCCTTTTTGAGGTTGCCGATCAGTTCCGGCGTCACGTCATAGTCGGACATGCAGCCATTCTGGAAGCAAATCACATAAGGAGCCTGCGCCGGCGCATTGGCGTCGACGATGACGCGGGTACCGTGAACGAGCTGCATGCCGAGGGGGAGCGTGACACGCAGGATCTTCTTCGGATCGCCTTCCGGCTCGATGATCACCGCGGCGATCACGGGCTGGCCCGATTCGATGCGGCCGTCCTTGCCGGTGAAGCAAACCTGCTTGGCGCTTGCATCCTGCCCCTTCAGGCAGAATTTGGTCCACGGCGCGTAGATCAACTGAACCTGGTCGGCGGCCGGCTGGGCTCCCGCGGCGGGGGCGGGTGCGGCCGGTGCCTGCGCAGCGGGGGCCGGGGCTGGCGCCGCTTTCGGGGCGGCCTTGGGTGCCGCAGCCTTGGGAGCGGCTTTGGGTGCCGGCGCGGGTGCACCGGGCGCTGGAGCGGGTGTCTGGGCCTGGGCGTCGGGAATGAGGCAGGTTGCTGTCAATGCCGTCGCCGCCAGCAGGGCCAAAACCCGCCCACGCGGCCAGGCCGACGCGGCCAAGATACGGAAATTCATTGCGGAAAACCCTTTCTGAACGGTGGCGCTCGAAACCGCGACCAAGGCGCCGAAAGCTGCCGCTTTGAGCGGCTGTCTCTTTGCCAAATGAGGCGGTTGCGTGACAGGCCGCGCTGTCATGGTCAATTGCACGCCTTCAATACAGCGGCGGGCGAAAAGATCAATGGCGACAGCCATCTTAACGCCCTCGGCATTGCGCGCAGCGTCAGCGCCTATGGTAAAATTTCGTTGTGAACCAACCCGAATCAAACCGCCGCCTTGTCCAGCGAAATTCGCGGCCGGCACGGCGCCGCGCGTTTTGCCTGGTGGCCACCCTCGGCCTCCTGCCGGGGATTGCCACCTGCCCTGCCGCCGCGCAGCCGAGCTACGCCATCGCGATGCACGGCGCAGCGGCGTTGCCGGCCGACTTTTCCCATATGCCCTATGTCAATCCCGGCGCGCTCAGGGGTGGCCGGCTGGTGCAGGGCCTGCTTGGCACGTTCGACAGCCTCAATCCCCTGATCGTCAGGGGCCTTGCGGTCCAGCAGATCCGCGGCTTCGTGGTCGAAAGCCTGATGGCGCGCGGCAATGACGAGCCGTTCACGCTTTACGGCCTGCTCGCCAAGAGCATCGAGACCGACGATGCGAGATCCTACGTTACCTTCCGGCTCGACCCCAAGGCGCGTTTCTCCGATGGCGAGCCGGTGCTTGCCGAGGACGTGGTGTTTTCGTGGGCCTTGCTGCGAGACAAGGGCCGTCCCAATCATCGCTTGTACTACGCCAAGGTAGCCAAGGCCGAGGCGCTGGATGCGCGCACGGTGCGGTTCGATCTCGGCGGCGCCAACGACCGCGAACTGCCCCTTATCCTTGGGTTGATGCCGGTGCTGCCGAAGCATGCCGTCGATGTCGCGACTTTTGAGGAAACCTCGATGACGGCGCCGATGGGTTCGGGGCCTTATCGAGTGACCGCGGTCAAGCCCGGCGCAAGCCTGACGCTGACGCGTAACGCGGATTACTGGGGCCGCGATCTGCCGGTCAACCGCGGCCTGTGGAATTTCGACGAGATCAGGCTCGATTTCTACCGGGAGGCTAACGGCGCGTTCGAGGCGTTCAAGCGCGGCCTGTACGATTTCCGCGTCGAGCACGAGCCGCTGCGCTGGCACGACGGCTATGATTTTCCTGCCGTCCGCAATGGCGAGGTGATCCGCGACGTCATCAAGAGCGGCATGCCGCAGCCCTCGGAATTCCTGGTGTTCAACACAAGGCGGCCGATGTTTTCGGACATCCGCGTGCGGCAGGCGCTGACGCTGCTGTTCGATTTCGAGTGGATCAACCGCAACTACTTTTTCGGGCTCTACGGGCGCGCCGGCGGCTTCTTCGCCGGGTCCGAATTGTCGGCCTACGCCCGCGCCGCGGATGACCGCGAACGTTTGCTGCTGAAGCCTTATGCATCCCGCATGCCCGCGGACATTCTTGACGGGACCTGGCGTCTCCCCGTCAGCGACGGCTCGGGCCGTGATCGCACGACGTTGCGCAACGCGCTCGCCCTGTTGTCTCAGGCCGGTTACGATCTCGACGGCACGGTATTGCGCCAGCGCGCGACCAGCGCACCTCTCAGCTTCGAAATTCTGGTGACGACGCGCGATCAGGAACGTATCGCGCTGGCGTTCCAGCGCGACCTCAAGCGCGCCGGTATCGAGGCCACAGTGCGCGCGGTCGATGGCGTGCAGTTCGATCAGCGGCGTCTCAGTTTTGATTTCGACATGATCCCGAACCGCTGGGATCAGTCGCTCTCCCCCGGCAACGAGCAATCCTTCTACTGGGGTTCTGAAGCCGCCGACAATCAGGGCACGCGGAACTACATGGGTGCAAAAGATCCGGCTATCGACGCCCTGATCGCGGCGATGCTGGAGGCGCGCGAACATCCTGACTTCGTGTCCGCGGTGCGGGCGCTCGACCGCGCCTTGATGTCCGGCTTCTATGCAATTCCCCTGTACAACGCGCAGGAACAATGGATCGCCCGCTGGAATCGGATAGAACGGCCGGCAGTCACCGCGTTGTCGGGGTATCTGCCGGAAACCTGGTGGCAAAAGCCCGAGCCAAGTCAAAAGTGATCCTGTGATCCAGACCGCTGCACCGCCAACACTAGACGGCTTGTTTCGCCGGCTGCTGGCGCGCCAGCCGGATGCGCTGGCGCTGGCCGACCCACCCGACAAGCCCCGCGTCACCGGGCAGCCGCAGCAACGCCTGACATTCGCGCAAGCCGACCGGGCAATCGCCGCACTGGCGGCGCATTTTGTCGAGGCCGGATTGCCGGCCAATTCGGTGATCGCGGTCCAGCTGCCCAACACCGTCGAATTCGTTCTGACGGTGCTGGCCGCGCATCGCGCCGGACTTGTGGTGGCGCTGTTGCCGCAGCTATGGCGGCAGGCGGAAATGACGGTGGCGCTCAATCGCACCGGCGCGCGCGCGGTCGTGACCGTGAGCCGGATAGACGGCGTTAGCCACGCCGATTTGGCCATGAACGCCGCGGTAGAGGCGTTTTCGATCCGCCACGTCTGCGGCTTCGGCGACGATCTGCCGGAAGGCATGGCCTGCCTCGACGATGTGATCGCAAACGGGCCTGCCGCCGCCCCCACCGCGACGCAGGACGGCCGCCGTGCCGCGATCATTTCCTTCGACGTCACGGCGGAAGGGTTTCGCGCGGTGCCGCGCACGCACCTGCATCTGATTGCCGGCGGCCTCGCGATCTTCCTCGAAAGCGGCGTGCCGCAGGGCGCGACCATCGTGTCCGCATTCGCGCCATCGTCATCTGCGGGCCTCACATCGTCGTTGGTGATCTGGCTGCTGAGCGGCGGCGCGCTTATCCTGCATCATCCCTTCGATGCCGGCGTGCTGGAACAACAGATCGGCGAACAGGGCTGCAATGTCCTCGTTGCCCCCGCGACGCTGGCCTTGCGGCTGGCCGAGGCCGGGATGCTGTCGCGGATGCCGGCGCTGCGCCGCGTGATCGGGCTCTGGCGCGCGCCGGAACAGGTGGCCTCGTCACCGCCATGGTCGACTGGACAGGCCACGCTGACCGACGTCTATTTGTTTGGCGAGGCCGGTCTGTTTGGCGCCTGCCGGGCGGACGATGGCGCGCCGAACCCAGTTCTGCCAGGACCGCAACGCGCGCCTCGGGATGCGGAGGACGCCTCGATCACCGGCGAGATTCTGCTGACACCGAAGGGAACGCTGGCGTTGCGCGGGCCGATGATTCCCGTTGCCGCCTATGCGACAGCAACCCCTTCGGGCAATTTCCTGATCGCGCAGCCCCTGCTCGACCATGTCGATACCGGCTATGCCGCGCGGCTCGACCGCACAACCGGCGCGCTCTGCATCACCGCGCCGCCGTCCGGGATCATGGCCGTCGGCGGCTACCGTTTTCTGGCGCACGACCTGCAGGAGTGGGCCAAGCGGCTCGGACAGGGCGCGCTGCTCACCGCGCTGCCGGATCGCTTGAGCGGCCACCGCCTCGCCGGCCGCGCCCAGGACAATGCCAGGGCCCGCGAAGCATTCTTAGAGCTTGGCCTCAACCCGTTGATGTCCGAAGCATTTCGCGACTCGCGCGCCGCATCCGGCTGATCGAAATCCACGGCGGACGTTGACGCGGCATTAAGGGCGGCGAATTAGGATTCCCGTATTCATTGTCCGCGCTCGCCCGAGTTCGAGATGTCCCAGCAAGGCCTGATTCTGATCGTGTCGTCCGGCGAGCCTTCGCCGCTGGCGGCAGCGCTGTCCGAAACGAAAATGTTTCCCGTGATCGAAACCAGCTGGACCGAGGCCGCTCACGCTGTCGAACAGTTGCAGCCGGCTGCCCTGCTGGTGTCGGGAGATGCCGGACCGGGATTGGCGGCGCTTGCTGCGCAAATCGCGGAGATCAAGCCTTACGTGCCGCTTGTCGTCATCGATCCCAAGGGGGCATTGCCCGAAAACGCGCTGCCATTTTCCTCGACCGGCGGCAGCTTCGAGCGCTTGAGCGGACGCCTTCGCGCCGCGCTGCGGGTGCGCTCGCTCCATGCCACCGTGCTGCGTCGCATGCTCGACGATCCCATCGCGCAACCGGCATTGACGGACCCCGATCCGATCCAGGATGCAACCGTGCTGCTGATCGGCCGCGGCGCGGCCTATCCGGCGCTTTCGGTTGCGTTGGGTGAGCGAATGGGCGTGGTCGGCGCGCTCAGCATCGAGGCGGCCGCCAAGCACCTGAATGTGCGCGATCTCGACGGCATTGTACTGGCTGAGGGTTTCAGCCCGCGCGTGCTCGACGCCTTCCTCACGGTGCTCGCCGAAGACGTCCGGTTCCGCCATCTCCCTGTGGTGGTGAGCGTCGAGGGCCTGACGCCGAGCTACGATCTGCCGAACCTCGAACTGATCAGCGGCGAGCCCGCCCGCATTGCCGCCAATGCCTTGCCGCTGATCCGCCAGCACGCATTCGAGGCCGGTTTGAGCCGCGCGCTGAAGTCGATCGATGCCGGCGGGCTGCTCGATACTCGAACCGGTCTGCTGACTCTCGCGGCCTTCAACCGCGACTTTGCAACGGCGGTCTACCAGACCCAGTCGCGCGGCGGCGGGTTGTCGGTGGCGCGATTTTCGTTCGGCCCAAGCCACGAACGCGCGCAGCTCGATGGCGGGCGTATCATCAGCCGCCTGATGCGGCAGATGGATTTTGGCGCGGTGCAGGACGACGGATCGATAGTGGTGGCGTTCGCCGAAACCGATCTGCGCAATGCACATATGATCGCTCGCCGGCTTGGCAGCGTCATGAAGCACACGATCCATACCAAGCGCGCGCAGCGCGTCGAGCCGGACGTGACCGTGGCGACGTTACTGGCGACCGATTCGGCAAAGTCGATGCTGGCGCGCCTCACCGCCGAGGGCCGCCGCGCGGCTTCCTGAACTTTCGGAAATGGCGCTGGCCGTGTGACTCGTGCCCCGGACGCAGCGCAGCACGAAGTGATGCGCTGCAGAGCCGGGGTCGTAACGACGGCAGCATTCGTGACGGTCCCGGCTCTGCGGAGCAGCGTGAAGAACGCTGCACCGCGTCCGGGACGCGATGGTCTCACGCCGCCTTGCGATCCTCGGCGAGGTTGGCGAGCTGCCGCAGGATTTCGGTAGTGCCCATCAGCCGCTCTTCCGGCGTTTCCCATTCCTGGAAGAACACCACCTTCATGTCGGGCCGCACCTTGGCCGCCTGTCCGTGCTGCCGGATGAAAGTGACCAGCCGCTCCGGCTGCGCGAACTTGTTGTCGCGGAACGTAATCACCGCGCCCTTCGGTCCGGCGTCGACCTTCTCCACATTGGCTCTGCGGCAATAGCCCTTGATCGCGGCGATCTTGAACAGATAGCGCACCTCGTCCGGCAGCACGCCGAAGCGGTCGCGCAGTTCGGCGGCGAAATTGTCGATCTCGTCGTCGGTATCGAGGTCGGCCAGCCGCCGGTACAGCGACAGCCGCACCGCGAGGTCGGCGACGTAATCCTCCGGAATCATCACGGGCATGCCGACCTTGATCTGCGGCGACCAGCGGTCCGCCGCAGGTTCGGTTACGCCGGCCTTGAGGTTGAGGATCGCCTCCTCCAGCATCGATTGATAGAGCTCGAAGCCGACTTCCTTGATATGCCCTGACTGTTCCTCCCCGAGCAGGTTGCCGGCGCCGCGGATATCGAGATCGTGGGAGGCGAGCTGGAAACCCGCGCCGAGGGTTTCCAGCGACTGCAGCACCTTCAGCCGCCGCTGGGCTTGCGCCGTGATCTTCTGCTGCGCCGGCAGCGTGAACAGCGCATACGCCCTCAATTTGGACCGCCCCACCCTTCCGCGCAGCTGATAGAGCTGCGCAAGGCCGAACATGTCGGCGCGATGTACGATCAGCGTGTTGGCGGTCGGAATATCGAGGCCGGACTCGATGATGGTGGTCGACAGCAGGACGTCGTATTTGCCGTCGTAGAAAGCCGACATGATGTCCTCGATGACAGTCGGCGCCATCTGCCCGTGCGCGACGGCGACCTTCATCTCCGGAACATGCTTGTCGAGGAAGTCCTTGACGCCTGCGAGATCCTCGATCCGAGGCACGACATAGAACGCCTGGCCGCCGCGATAGCGCTCGCGCAGCAGCGCTTCGCGGATCATCAAGGGATCATGCGGCGCAACGAAGGTGCGTACCGCCAGGCGGTCCACCGGCGGCGAGGCGATGATCGACAGATCGCGCACGCCGGTCAGCGCCAGCTGCAGCGTGCGCGGGATCGGCGTCGCGCTCAACGTCAGCACGTGGACCTCGGCGCGCAGCTGCTTTAGCCGTTCCTTGTGAGAGACGCCGAAATGCTGTTCCTCGTCCACGATCAGCAGGCCGAGGTCCCTGAACTTGATTGACTTGCCCAATAGCGCGTGGGTGCCGACCACGATATCGACCACACCCTCGGTGATGTCCTTCTTCACCTGCGTCAATTCCTTCGGCGCGATCAGCCGCGAGGCCTGCGCGACCCGCACCGGAAAACCGCGGAACCGCTCGGTGAAAGTTTTGGCATGCTGCCGCGCCAATAGCGTGGTCGGCACCACCACCGCGACCTGCTTGCCGTCGAGCGCGGCTGCGAAGGTTGCGCGCAACGCGACCTCGGTCTTCCCAAAGCCGACGTCGCCGCAGATCAGGCGGTCCATCGGCCGGCCGCTTTCGAGGTCTTTCAGGGTGGCGTTGATGGCGCCGAGCTGGTCCTCGGTCTCCTCGTAGGGAAAACGCGCGCAGAACTCATCATAGGTATGCGGTTGCACCGGGAACCTCGGCGCCTCATGCAGATGCCGCTCGGCGGCGATCTTGATCAATTCGCCGGCGATCTCGCGGATGCGGTTCTTGAGTTTCGCCTTGCGTGCCTGCCAGCCGCTGCCGCCGAGCCGGTCCAGTTCGACATTGGCGTGGTCGGAGCCGTAGCGCGACAGCAGCTCGATATTCTCGACCGGCAAAAACAGCTTGGTTTCGGCCGCATAGTGCAGCTCCAGGCAATCGTGCGGCGCACCGGCGACCTCCAGCGTCTGCAGCCCGACGAAGCGGCCAATGCCGTGCTCGACATGGACGACGAGATCGCCCGCGGCCAGGCTGGTGACCTCGGAAATGAAATTGTCCAGCTTGCGGGCCGCTTTCCGCGGCCGCACCAGGCGGTCGCCGAGAATGTCCTGCTCGCTGATGACGGCGATATGGTCGGTCTCGAAGCCGGATTCCATCCCGACCACGGCCAGCATCGCCTCGTTGCGCGGCGTGGCCTGCACGGTGCGCCAGGCATTGACGCTGGTAAGGTTATGCAGTCTGTGGTCTTTCAGCATGCTCGCCATGCGGTCGCGGGAGCCTTCGCTCCACAGCGCGATCACCACTTTCTTCCGCTGGGCCTGCAACGCCTGCACATGGGCGACCACGACCTCGAACACATTGATCGAACTGTCGGCGCGTTCGGGCGTGAAATTACGGCCCTGCCGCGCGCCGGCATCGACCACGCCAGCCTTGTCCTCGGGCACCGCGAACGGCGTCAGCCGTGCCAACGCGGCCTCGCCGAGACGTTTGGTCCATTCGTCCTCGGTGAGATAAAGCCTGTCGGGCGGCAGCGGCTTGTAGACCGCGCCGCCGCCGGGGTGCTCCATCGCTTCGCGCCGCGCCTCGTAATAGTCGGCGATCTGCTTGAAGCGCTCGCGCGCGGCGTCTTCGCCTTGCGGCTCGATCGCGATTGGCGCATCGCGGAGATAGTCGAACAGCGTGTCCATCCGCTCCTGGAACAGCGGCAGCCAGTGTTCCATGCCAGGATGGCGGCGGCCTTCGCTGACCGCCTCGTACAGCGGATCGTCGCGCTCCGGCGCGCCGAAGGCTGCGACATAGCCCATGCGAAAGCGCCGGATCGTCTCGGTGACCAGCTGGAATTCCGAGATCGGCACCAGATCGAGGCCACGCATGTCGAAATGCGTGCGCTGGGTTTCGGCGTCAAAGCTGCGGATCGATTCCAGGCTGTCGCCGAAGAAATCGAACCGCACCGGCTGGTCGAGCCCCGCCGGAAACAGATCGAGAATGCCGCCGCGAACCGCGTATTCGCCGGGTTCGCGCACCGTGGAGGAGCGGCTGTAGCCGTTGTGCTCCAGCCAGGCGATGATGCTGTCCATCGGCACCACATGGCCGGGCGCCACCGACAGCGCCTGCGCTGCGATCATCTCGCGCGCGGGCACGCGCTGCACGATGGCGTTGACGGTGGTCAGCACGATCAACGGCTTGTCGCTGCCCTGCAGGCGCGCGAGTCTGGCGAGCGTGGTCAGCCGTTGCGCCAAAATGCCGCCATGCGGCGATACCCGGTCGTAGGGTTGGCAATCCCATGCCGGGAATTGCATCACCGACAGATCAGGCGCGAAGAATTCCAGCGCCCGGGCGAGCTGCTGCATGCGCGGACCGTCGCGGCACACCACGGCAAGGCTGACGGCCGGCGGTTTTGGCCGCGCCGCGACGGCGCGCGCGAGATCGGAGACGACCAGGCCTTCGGCGCCCTCGGCGACATTGGCCAGGGTCAACGCGCGTCCGGGGCCGAGCAACTCCGCCGGCGATCGGGTCGGCGATTTCATGCGTCGTGATCCATGACGCGAAACGACTTGATGCGGTCGAACAGCGCGGTTCGGTACTCCGGCGCAAGCACAGCGCCGCTGCTCAAGGCCGCGTACAGGTCGGGCTCGGGTACCTCGATCAGGTGGTCAAGCTGGGTCAATTCGGCGTCCGTGAGATCGGCGATGGCGGCATCGGCGAAGCGGCCGAGAATGAGGTCCATCTCGCGGGTGCCGCGATGCCAGCAGCGGAACAACAGCCGCTTGCGGCGGTCATCGAGGCCGTCGCTCGATCGTGTCGATCCCGTCATTTGTCCATTCCATCCGAACGCCAAAAGCCCGGACGTGCCGGGCGGGGTTGATATAACGATGGCGGTCATGATTGTCAGCCCTTCCCTCCTGCGAATTATCAACCGTGTCGTCATTGCCGGGCTCGACCCGGCAATCCATCTCTCAGCGTCATTGCCGGGCTTGACCCGGCAATCCATCTTCTTCGAAAGAGTCTTCTCGAAGTGTGATGGATACGCGGGTCAAGCCCGCGTATGACGTGGTGTGTGGGGTGGGCGCTGGTGCATTTCATCGCACTGATTGCTCCGGGCAAGCGTCATCGCCGCCCGCAAATCCCTTCGCGTGAATGGTGGGTTCAGTGAACCTCCCTCGAGAAGAAAAGAGGGAGGCGGAACGCCGAAAGGCGCACCTTGGTAACAGCCGCGGCTTGATTGCCGGATC
>NZ_DASYMN010000039.1:0-1547 GCF_036009065.1 Bradyrhizobium sp. | reverse complement strand
TCGGCGAGCCAGATCCGGTTAGGCGCGGCGGCAGAGAAGTTTCGATCGAGCAGATTCGGAGCGATCGGGAGGTCGTGGCGGCTGTCGGTGGTCCGCATCCGGCGTGGCCGCGCCATGATGGCCCTGATACCGTGATGGCGCATCAAACGCTCAATGCGACCGCGGCTCGCCCCGCGGCCCTGCGCCTTCAGCTCGACATGGATGCGCGGGCTGCCATAGCGTCCGCAGGTATCGCGATGGACCCGCTTGATGTCGTCAACGAGGTCACGATTAGTAGCCGATCGCCGGCTCTCCGGGCGCGAGCGCCAGGCATAATAACCGGCCGGCGAGACGGCGAGCACGTCGCACAGGACCGTCACGGGGTAGTCGGCGCGGCGATCCTCGATGAAGCGGAATCTCATGTCCGGACTCCAGCAAAGATCGCGATCGACTTTTTTAAAATGTCGCGCTCCATGCGCAAGCGTTCGTTCTCCCGCTGCAAACGAGCCACCTCGGCCGCGTGGTCCGCCGACGGCAGCGGCGCCTGCGTTGTGGGGCGCCGCGCCGCCGCCGTCGGCTCACGTCCGGCCCCACGCAATTCCACCCACCGCCGCAACACCGAATCGCGCAGGCCAAGTTCCTTGGCCACCGACCCGATCGAGCGGCCGCTCGAAGCAACCAGATCGACCGCTTGCCGCTTATAGTCGTCCGTAAACGACCGACGTTGACGTGCTTCCATCTGACACCTCCTGGCTCTTCGAGCCTACTACAGGTGTCCATCAATTCGGAGGAGGTTCAGGATATCGCCGATCAGTTACCGTTCGCGCGCAAGGAATACACGCTGCCGGCGGTGCTCTCGCAAGACGAGGTGCTGCGTCTGTTGAGGGCGGCCCTCCAGGGGAGGGTGAAGAAATCACACCGCCATCTTGCGATGCCGCACCGGCGCGCCTGCGGTGAGGCTTTCCGCCGCGTCGATGATGGCGTTGGCGTCCATGCCGTGATGGCGGTAGAGGTCGCCGATGGTGCCGGTCTGGCCGAAATGCTCGACGCCGAGCGCCTCAAGCCTGTGGCCGCGCACGCTGCCGAGCCAGCCCAGCGTCGCGGGATGTCCATCGATCACGGTAACGATCCCGCAGTCGCGCGGCAGCGGCGCCAGCAGTTTTTCGATGTGGCTCATGTGCTTCGAACCACGATTGTCGCGGCGAATTTTTCGCGCCGCGGTCCAGCCGGCGTGGAGCCGGTCCGCCGACGTGATCGCCAGCAATCCGACATCGCGGCGGCTCTCGCCGAGCAGGCCTATCGCCTCGATCGCCTCCGGCGCGACCGCCCCCGTGTAGGCGACCACCAGTTCCGCATTCGGCCCCGGCTTGCGCATCCAGTAAGCGCCGTCGGTGATGGCTTTCTGCAGGTCGGGCGTCATCATGCGCTGCGGCTGGTCGATGGTCCGCGTCGAGAGCCGCAAGTAAACCGAGCCGCCGCCGCGCATGCCGCTTTGCTCCTCGCCCCCCTCGCCCGCCTCGCGCTGCATATGGGCAAAACCGAAAGCCATGATGGCGGCGAGTTCGTCG
>NZ_DASYMN010000038.1:0-1548 GCF_036009065.1 Bradyrhizobium sp. | reverse complement strand
CATCTCGATCGAGCCGATGGACAAGAATGAGGAGACCCGCGAATACCTCATTCCGAAGGGCAAGCACATCCATCTGCAGGATGGCGACATCGTCGAGAAGGGTGACTTCATCGTCGAAGGCAATCCGGCGCCGCACGACATCCTGGCGATCAAGGGCATCGAGGAACTCGCTGCCTACTTGGTCAACGAAATCCAGGAGGTCTATCGGTTGCAGGGCGTGCTGATCAACGACAAGCACATCGAAGTGATCGTTCGTCAGATGCTGCAGAAGGTGGAGATCACCGACCAGGGCGAGACCGATATGATCTCGGGCGAACAGATCGACAAGATCGAGTTCGACCAGATCAACGCCAAGGCCAAGGAAGAGGGCAAGAAAATCGCGACGGGAACGCCAGTGCTGCTCGGCATCACCAAGGCGAGCCTGCAAACCCGCTCGTTCTTCTCGGCGGCCTCGTTCCAGGAGACCACCCGCGTGCTCACCGAAGCCGCCGTCAATGGCAAGGTGGACCCGCTGGAAGGCCTCAAGGAAAACGTCATCGTCGGCCGGCTGATCCCGGCAGGCACCGGCGCATCGATGGCCAAGATCCGCGAAGTCGCCGTCAAGCGCGACAAGCTGATCCTCGATGAGCGCGAAAAGCAGGCAACGATCGTGCCCGCGGCTCCCGAAATGGAACCGTTGGCACTGCCGCCGGCGGAATAGCACCCCGGCGAATTTACGATGTTATGAAAAAAGGCCGGCTCAAGCCGGCCTTTTTGCTGTTTTCTTTCATGCTGCAGCGCACGAACCTGCTTTGTTCATCTTCCCTTCAGGGTGAAAAGCGCTTTTGCTAGGGTGACTTAGACCGCGCGCCCTGGACACACCCGGCGGCGGTAGGCGACGGAAAACACATGCTCGATCTTGCAATAGTTGGCGGCGGTCCCGGCGGCCTGATGAGCGCCTGGTATCTGAAGAAGAAGCTCGGCGAGCATTGCCGCGTCACGATCTATGAGGCGTCCGACCGCGTCGGCGGCAAGATCCTGACGCGCAAATTCGACACCGCACCGGCGATGTACGAAGCCGGCGTCGCCGAAATCTACGACTACTCGATGACCGGCCCCGACCCCTTGCGCGAATTGGTCCAGCATTTCGGCCTGCAGACCATTCCGATGGATGCCGAGCAGGTGCAGCTCGACGGCGAGTTGCTCAATGACGTGCCGGGTATGCGCCGCAAATACGGCACGAAAACCGCCGATGCGATCGAAGCGTTCCGCAAGCGCTGCACCGACATCATGTCGCCGGTCGAATATTACGAAGGCGTCGGCGCCCATGACAACGAGCATCCCTGGGCCTGGATGACCTGCGAGGAACTGCTCGACAGGCACGTCGACGATCCCACCGCCAAGCGTTTCCTGAAAGTGATGGCGCGCTCCGATATCGCCACCGAAAGCCACAACACCAATGGCCTCAACGCGCTAAAAAACTTCGTGATGGATGTCGATGGCTATATCGGCCTGTATTCGATCCAGAACGGCAACGAGCAGCTGATCGGCTGCCTGCAGTCCGAGGTC
>NZ_DASYMN010000037.1:0-1657 GCF_036009065.1 Bradyrhizobium sp. | reverse complement strand
AGCAACGTAAACGGTGGCATAATCCACCGCGGCGGGTGCGTCAGTGGGATCGAGACTAGTCATCTTGGTCCTCCGAGGTTGGTTGGTGGTGCAACTCCAATCCTAACCTCTTGACCACCCGCCAACCCATAGGATCTGAGGAGCGCGCCCTTGCGCGCGTCTCGAAGGATGGCCACGAGCGCATGCGGCCGATCCTTCGAGACGCCGCGCTTCGCGCGGCTCCTCAGGATGACGGTGGTGTGCGGCGACAGCGCAGCGACTACAGCCCGAGATACGCCTTCCTCAAAGAACGGCAAGCTGCTTGTTCCTGAGGTCGGTGACGAGCATCAATCCCGGCGCATGCGTGATCGCGAACGGCAGCTTGGCTGCCGCGATCACCGCTTGCGGCGTGACGCCGCATGCCCAGAACACGGGAATCTCGTCGGCGTTGATCGGCACCGCGTCGCCGTAATCGGGTTTTGCGATATGGGCGATGCCGATCGAATGCGGATGGCCGAGATGGACCGGCGCGCCATGCACGGAAGGGAAGCGCGAGGTGATCTGCACCGCGCGGATCGCATCGGCCGGTTTTAGCGGCCGCATCGACACCACCATCGGCCCGGCGAACGGGCCGGCGGAGGCGCAGGCGATGTTGGTGCGATACATCGGCACGCGTACGCCGCGTTCGATGTGGCGGATCGGGATATCGTCGGCCAGCAGCGCCTCTTCGAACGAGAACGAGCAGCCGATCACAAACGCAACGAGATCGTCGCGCCAGTGCGCCATGATGTCGGTCGGCTCCTCCGCCACCTCGCCGTCGCGCCACACCCGGTAGCGCGGCAGGTCGGTGCGGATGTCGAGGTCGAGCCCGAGCGCGGGAATGCGGGGGTCGCCGACGTCGGACATGCCGATGATCGGGCACGGTTTCGGATTGAGCTGGCAAAAACGGTGAAACGAAGCCGCGAGCTTCTCCGGCAGGATCGCGAGATTGCCCTGCACAAAACCGTTGGCGACGCCTGCGGTGCTTGCGGCCATGCCGGCACGGCAGGCATGCCGGGCCGCAACGCTTGCAAGCATTTCGCGCTCGCCCCGAACGGCCTGATCGGATTTTGCCGGGCTGGTAATCAATCGAAAACTCCACTGCCTCGACAGGAGGTGGTCTGGCGCTCTACATAGAGCCTATTCGCTACGCCCGCCAAAGGATTTTCCGGAAAACCGCATGACCAAGATCGCATCCAACCTGCAAATCGATTCCGCAAGGCTGTGGGATACGATTCACGAAACCGCGAAATTCGGCGCCACGCCGAAGGGCGGCGTGCGGCGGCTGACGCTCGGCCCCGAGGACAAGCAGGTGCGGGACTGGTTTCGTAACGCTTGTGAAGCCGCGGGACTCCAAGTGCATGTCGATGCGCTCGGGTCGATGTTCGGCCTCCGCAAAGGCCGCGACATGACAAAACCGCCGGTGGGCTTAGGCTCGCATCTCGATACCCAGCCGACCGGCGGCAAGTTCGACGGCGTGCTCGGCACGCTGGCCGCACTCGAGGTGGTGCGCACCCTGAACGATGCCGGCATCGAGACCGAGACGCCGATCTGCATCGTCAACTGGACCAACGAGGAAGGCTCGCGCTTTGCGCCGGCGACCATGGCGTCGGCGGCCTATGCCGGCGATTACACCACC
>NZ_DASYMN010000036.1:0-6591 GCF_036009065.1 Bradyrhizobium sp. | reverse complement strand
GTCAAAATCCTGCACGCCGCCGCCGACCCGCTTTGTCGTGTAGAACAGGATGTAGGGCTTTGCGGTGAAGGGATCGCGGATCACGCGCACGCCGGCGCGGTCGACGATCAGATAGCCGCGGCGGAAATCGCCGAACGCGATCGAGAGCGAATTCGCCGCGACGTCGGGCATCTCCTCGGCGTCCGCGAGCGGAAAGCCGATCAGGCTCGACTTGCCGGTGGCCACCGCCGGCGGCTGCCAGAGATAGTTGCCGGTGGAGTCCTTGAACTTGCGCACCGTGCTCTGGGTCTTGCGGTTCATCACGAAAGTGGCGTTCTGGCGGGAGCCCGCGCGCACCGTATATCAGATCCACCAGCACGTCGGACGGATTGGACGTCGACCGGCGCCAGCAACACCGACGGCTGCGGCAGTCTCACCCGGCGTCACCCCGCTGACGCTGTAAACGACTGGATTTAGCGCACGGCGCGGGCGTGGGGCGCCCGGTGAGCACAGCGAGATCCGGAAGCTACTAGTTTCCCATATATCGCTGCGCTCATGCGCGCTACCTGCTGACATTTTTGGAACCAAACGAGAACAAATTGGGCAAAGAAAAACCCCGCGGAAGCGAGGTTTTCCCTTGGTTTAAGGGGGTTCCCGTAGGAGTCCCCCAGCCGCGAAGCTACGGATTAACGGGAAGCCCGCTTATCCTACCTCCGGCTCGGCTGAAAAGAATCGAATTTGGAACTCGACTCCCCAGCAGGTTCCTTAAGTCACATATCCGCTTGGGCGTTGTCAACTGCTATAACCCAAGGTTGTTCCCAGTAGCCCGCGGATAGCCGCAAGATGTTGCGGCGAAACCGCAGCTGCCGGGTCCGGTCGGTGACCTACGTTTACCATCCACAGTCTCTCTAAAGAAACCGTATATATGTGGTCGCATATGGCCCAAACAGGTTCAGTTTTGTGAAAAAAATGATAGGTTCCCGGAGTAAATTCATAGTGAGCAGGATTGGGAATCGCCGCCTTGAGCTTGCTGACAGGTACAACCGCGCATCGCCCCGTGGCGTTCGAGGAGCGAGCGGAGACAACGATCGCTCTTCGCTCTTTTTGCATCTCTGGCTTACGCAAGAACGTAAAATCACACATCACTACGCGCCCCGGCGAAGGTTGATGGATGACAGGTTGCCGACGCTCAGAGGTTCGCGAAGAAACGACGCACGGGTCTATCGCATCAAGAAAGGCTTGGGCTGTCGCTGCAACCATGTGGGAGCGAACTAGACTTGTCTTCAAGGGGACGGGCTTAAAATGGACAACAAACCGTTGCGCGACGTAGCAATTCCTGATTACGGAGCAAATAGCTTCTGACATTTCCTCTGTAAAACCGCTGTCACAAAGGCGGTCTATAATATCCTCGCGATCATACACGGCCAGATCGGCACGCGCGCGTTCGACCTCCTCGGCAACGCACATTGCTTGCCCTTCAGGCAAGCCAACCGCTTTTAAGCTTTTGTAGATTCGAAGTGCGTGGGGCATGTCTTGAAAACGGCTGCTTGAAACGTCTGGTTGTTCCAAGTTGTTCGCTCATTTGTCAATATGCCGTTGCCAATATCCCGTAAATTCGCGCTCTTACTGCGCTTCATTGCCAACGCCGCCACGCGGCTCACCTGATCGCCATTTGAGACGCGGTAGTCTCGTTCGAAAAGCGAGAGACGCATGATCTCTACAAAACACTACACCCCACATGCCGCGTTGCGGTCATAGCTTTACACAACTACCGGGGGGAACCCAAGCGCTTGTGGCGTTTGCACCATAATACCGCGCTGTTGCACCTACCCTCAGAGCCGGCACCGCTCTATGTCGGCAGTTTGCTCAACACCCTCACGAAGTCCCAGACCGCGTCGACCTGTTGCTCGGTTTCAAGGCAATAGAATTCCGCCTCCCCGGCTCGCGCATTCTGTCGGTGGGCTCGCCCAGCGTCTTTTTAAAAAAGATCGCGACCGCCTGATATTACAGTTCCGTCTTCCATAGGGCGGTCCGTTTCAATCCCGGTGGTTGCGTCATAGATCAGCGCCTTGCTCTTGTTCGCGCAAGTGTAGTGTGACCAACATGCTAGATCGGCCGCGCCGTGCAGTACGGCCGAACTCACCCGAGCTTGCGATCCATATCGGCGATGATCTGGCGGCGGATTTCTTCGAAGAAGACGCGGTGGCCGCCCGGGCTGAAGCTGGATCTCGGAGATTGCTTGAGCCAGACGTATTCGAGCTCTGCATCCGAATGGCCGCCGTCCAGCAGCTCATTGAGGAATGCCAGCACCACGCGGCGTTCATTGGCAACCTTGTGCTCAAGTGCCGCCGCTGCCAGGCTTTCGAGTGACACGGACTCTCCGGGATCCTCGGGATAGATGCATCCTACAAATTGTTCGAACTCGTACGGAATCTTCATGCGAAGCTCCTGTCGCCTCGTCTACTCATCGTTGACCGGAAATGCCGTGTGCACCCTATAGCCGCGCCACGAGCGCGTGTCATGCCTGACGATAACGCGAACGCTACAGGTGGGGCGGATGTAAGGGTCGGAGTCGCCGCCTCCTTGCCTGTTACAAATCCGAAACGCTCCTGGAGTTTGGCCTCCTTAAGTTTGCCGGCGGCGACCTGATCGACCGTGTCGGTGTTCCGTTTGAGCACCTGATTGACAAGGTCGTTGGCTTCTTCGCGCGACCGAAATGTGCCTTCGGCTATGGGATATTCTGTGATCTCCAGATTGCCGACTTGTGTGCGCTGCCATTTAGCGTTGAGCCAGTCAATGAGAGAGCTTTCTGTCCTGTCCGTATGTCTTCGCAGCGTATGGCCGCCGTTGTCGTCTTCCTCCTCTAGGACGGGTGTAAAACCGCGGGTTATCGGACGCTGCAATTTTTCCGATAGAATCCGAACGATTCCCGGCATCCGTGCGCGTGCCGTCCGGCTTGATTCGAAACAGGTCGCCGAGTTCGCTCGACCCGCTGACGTCGCCGATGCCGATATTGCCCATCGGCTGCGCGAGACTCGTGCCTGTCCCCTGGCCCGTGTCCTGGTTCGGGCTCGCAACCGTGCCCTGGCCCCCGCTGCCGTCCGTCCACTGCCCGCCGCGCGGATTGCCGGCCGGCACGCGCGGCTGGCTTGGGCTGTATTTGGCTTCCAGCTCCCGCTGCCGCTTCAGCTCCGCGCGGAGTTCGGCCACCTGTTCGCGCAGCACGGCGAGCAGCCGGTAGCCTTTCGCCACCTCTGCCGCGAGCTCCGGCTCGAGCGCGGCTTCCTGTGCCGCGTCGGGTTTGCGCTTGAGCGTTGGATAGATGTCGCCGGGATCGTAGCCGGGTTTTACCCAGCGCGCCGCGTCGGGGCGGATCCATAGATGCGCGTCCTGGCGCAGCCAGCGCTGGCGCTGGTGGCGCAGGTAGGGGTCGTCGGAATGGGACATGGGGATGTACATTTTCAGCGTCGCCCCCGCGAAGGCGGGGACCCATACGCCGTGTCGTTTCAGTTTGATCGATAGCGTGGCAGCGGTCGTGAGCGACTGCCGACGCCAGGGGTTATGGGTCCCCGCCTTCGCGGGGACGACGAAGGGATGCGTTGCGCCGCCCTCAGCTCACCGCGAACTTCAACAGCTTGATCGCGTCGAAATCCTGCACGCCGCCGCCGACCCGCTTGGTGGTGTAGAACAGGATGTAGGGTTTTGCCGTGAACGGATCGCGGATCACGCGCACGCCGGCGCGGTCGACGATCAGATAGCCGCGGCGGAAATCGCCGAAGGCGATCGACAGCGAGTTGGCGGCGACGTCGGGCATCTCCTCGGCGTCCACGAGCGGAAAGCCGATCAGGTTGGAGCGGTTGCCGGGCGACGCCGGCGGCTGCCACAGATAGTTGCCGGTGGAGTCCTTGAACTTGCGCACCATGCTCTGGGTCTTGCGGTTCATCACGAAGGTGGCGTTCTGGCGATAGCCCGCGCGCAAGGCATAGATCAGGTCGACCAGCACGTCGGATGGGTTCGACGCCGGGAAGGCGCCGGCCACGCCGCTCGCGATGTAACCGATATTGCCCCAGGCCCAGGAGCCGTTGGCCACCGTGGTCACGGCCAAAAATCCCTTCGGCTTGTTGACGCCGTCGCCGGTCACAAAGGCGAGGCCCTCCTGCTCGGCGAAGACCTGGTCGACCTCGCCCGCCAGCCACTCGTCGAGATTGACGGCGGAGTCCTCCAGCAGCGTCGCGGTCGCCGCCGGCATGGCGTAGAGCTCCATCGCCGGGAACGACAGCAGGTCGAGCACCGCGGACGCAGTCTGGGTGCGCGGATCGGTCTCCCCGACCCACCCCGTCGCCGGCCCGGCGGTCATGAACGGCTTTTTGTAGACCGTGGACGAGATCGCGCGCACCGAGGCAAGGCCCCGGATCGGCGAGATGTTGGCGAGGCGCCGGCCGATCTCGGTCTCCAGCTCCGGCGGCACCAGATAGCCGCCGTCCGGATTGGAGGCGATCGACATCGCCTTCATCTCGAGCGCGCGCAGCCCCGCGGCCTCGCCGCTGCGCACATAGTCGTCGAACGCGGATTTATGCTCGCGGGCGCCGGCGTCGGGGCGTCGGCCCTCGAGCGCGGGACGCGCGCGGTTCAACGAGATCGCGTCGAGCTGCTGCTGCTGGGCGTTGAGCGCGGCATCCATCCGCGCCAGCTTCTCGTCGTTCAACACGTCGCCTTTGCGCTGCTCGATCGCCTTGAGGCGGCCGTCGTTCTCCGACTTGAACTCCTCGAAGGTACGCATCATCGCGTCGTAGACGTCCTGCGCGTCGCCTGAGGGAATGCCGGCCTTGGTCTCGGGGGTGCGGTCGTGGATATCGAAGTCCATTGCTAGTGCTCCTTGGGTTGATGGTGTGTGGTGTGGTGGTGAAAACAAACTCATCGTCGTTCCGCGAAGGCGGGAACGACTCGGAGAGGCAGCGCGCCCCATACTCCGTCGTCATCCTGAGGTGCCCGCGCGCTTGCGCGGGCCTCGAAGGATGAGCCGCATGCACCTGTCTCCGCATCCTTCGAGGCTCGCCGAAGACGGCGAGCACCTCAGGATGACGGCGCCGGAGTATTTCGCGCGACGCTGCGCAGCGCGTTCTTGCGCCCCGTGCGTTCGCACAGGCGGGACGCCGCCGGCACCGGCGGCGCGCGCGGCGCGCCGATGTCTGCGCCCGCCAGAACGCTGCGCCATTCCGCCTCCGCCGCCTCGCGCAGCCGCGACCGTTTCGGCGCCGCCTGCTTCACTGCGCTGACCCGCGCGCCGTTCAGCAGCGGAAAGGTGACGATGGAGATTTCCCACAAGTCGACCTGGTACAATCGCCGCACCCGGCTCTTCGGATCGATCTGGCCGCGCACGGTGCGATAGCCGATCGACAGGCCGTCGACCGCGCCGGCCTTGAGCAGCGACAGCAATTCGCGCGCGCGCAAAACGTCCGGGATCAGCCGGCCGCGCGCCTTCAGCCCGCGCCAGTCTTCAACCAGCTCGAGCCAGATGCCGATGGGCTCGGAAGGATCGTGCTGGAACAGCATCGGGATCTTGCGCAAGCCTCTTGCCTTCAGGGTTTGCGCGAAGGCGCCGGGCATCACCATGTCGCGGGCCTGGTCGACTTCGCCGAACAGGCTGGCATAGCCCTCGATCGCGCCATCGGGGAAAAGCGCAAGACGGGAGGTCGGCGGCAACGGCGCGTGCATGGGGGGCCTCGCTTGAGAGGGGGTGTGCGGCTGATAAAACGGGAGCGCTTCTTTCTTCACCCTCCCCTGGAGGGGGAGGGTCGGCGCGCGTCGCGCGAAGCGTGATGCGCGACGGGGTGGGGTGAAGCCGCGGATGAACACTCACCCCACCCCGCCCGCGAATTTCATTCGCGGCGACCCTCCCCCTCCAGGGGAGGGTGAAGCGCGCTAGCCCCGCCCTCGCCGCGCCGGCTTGCGCCGCGGCCGCGGTTTTATCCGCGGCGGCTTCACCGGCGCGTGGCGCTGCAGCGCATCGAGCTGCGCCAGGAATTCGCGGAACACGGTGAGATGATCCGGAGCGGATTTGGTCTCGGGGCGGAGCGAAGCCAGCGTGGCGTGCAGGTTGTCCATGATCAAAACTCCTTCAGTCATGATGCTCTCTGGTCGAAGAGTTGCCCCGGCGATGCGCGCGGCGGTTGAAGCGCGCCAGTTCGCGCACGAAATCGTCGAAGCGGCGCGAGGCCGCGCCGAGCTCGCGGAGCGCGAACCACAGCGCGGTGCTGGCGGCGCTGGCCCACAGCAACAGCGCCAGATGCGCAAGATCGCCGCGCTCGGTGAAGATGCGGATCAGCTCGGACATGTGGTCTTCCTTACCCTCCCCTGGAGGGGGAGGGTCGGCGAGCATGAGCGAAGCGAAATGCTTGACGGGGTGGGGTGAAGCTACAAAGGCAGCGCCGCGGATGAACACTCACCCCACCCCGCCGCGAATTTCATTCGCGGCGACCCTCCCCCTCCAGGGGAGGGTGAAGAAAAGGGCGCAATAAGCGCAGCGCATTGCGCCGCTCGGTGTGGGACGGCGGAATGCGCTTCGCTTATTCCGCCCTCCGCGCTTTCTTACCCTCCCCTGGAGGGGGAGGG
>NZ_DASYMN010000035.1:0-1788 GCF_036009065.1 Bradyrhizobium sp. | reverse complement strand
GACGTCGCCCTTGCCGAGTTTGCGGACCTTTTTGGCGTTGGATTTGATGACGGTCTGGCCGATCGAGACCTGGCCGTCGCCGCCGATCACCACCTTGCCGCCCTTGCGGACCGTCAAAATGGTGGTGCCGTGCCAGACCGGCGATTCGGATGGTGATGCTTGCATGGAGACCTCAGGTTGGTTCCAGATTTAGGGATTGGCGCGCGGGGTTGCAATTGCCGCCATTCGGGCCGGGATTCCGGTCACCATAGGCTGAAGTTCGGCTCTGAATGCGCCTTCCCGCAGTAGCGAAGGCGACATGAGCCTGTTAAAAGGGCGCGTTTTCAGGTAGGCGGAGAGCCCTCTTCATGCGCACGGCGACGATCAAGCGCAAAACCAAGGAAACCGACATCGAGGTGACCGTGAACCTCGATGGCACGGGCGTATCCACCGTTGCGACCGGCATCGGTTTCTTCGACCATATGCTTGACCTGCTCGCCCGCCATTCGCGCATCGACATCGCCGTCAAGGCGGAAGGCGACCTTCACATCGATCATCACCATACCACCGAGGATGTCGGCATCGCGCTCGGCCAGGCGGTGAAGCAGGCGCTCGGCACCATGGCCGGGATATCTCGCTACGCCGGCGTCCACATGCCGATGGACGAGACGCTGTCGCGGGTCGTAATCGATATTTCGGGGCGGCCGGTGCTGGTGTTCAAGGTCGAGTTTCCGCGCGATAAGGTCGGCACCTTCGACACCGAACTGGTGCGCGAATGGTTCAACGCCTTTGCGATCAATGCCGGTGTGACTTTGCATGTCGAGACCCTATATGGCGAGAACAGCCACCATATCGCCGAATCCTGCTTCAAGGGTCTGGCACGGGCGCTGCGCACAGCCGTCGCGATCGATCCAAGCGCGGCGGGCGAAGTGCCTTCCACAAAGGGTCAGCTCGGCGGCTGAGTGAAGTCGTCATTGCGAGGAGCACTTGCGACGGAGCAATCCCATTTTCGTTATTGCCGGGCTTGACCCGGCAATCCATCCTCTTCGAAAGGCTTTTCCGAAGTGTGATGGATGCGCGGGTCAAGCCCGCGTATGACGAAAGGCGGACGGTTTGGTCGCAAGTGCTCGTCGGGATGACAGTCAGATACGGAGATACCATGCCGGTCTACACAGTTCATGCGCCCGTGGCTGGCGGTACCGAAGTGCGGCGCGCGGCGGACAGGTTCGTGTTCGTTCGCGATGGATTTCATTTCTGGGCGTTTCTTTTGGGCCCGCTGTGGCTGGCATGGCATCGGCTGTGGCTGGCACTGATCGGCTATATCGCGGTTTGGGTCGGTGTCGCGGTTGCGCTCTCGCTGCTTCACGCCAGCGCCGGCACGCGCTTTGTCGTGATGTTGCTGATCGCGCTGTTGATGGGGTTTGAGGCCGCCAGCCTGTGGCGCTGGACGGTATCGCGGCGCAAATGGCGTCAGCTCGATGTCGTCGTGGCCGACCACGAGGAAACCGCCGAACGGCGTTTCTTCGATCGCTGGACGTCCAGACAAGGCAATGTCGGCAACGATCAATCGGCTATCGATCGGGGGGCGCCGCCGCCGACGCGGGACATCCCGGGCCAGGCGTTTTCACGGCCGCCGCCGTTGCCGCATGGCGATATTATCGGCCTGTTTCCGCAACCGGGAGCGTCGCGTTGAGCGTTGCCATCATCGATTACGGCTCCGGCAACCTGCACTCCGCCGCAAAAGCGTTCGAGCGCGCGGCGCGGAGCATGGAGAATCCGGAAAAGATCGTGGTCACGCGTGACCCCGAA
>NZ_DASYMN010000034.1:0-6484 GCF_036009065.1 Bradyrhizobium sp. | reverse complement strand
TTTCAGGGTGCGGTCGCCATAGGACACTTCGACGCCCATGCTGCGGCGTGACGCCAGCGCCACCACCTCGTCGGCGGGGAATTTGCGTTCGTCCAGGATGTTGAGCATTTCCCGCCCGACATTGCCGGTCGCTCCGACCAGCGCGACTTTGTAACCCATCGTTCACTCTCCGAACAAAAATGCTTCACCTCGCCACGCGGCGGAAAGGGAAGAGGCAGCGCTTCTATGCGAGAAACGCCGTCAAGACAATGTTAACGACGACGTTTGAGCAGTGAATGCGACCCATATTGGCGTCCGGCGCCAACCACACCGCCAGCAAAATTCATCCGGCGCTGCGCAGCTTTGCCGACGAATGCAGCGGCTTGCTGGCCCGCCTGATTGCCTATGTGGGAGCGCTGGCCCTGATCGCCATCGTGGGCTTGAGTCTATGGGACGAATTGCCGCTCAAAGACATCGGTGATCCCACGGCCAAATCCGCCTGGAGCCTGGCCGCCCGCTCGTATCCGGCATTCGCCGTCAGCCAGTTCGATTTGTCCCGGAAAACAGAGACTTACGAAATCCTCCGGCATCCCGCCGGCGGCCGCAAGGACGTATTGCGCTGGGCCGCGCAGGGTGAAAAGCCGATTGCCGAACTACAAATCTACCGGCCCGGCGGCGAATTGAGCCAGTCGGGGCCGCCGGCCGCCGAAATCGCCGGCCGCATGGACCCGGAGGGCATGCGGGAGCTGCAGGCCGCCGGCATCATCGACAGCAAGTTCGGCGCGGTGACGCTGCTCGGCCTCGCCGACCGCGGCGGCGGCGCACGGCCGTGCCTCGGCTTCATGAAAGCGTTCGACCAACCCGATTTGCGGGTCTCCGGCTGGTCGTGCCAGGGTGACACGCTGCCGGCCCGGCGCGCCGCGATCGGCTGCATCCTCGACCGGCTGATCCTCCTGACGGCCGGAAACGACCCGAAACTGGCGGCCCTGTTCGCCCATGCCGAACTGAAGCGCGGCGGCTGCGCGCCGGCATCGACGGCACCGATCCGGTCCGCCGATTGGGTAACCGGCACCCAAAACCCCCGGCTGCGCGGCAGCCAGTGATCGGCCCGACCGGCCAAGATGCTGGTATTCATGCAACAATTGCCGCAAGGGAGCATTATTGTGATGCGGTGTGGCCCGATTGACCTTGTGACGCCGTCCCCGCGGCAGCTAAAATGGCCGCAAACCGGACCTGCCGGCGCCAGCTTCCCATGAGGACATGATGACCCTGAAATTTCCGCCTGCGAAGAATGTTGCCAGGCATCTTGCGGTGTTGCTGGTGGCGGCCGCCATGGCCACGATCGGTTTCGACGCAACGCAGGCCAATGCCGAGGCGAAGCGGCAGTTCGACAAGCAGGGCCGCCCCTATTACGGCCCGAGCGGGCCCAATGTGGTCTACCAGGAAGGCCCGCGCACGCGCATCTACGTCACCAAGCGGTCGTGGCTCGACGCCGGCACCGAAGTGCTGCCGGGCGATCGCAAGTTTCAGGACTATGCATTTCCGCCGGCGATCGGCTATCCATCGTTTGCGCGCGAAAACCGCAATCGTCCGATCGACCGCCAACCGCTGAACACGCCGTCGGATCTCGGCGGATATCCGGAGTGGTTCCCGCTGTATTGATTGCACATCATATTCGTCATGGCGGGCTTGTCCCGGCCATCCACGTCTTGATGCAATCAAATCCGTAAAATAAGAAAGACGTGGATGCCCGCAACAAGCGCGGGCATGACGATTTCTTTTAAACGTGCCGCGCCTGCACTTCTTTCAGGATCGCTTCGCCCATCTGCGCGGTCGAGACCGCGGTCGTGCCGTCGGACCTGATGTCGGCGGTGCGCAGTCCCTTGGCGAGCACCGCCGCGATCGCGGAATCGACCTTGTCGGCCAACGCCCCCATGTCGAACGAATAGCGCAGCGCCATGTTGAACGACGCGATCATCGCGATCGGATTGGCCGCACCTGAGCCGGCGATATCCGGCGCCGAGCCGTGCACCGGCTCATACAGCGCCTTGCTTTTTTTGGTGCGCGGGTCGACGTCGCCGAGCGAGGCCGACGGCAGCATGCCGAGCGATCCCGTCAGCATCGCCGCGATATCGCTCAGCATGTCGCCGAACAGATTGTCGGTGACGATGACGTCGAACTGTTTTGGCCAGCGCACCAGACTCATGCCGCCGGAATCGGCGAGCTGATGCTCGAGCTCGACGTCCGCATATTCGCGCTTGTGAACCTGCGTCACCACCTCGTTCCACAGCACGCCCGATTTCATGACGTTGCGCTTTTCCATCGAGGTCAGCTTGTTGCGGCGTTTTCGCGCAAGATCGAAGGCGACGCGGGCGATGCGCTCGATCTCGTAGGTGTCGTAGACTTGGGTGTCGACCGCGCGCTTCTGGCCATTGCCGAGGTCGGTGATGGTTTTCGGCTCCCCAAAATACACCCCGCCGGTGAGCTCGCGCACGATCATGATGTCGAGCCCTTCGATCACCTCGCGCTTCAGCGATGAGGATTCCGCCAGCGCCGGATAGCAGATCGCCGGGCGAAGATTGGCGAACAGCGCCATCTCCTTGCGCAGCCGCAGCAGCCCGGCTTCGGGACGCGCGTCATACGGCACGGAATCCCATTTCGGCCCGCCCACCGCGCCGAAGATCACGGCGTCGCTCGCCTGCGCCAGCGCCATGGTGGCATCGGTGATCGCAACCTTGTCGGCATCATAGGCGCTGCCGCCGACCAGCCCCTGCTCGGTCTCGAATTTTGCAATACCTTGCGCATTGAGCCAGTCGATCAGCCGCTTCACCTCCGCCATCACTTCAGGACCGATGCCGTCGCCGGGCAGGAGCAGGAGTTTGTGGGTGGGCATGGTTCGTTACCTCATCGATGCGTCACTGCCGGGCAAAAAGCACCGCCGTCATCCTGAGGTGCTCGCCGTCTTCGGCGAGCCTCGAAGGATGAGCCGCAAGTGCCTGGGGCCATCCTTCGAGAGGCCGCGCAAGCGCGCGGCTCCTAGGATGACGGCAGCGCGGAGTGCTAAAGCGGCCTTGCGCGATTGGCAAGACACCATTGCCGGCCGTGCCCTGTGCAAGCGCATCTTGCCCTGCCACAATGCGGCTCTGCCGGAGCGATCCCTTGCCAGCCCCTAACCCTCCTCCGCCCTATCCGCATCCCGCGCGGCTGATCCTGATTGTTTCGCTGGCGCCCACGATCTGCCTGGGCATCGGCCGCTTCGCCTATTCGCTGGTGCTGCCGGACATGCGCGACAGCCTCGGCTGGTCGTATTCCGCCGCGGGCTTCATGAACACGATCAATGCCGTCGGCTATCTCGCCGGGGCGCTGGTTGCCTCGCGCGTCATCAAACGAACGGGGCTTGCGGCAAGCGTGCGCTGGGGAACGCTGGCCTGCGTCGCGTCGCTGGCACTGTGCGCGCTGTCGGGCAATTTTGTGGTATTGAGTTTTGCGCGGCTGCTCGCCGGTTTGGGCGCGGCTGCCGGGTTCATCGGCGGCGCGGCGCTGGCGGCAACGATCGCGCAATCGCGTCCTGACCGGGCGAATTTTCTGCTCAGCCTGTTTTATGCCGGACCCGGGCTTGGAATCGGGCGTCGGGACTGATCGCGCCGTTCACGCTGCAGGCGTTCGGTCCCGGTTCGTGGTGGATCGTGTGGTGGGCGATGACGTTGCTGACGATGGTGATGACGCTGCCGCTGCTGCTGGCGCCGATCGGAGCCGGTACGGCAATCGCCGACGCGGCGCCGGCAAAATTCGCCATCAAACCGGTGCTGATCTACCTCGTCGGCTATTTCCTGTTCGGCGCCGGCTACATCGCCTACATGACCTTCATGATCGCCTATGTGCGCGACGGCGGTGGGGGTGCTGCCGCACAAAGCGCGTTCTGGTGCCTGATCGGGGTGAGCGCTTTCGTGACGCCATGGCTGTGGCGTGGCGTGCTGGCGATGGACCGCGGCGGCCTCTCCACCGCGATCATTCTCGGTGTCAACGCGGTCGGCGCCGGACTGCCGCTGTTCGGACATTCGCCGCTGTTGCTTAGCATATCGGCGCTGGTGTTCGGCGTGTCGTTCTTTGCGCTGGTGGGATCGACCACCGCCTTCGTGCGCTTCAACTATCCGCCCACGGCATGGCCCAATGCGATCGCGGCGATGACGATTGCGTTCGGGGTAGGCCAGATATTGGGCCCGATCGTGACCGGCGCCATCACCGACGCGATGGGCAGTCTTTCATATGCGCTGAATGTTTCGGCGGCGATGCTGGCGGTGGGTGCAGTGTTGGCGGCGTTCCAAAGGAAATTGGTGCAAATCCCGACGCGTCATACGCGGGCTTGACCCGCGTATCCATCAATCTTCAAAAGAGTCTTTTCGAAGGGGATGGATTGCCGGGTCAAGCCCGGCAATGACGGAGTGCCTCAACTCCCGCTGAACGAATTATACCCCTGGTCTTCCCAGTAGCCGCCCTTGTAGTCGTTGGTGACTTCCATCGAGATCACGTATTTCGGATTCTTGAAGCCGAGTTTTGTCGGCACCCGGATCTTCATCGGATAGCCGTAGATGCGCGGCAGGATCTCGTCGGCGAATTTGAACGACATCTGGGTCTGCGGATGCAGCGCACTCGCCATGTCGAGCGGTGAGTTGTAGCCGTCGTAATCGGCGCACTGGAACCAGCAATACTTTGCGCGCGTGTCGGCGCCGATTAGTTTGAGGAAATCGCGCAAGGGCACGCCGGTCCAGCTTCCGATCGCGCTCCAGCCTTCGACGCAGATATGGCGCGTGACCTGTTTGACCTGCGGCAGCTTGTAAAGCTCCTCCAGCGTCCAGGATTTCTTGTTCTCGACCAGGCCGCGCACCTCGAGCTTCCAGTCCGCGGCCTTGATGTCGGGCGCATCGTCCTGATCGTAATAGCCGTTGAACGGGAACGGCCGGGTGATCGCGCTTTCCGGAAACGTCGGCGCCAGCGCGTTCGGATTGAACATTGCCGCCTGCACGCCGTCATTGAATTTCGAGATCTGCTTCAGCATGCTCTCAGCGGAAAAACTGTCCGACACGTCGCAGCCGGTCAACAGCGTCAGCGCGCCGAGACTGGCGCCGCTCGCGATGAAGCGGCGCCGCGACAGATCGGGCATCAGTCTTGTCGCGTCCTTGATCAGCAGGTGCTTGTCGACACCGGGGATCAGCAGCTTGCGGATGCGGCCCATGTTGTTCCTCCTCAGCGGCCGATGATCATGGCGCGCAGGCTTTTCGGCACCAGCAGCGCCAGCGCGACATGAACGATCATGAACGCGACGATCAGGGCCATGCAGACGAAATGAACGTAGCGCGCGAGCTCGTAGCCGCCGAACAGCGCGGTCAGGTATTGCAGCTGCACCGGCTTCCATATCGACAGGCCCGACAGCACGATCAGCACGCCGACCACGATGATCCCGGCATAGAGCAGTTTTTGCACATAATTATAGGTGGTGAGGTCCGCATGCGACAGCTTGCCGGTCAGCGCCGCCTTGGTGTCGGCGATCACGCCCTCCGGCGTGATGGGCAGCAATTTTCTGCGAAAACGGCCGGTGGCAAAGCCGAGCACCAGATAGACGAGGCCGTTGACCATCAACAGCCACATCGCCGCGAAATGCCACAGCAGCGCGCCGCCGAGCCAGCCGCCGAGCGTGATCGAGCTTGCGAATTTGAAATTGAACAGCGGCGAGGCGTTGTAAATCTGCCAGCCCGACATGATCATCAGGATCATCGCCACCGCGTTGATCCAGTGCACCGTGCGCACCCAGGCCGGTTGAATCACCTTGGCGGGGGTGGTGGTCGCGCGTTCCTGATTGGCTGTGATGCTCGACATGGCTGGTGCGTCCTGAATTCGTATCCGATTATACGCGCAAATCTCCGTCTCGTTACTGTGATAAAGGTTATCAAGTCGATTTTACCGGCCCGTAGGGTGGGCAAAGCCGTCGGACGCGCAGCGTCCGGTGGCGTTCCCACCATCGATCGGCAATCGACCGGTTTGGTGGGCACGGCGCAAGGGCCTTTGCCCACCCTACGGCTTCGCTCGCAATGACGGGCTGCGACGTTACGACGCCGGCATCAGCACGGTGTCGACCACGTGGATCACGCCGTTGGACTGGTTGACGTTGGCGATCGTCACGGTCGAGGAGCCGCCCTTGGCGTCGACGATCATGACCTTGTCGCCCGACTTCTTGACCGTCAGTTCTTCGCCCTCGACGGTCTTGAGCTTCTTGCCGTCGGTCAGGCTGGAGGCCTCAAGCTTGCCCGCCACGACGTGGTAGGTCAGGATCTTGGTGAGGGCCGGCTTGTTCTCCGGCTTCACCAGGGTATCGACGGTGCCGGCCGGCAGCTTGCCGAAGGCGGCGTTGGTCGGCGCGAACACCGTGAACGGGCCCTTGCCTTCCAGCGTCTCGACCAGGCCGGCGGCCTTCACGGCGGCGACCAGCGTGGTGTGGTCCTTGGAGTTG
>NZ_DASYMN010000033.1:0-18005 GCF_036009065.1 Bradyrhizobium sp. | reverse complement strand
GCGGTCGCCTTCAATTCCTTGACGGTCGCCATCGGTTAAGTCCTTGTTCAGTAAAAGTTAAAGGCCGCTATGCGGCCCGTTTTCACGCCGCAGCAAGCCTCCAGGGGTGCGGGGGCCGCGGACGTGGCGGCGTTCTAGCCGCAACGGTGCGGAAATACAAGGAAATGCGGCGATTTTTCTGCGCTTCGCGCCGTACCCAAATAGCCCGGTGTGGGGCAATCCGTCATGCCTTCTTCAGTTTGCGCGCGCGGCGGAGGTCGGCATTGACTTGAGTCTGCCAGCCGGCACCGAGTGCCCGGTACGACTCCAGCACGTCCGCGTCGAGCCGCATCGTCACCACGCCCTTGGCTTTTTCGCCGAGCGGCGGCCGACCGCGGCGGATGATCCTGTCGCCTTCACTGATTTCGGCGCTATCCCAGACGCGGTCCAGCAATTCATCCGTTATTTCAGGTGCGTCGTCCGGGTCGACCCAAGGCTTACGTTTTGTCGAACCGCTTGATGAGCTTTTCTGCTTCCTTAGCATGGCAATACCTCATCGAGATGATGTGGCGATCCGCGCCGCTCGGTCCAGACCATGAGCACCATTCGCTCATTCAACCAACCGATGGTGAGCAGACGAACATCGCCGTAATCGGAACGATCGCTGACGAATGTCGCTTTACGGCCCGAACACCTTCTCCGCATCGGTCGCGAAATCGATCCCGCGCTCTCGCAGGGTGACGAGTCGTTTGGTCGAAGGTGACCTTCAACGAAATTAAATGTACATACATAATTCGTTGCGTCAACGATTATGTATGACGATAATTCGCGATCAAGATCGATGGATTCGCGAGTCAAGCTCGCGCATGACGCAAAACGTGCGCACTCATCCGTCAGTCTTCAGCAGGCGGCCACGGGGCGGCCGACACTCCCAGCTTTGCTTCCAGCGCCGCGATGCGCGCTTTCAGCGCCTCGTTTTCCTCGCGGGCGAGGCGCGCCATGTCTTTCACCGCTTCGAACTCCTCGCGCTTGACGATGTCGAGGTCGCGCAGGATTTTTTCGGCCTGGTTGCGCACCACGGTGTCGACCTCGCGCTTGACGCCCTGGGCGGCGCCGGCGGCGTCGTTCATCAGGCGGCCGATCTCGTCGAAAAACCGGTTGCTGGTCTGGGTCATGGCAAAAATCTCCGGCTGCGGGTCAGTCCTGACAATGGCGATCCCGACCGTTTTGTTCAAGCCTCGGCCCGGTTTCCTGGGGTGCAAGGACCGTCTTTCAGGCTGCGGTTTGCCCGCAATCGTGATAAGCGGGCCCCGCACGCGAGAAACACACACCGGAACAATAGCGCCATGATCGACCAGCAGATCGAGATTCCAACCACGGACGGCGAGACCACCACCTTCATCAGCCACCCCGAACGCGGCGGCCCGTTCCCCATCGTCATCTTCTACATGGACGCGCCGGCGATCCGCGAGGAACTGCGCGACATGGCGCGGCGGCTGGCGACGTCAGGCTATTACGTGATGCTGCCGAACATGTATTACCGCAAAGGCGTCATGGAACTTGGGCCGCTGCCGGCCGATCCGGAATCGCCGGAGCGCAAGCGGATGTTCGAGCTGATGCACTCGCTCAGCATTCCGCTTGTCATGGACGACACCAGGGCGCTGCTTGATTTCGCCGCGACCCAGCCTGCGGCAAGCAAGGGGCCGATCGGCACCGTAGGCTATTGCATGAGCGGGCAATACGCCATCAACGCCGCGACGCATTTTCCCGACCGCGTCAGGGCTGCGGCATCGATCTATGGCGTGGCGCTTGCAACCGACAAGCCGGACAGTCCGCACCTTGCCGGCACAAAGACCAAGGCCGAACTCTATTTCGGCTGCGCCGAGACCGACGTCTATGCGCCGATGGAAACGGTCGAGAAGGTGAAGCAGTCGATGAAGGCCGACGGCGCCAACGCCGAGGTCGAGATCTATCCCGGCACGCATCACGGTTTCGCGTTTCCGAAACGGCCGGTCTACCACAGGGACGCCGCCGAGCGTCATTGGGAACGGCTGCTCGCGCTGTATCGCCGCAACCTGTCGTCGTAAGCCAATTCTCGATGCCCTTGCTCGCCATCGCGTTTCCGGTGTTCGACCCCATCGCCATCGCCATTGGGCCGGTCGCGATCCGCTGGTATGCGCTGGCCTATATCGGCGGCATCGTGCTGGGCTGGGTCTATGCCCGCGCGCTGATCAAAAGCGAAAAACTATGGGGCGGGCCGGCGCCGATCACGCTGCCGCAGATGGACGACTTCATCCTCTGGGTGACGATCGGCATCATCCTCGGCGGCCGCACCGGCTATGTGCTATTCTACAACCTGCCGTTCTTCATCCAGCATCCCGCCGAGATCTTCGAGCTGTGGAAGGGCGGCATGTCGTTTCACGGCGGTTTTTTGGGCTGCGTCGCAGCCGTGATGCTGTTCTGCTGGAAAAACAACCTTTCAATTCTATCGCTGGGCGACATCACCACCGCGGTCGGGCCGATCGGGCTGTTGCTCGGGCGGCTCGCCAATTTCATCAACAGCGAATTGTGGGGCCGCCCGGCGGATTCCAGCGTGCCCTGGGCCATGGTGTTTCCCAATGGCGGACCGCTGCCGCGCCACCCCAGCCAGCTTTATGAAGCGGGGCTCGAAGGCATCGTGCTGTTTGTTATCCTGGCGCTGATGATCCGTGCAGGCGCCTTGAAGCGGCCCGGGCTGATCCTCGGCAGCTTTATCGCGATCTACGCGTTTGCGCGTATCGTCGGCGAATTCTTTCGCGAGCCCGACCCGCAGCTCGGATTTCTCTGGGGCGGATTGACCATGGGAATGCTGCTGTCGCTGCCGATGATCATTGCAGGGGGCATCCTCATTGTGCTGGCATGGCGCCGCGGACCGCGACCGCAAGCGATGAGCCAGGCAACGCCGTGACCGAAACTTCGAAGCTTGAGGCCGAACTGAAGCGACGGATCGCCTCGTCCGGCCCGATGCCGGTGTGGCGCTATATGGAATTGTGCCTGACGCATCCGAGATACGGCTATTACGTCTCGCGCGATCCGCTCGGGCGCGAGGGCGATTTCACCACAGCCCCTGAAGTCAGCCAGATGTTCGGCGAATTGCTCGGGCTGTGGGCGGCGTCGGTATGGCGGGCAATGGATTCGCCGCCGGAGCTGCGGCTGATCGAACTCGGCCCCGGCCGCGGCACCATGATGGCGGACGCACTGCGCGCGCTGCGCGTGCTGCCGCCGCTCTATCAGGCGCTGAGCATCCATCTGGTCGAAATCAATCCGGTGCTGCGCGAGAAGCAGAAAGCCACGTTGTCGGGCGTGCGCAACATCGCCTGGCACAATCACCTCGACGAGATACCGGCCGGACCCTCGGTCATGCTGGCCAACGAATATTTCGACGTGCTGCCGGTGCACCAGGTGGTGAAGCGCGAGACCGGCTGGCATGAGCGCACCGTCGAGATCGGCACCGACGGCGCGCTCGCCTTTGGCGCGTCGGCCGAGCCGATGCCGCGCTTCGAGGTGCTGCTGCCGCCGCTGGTGCGCGCGGCGCCGGTCGGCGCGGTATTCGAGTGGAGGCCCGACGCCGAGATCATGAAGATCGCCACGCGGGTTCGCGATCAGGGCGGCGCCGCGCTGATCATCGACTACGGCCATCTGCGCAGCGACGCCGGCGACACCTTTCAGGCCATCGCCCGCCACAGCTTCGCCGATCCCTTGAAAAATCCGGGTCAGGCCGACGTCACCGCACATGTCGATTTTCAGGCATTGGCGCGCGCCGCCGAGGATCTCGGCGCGCGGGTGCACGGGCCGGCGTCGCAGGGCGAATTCCTCAAACGCCTCGGCATCGAGCAGCGCGCCGCGACGCTGATGGCCAAGACCACGCCGGAGGTTTCCGAGGACATTGCGGGGGCGCTGAAGCGCCTGACCGAAGGCGGCCGCGGCGGCATGGGATCGATGTTCAAGGTGCTCGCGGTTTCCGATCCCGCGCTCGAGACGCTGGCGGGATTTTCCGACGGCGAGACGGCGACCCCATGACGCTGGGATCGCCCTTGCTCTCCGCCATTTCCGGCCTGCGCCACGGGTTCTTCACCCGCGACGGCGGGGTGTCCGAAGGCATCTACGAAAGCCTCAATGGGGGCATCGGCTCGCAGGACGAAGCATCCCGCGTGGCGGAAAACCGGCGGCGCATGGCGGCGCAGCTGGGCGTGGCGCCGACGCACCTTCTCACCGCGTTCCAGATTCATTCGGCCCATGCCGTGGCAGCCGCCGCGCCATGGGACGGCGCGTCTCGTCCGCGCGCCGACGCCATCGTGACGCGGACCGAAGGCCTCGCCATCGGCGTTACCGCGGCCGATTGCGGGCCCATACTGTTTGTCGATCCCCGCACCCGCGTGATCGGCGCAGCGCATGCCGGCTGGAAGGGCGCGCTGACCGGCGTTCTGGAATCGACGATCGATGCGATGGAAAAACTCGGCGCCGAGCGCGCTGGCATCGTCGCCGCGATCGGGCCGCTGATCCGCCAGCACAGCTATGAAGTCGGCGGGGAGTTCGTCGAACGGTTCATGCAGGCCGACGTGGACAATGCGGAATTTTTTATCCCATCGTCGCGCGAAAACCATGCGATGTTCGATCTCGCAGGCTTCATCCGAATGCGGCTGGAAAACGCCGGAGTGCTGATGATCGACGATACCGGCATCGACACCTATTCCGACGAGCGCTTCTACAGCTACCGCTGCTCGGTGCATCGCGGCGAGCCGGACTACGGACGGCACGTTCATGCGATTGTGCTGGAAGGCGAGTAGGGGCGACGGCGCTAATACTTTTCTCTCGTCATGGCCGGGCTTGTCCCGGCCATCCACATCTTCCTGCCTGGATTTTCAAGAAACACGTGAGTGCCCGGGACAAGCCCGGGCATGACGGCGTGGGACTGTGTTGCTCTCCTGCAATAGACCTTAACGCGTTTTAACGGTATCGCTCGACGTAACAGGGACGTCAAACGAAATGCTATTGCTCGACCGCATCGCGGGCTCCGCCGCGCGCGCTTTGCGCGCCGCGGCGCTGCTGGCGCTGCTGTGCGGGCTGGGTAGCGGCCTTGGCGGATGTGCCAGCGGCGGCGCCGCGGGCAATGCATTCGCGTCGGCCGGGGGCGGCGCCACCGTTACCTTCGAATCGATCGACGGTCCGCCGCCGCAGGTATTCGACCGCATGGTGGGCCTGCTCGACAGCGAATCCAAGCTGCGCAACGTCGCCATCGTATCGCGCGAGGGATCGGCGTCGTATCGCATCAGAAGCTATCTGGCGGCGCAGGTCAGCCGTGGCCGCACCACGATTGCCTGGGTGTGGGACGTCTACGACCGCGACCAGCAGCGGGCGCTGCGTCTTTCCGGCGAGGAGCCGGCCGGCAAGGCCGGACGCGACGCCTGGGCCGCCGCCGACGATGTAGTATTGCGGCGTATAGCTCAGGCCGGCCTGACCGGCCTTTCCGGCATGATCAACGGAACGGCGCTGCCGGACGCGCCGGCGGCGCCGCCGGCGCCGCGCGGCCGGGGACCCGCGGTTGCGGGGCTGCAGCCGCCTCAGCCTTCGGGTGTATTCAGCGTCAGCACGCTGAGCTACAGCGCCCGTTAACCATATGAATCGCGCTCCGGGTCCGGATTTTGCGCAGGAAAACCGCCTGCGGCGGGTTGCCGCTCCGGCCCCTGCTTGATATCACCTCGCTCGTCAAAACGCGCCAGTACCGTGGGTGTTCAATATGCTCAATGTTGCAACCACCGGGTTACGGGGGAAAGCGTCGATGTCGGCCAAGAACGGCTCGATCAAGCTGGTCGCCGGCAATTCCAACCCTGTGCTGGCGCAGGAAATCGCCGAAGGCCTCGACCTGCAGCTTGCCAAGGCCGTGGTCCGGCGTTTCGCCGACATGGAAATCTTCGTCGAAATCCAGGAAAACGTCCGCGGCTCCGACGCCTTCGTCATCCAGTCGACGTCGTTTCCCGCCAACGACAATTTGATGGAACTCTTGATCATCACCGATGCGCTGCGCCGCTCGTCGGCGCGCCGCATCACCGCGGTGATTCCCTATTTCGGCTATGCAAGGCAGGATCGCAAATCCGGCTCGCGCACGCCGATCTCCGCCAAGCTGGTGGCCAACCTGATCACCCGGGCCGGCGTCGACCGCGTCATGACGCTCGACCTGCACGCCGGGCAGATCCAGGGCTTCTTCGACATCCCGACCGATAACCTTTTCGCCTCGCCGGTGATGGTGCGCGACATCAAGGAGCGCTTCGACCTCGCCAATGTCATGGTGGTGTCGCCCGACGTCGGCGGTGTGGTGCGCGCGCGCGGACTTGCCAAGCGCATCAACACGCCGCTCGCCATCATCGACAAGCGCCGCGAACGCGCCGGTGAATCCGAAGTGATGAACGTGATCGGCGACGTCGCCGGATATACCTGCATCCTGGTCGACGACATCGTGGATTCCGGCGGCACGCTGGTGAACGCCGCCGACGCGCTGCTCGCCAACGGCGCCAAGGACGTCTACGCCTACATCACCCACGGCGTGCTCTCCGGCGGCGCCGCCGCGCGTATCGCCGGCTCCCGCTTGAAGGAACTGGTGATCACCGATTCGATCCAGCCCACCGACGCGGTCCGCGTCGCCACCAACATCCGCACGCTGTCGATCGCCTCGCTGATCGCCGAAGCGATCGGCCGCACCGCCGCGGAAGAGTCGGTGTCGAGCCTGTTCGACTGAGCCGTCGTCCCCCCCCCGAAGGCAGGGTAATCGCATGTGTGAATCGAAGCGTGAACAAAGGTGAATCGTTGGACGAACATATCGACCAAAACCGTCGGCGATTCCTTATTTGTTCATGCACATGCGATTCCCCTACCCCCGAAGGGGAGACCCATACGCCGTGTCGTTGCCTGTTATGTAGACAGTCGTTGCAACTTTTCCATAAACTACAAACGCCAGGGGTTATGGGTGCCCGCCTGCGCGGCGACGACCCGTTGAGAGATTGTGCCTCCGCTTACACGATCCCCGCGGCGACCTGGCCGCGCAGGCGCTCCAGGCTGAGCAGGGTGTTGGCGCAGGCTTCCGCGACCTCGATGCCCTTGACGACAAAATGCTTGCGGAAAAATTCTAGATGCACGGCGCTTTCGTGGAACTGCTGCGGCGTCAGCACCGCCGAGAAGATCGGCACTTCGGTCCGCAGTTGCACGTCCATCAAGGCCTTGATCACGGTGTCGGCGACGAACTCATGGCGATAGATGCCGCCGTCGACCACGAGGCCGGCGGCGACGATCGCGGTGTAGCGCCGGGTTTTTGCGAGAATCTGCGCATGCAGCGGGATCTCGAACGAGCCCGGCACTTCGAACAGATCGACATGGGCGCGCGCGATGCCGCGTGCCTCGATCTCGCTCAAGAATGCGATGCGGCATTCCTCCACCACTTCGCGATGCCAGGACGACTGGACGAATGCGACGCGTTGCGGCTTGGCGAATCGCCTGTATCCCGCTGCAGGCGGGGGACGATCGGTAGGCTGGGAGGTTTTTACTTCGGGAGCGTCTTGCAACATCTGATTCATGGCTTTCCTCTTTCAGGACCAGAATCAGGGCACACGGAACGACGCGCCGCGCAAAGATGCGGCTGTCGCGACCGTTCTCTTTCATCCGGACTTTAACCGTCGGCTTCGGAATCACACCGAATCTGCTGACCCTTCTCCTCAAGGGAAGAAGGCGCTCGCGGGCTTGGGCTTCTGAGCCCTTACCGCCGGTGGGGACTTTCACCCCGCCCTGAGAACATCGGCCGCCCGGTTGAGCGACCTCGGCTAACTATGCCGAAGCATCGGGTCGCCAGCAAGTGCCTTGGTTATGGGGAACCTGCATAGCCGCCATGACGGCAAGGCGAAGCTTAAGGGAAAAGCTCGCCCTGGTTGTGCAGAAAATTAACCATTGTGGCAAAAGCACCGTCCTGATTCCGTTTTGTTCCGCTGGTTAACGACGCGATCGACGCTTCGCCGCGATCAGTTGTGGACGGCGCGCGCATTGCCTGTGGACGGACTCCTCGTCCAGTTGCGCGGATTCCGCAAATCACATCACTTGAGCCACGCAAGCTCTGGCGTTGCCGGAATTGCACCCCGCAGCGGCGCGTCACCTCAAGCGCGTGTCGGCTAGCTCGCGTGCGTATCAACACATCAAAAGGCAAGGTCGAGACGGCATGTCCCTGCTCGAAGGCATCATCGATTCCCCGAACAATCCGCTTGCGGTGGTCGAGGACATCGCCGCCAGCAACAACTGGTCGTTCGAACGTTCCGGCGAGGACGAGGTCACCATCGTCTCCAAGGGCGACTGGACCGATTACCAGCTGTCGTTCACCTGGATGACCGAGATCGAGGCGCTGCATCTGGCCTGCGCCTTCGACATGAAGATTCCAGCCCCGCGCCGCACCGAGGTGCAGCGCCTGATCGCTTCCATCAACGAGCAATTGTGGGTCGGGCATTTCGATATCTGGACCCACACCGGCATGATCATGTACCGTCAGGCGCTGGTGCTGCCGGGCGGCCTGGCGGCTTCGACCGCGCAATGCGAGACCATGCTGGTCAGCGCCATCCACGCCTGCGAGCGCTATTATCCGGCGTTCCAGTTCGTGGTGTGGGCCGGCAAATCCGCGGCCGAAGCGATGAGTGCGGCAATGTTCGACACCGAGGGCGAGGCGTAATTTTCCTTGGCGACGCGCTTCGCAACAAATTTAGCGTCCTCCCCGCGAAGGCGAGGACCCATACGCCGTCGCCGATGTTGTTGCACGGCGCTTGTTGCAACCCCTCCTATGAAATAGAAATGCCAGGGGTTATGGGTCCCGGCCTGCGCGGGGACGACGCGGTATGTGTTTCGGATGACGTCACCAACAAGCACGCTAGCTAATATCGAAGGCACGATCGTGCTCGCCGGCGCGGGCAAGATGGGCGGCGCGATGCTATCGGGCTGGCTGGCGCAGGGGCTCGATTTAAACCGCGTCGTGGTGATCGAGCCTTATCCCTCCGGCGAAATCGACGCGCTCGCCGCGCGCGGCGTGCGGCTCAATCCCGCGGCAAAGAACATCGGCGACGTCGCGGCAGTGGTGATCGCGCTGAAGCCGCAGATGTTTCGCGAGGCCGGTCCTGGCCTGAAGCCGTTCGTGCGATCCTCCACGCTTGTGGTTTCGATCATGGCCGGCATGACCATCGCGTCGATCGACGAGGTCTGCGGCGGCAACGTCGTGCGCGCGATGCCCAACACGCCCGCCGCGATCGGCCGCGGCATCACCGTCGCGGTGGCGGCCGATAACGTCAGCGCCGCACAGCGCGCGGCCGCCGATGCCTTGCTGCGCGCCATCGGCTCGGTGGAATGGATCGGCGACGAGGCGCTGATGGACGCGGTCACCGCGGTCTCCGGTTCGGGGCCGGCTTACGTGTTCCTGCTCGCGGAAGAATTGGCGCGCGCCGGCATCGAAGCCGGGCTGCCGCCGGATCTGGCGAGCAAGCTGGCGCGCGAAACCGTCGCCGGCTCCGGTGAACTGCTGCATCGCTCGGAGCTCGCGTCGGCGATGCTGCGCCAGAACGTGACCTCGCCCGGCGGCACCACCGCGGCGGCGCTCGAAGTGTTGATGGGACCGGACGGCATGCAGGCGCTGCTGACCCGCGCCGTCGCGGCGGCGACGCAGCGGTCAAAGGAATTGGCGAAGTAGCTTTCCCGCACATCGTCATCCTGAGGTGCTCGCCCTCTTGGGCGAGCCTCGAAGGATGTGGCCACAGGCACAAGCGGTCGATCCTTCGGGACGCCGCGCAAGTGCGCGGCTCCTCAGGATGACGGTGATGCGTGTGACGAGTAGCTACACCGGCACCCTTACCGTGGCCCGCAACCCGCTCATCGGGCTGTCGCCGAGGGTGATGTCGCCGCCGTGCGAGCGCGCGATGTCGCGGGCGATGGCGAGGCCGAGGCCGGTGCCGCCCTCGTCCTGGTTGCGGGCATCGTCGAGCCGCAGGAACGGCTTGAACACTTCCTCGCGCATGTCGTGCGGAATGCCCGGCCCGTCATCGTCCACCGTCACCGTGAGGTAGCGATGGTCGCGATGGCCGGTGATCGCGATCGCATCGGCGTGCCGCGCCGCGTTCGACACCAGATTGGCGAGACAGCGCTTGAACGAAGCCGGCTTTACCGTCACCACGGGCAGCCCGTGGAACACCACGGTCGCGGCGTGGCCGTGACGCTCGGCATCGCTGCGCAGTTCTTCCAGCGCCAGCGCCATGTCGGTCGGCTGCGCCTGCTCCCCGCTGTCGCCGCGCGCGAACGCCAGATACGCTTCCAGCATGCCGGCCATCTCGTCGACATCCCGGCGCATGCCGTCGACTTCGGGACTGTCGCCGATCAAGGCCAGTTCGAGCTTGAAGCGGGTCAGGATGGTGCGCAGGTCGTGCGATACGCCGGCCAGCATCGCGGTGCGCTGCTCGATCGAGCGCTCGATGCGCGATTTCATCTCCAGGAACGACGCCGCCGCGCGCCGCACCTCGCGGGCGCCGCGGGGCCGGAAGTCCGGAACTTCACGGCCCTTGCCAAAACTTTCCGCGGCGTCGGCGAGCCGCAGGATCGGCTTGATCTGGTTGCGCAGAAACAGCACCGCGACGATCAGCAGGATCGATGAGGTGCCCAGCATCCAGAAAATGAAAATCTCCGAATTCGACGCATAGGCGGCGCTGCGCTGGGCGAAAATCCGCATCACCGCATCGTCAAGCTGGATCCGGATTTCCACGAGGTTGGAGCGGCCGACCGTGTCGATCCAGAAAGGCCTGCCGATCTGCCGGCCGAGTTGCACCGACAGCGTCTGATCGAGCAGCGAGAAAAACGGTTTTGGACCCGGCGGCGGCATGTCGCCGACCGGGAGGAAATCCACCACCAGTCCAAGCCGCTGCTGCGCGATCCTGCGCAGCTGGGCGCGGTCCTTGTCCTGCGGAAAACCCTTGTAGACATCGATCAGCGCCGCGACGTCCTGCACCACCGCCGCCGACAGCCGCCGCGTCACCGTGTTCCAGTGCCGCTCCATGAACACGAAGGCGACCACCGATTGCAGGATCACCATCGGCACGATCATGATCAGCAGCGCACGGGCATAGAGTCCGGTGGGCATCCAGCTCTTGAACGCGTTGCCCATCCGGCCATTGACCGCCGAGACGCGCCCGGCGGCGGTGCGGATCAGCGTTAGGCCGGTGTCCAGCGTGCTCATGCCATCAGCCTCACGGCGACGCCACCAGGCGATAGCCGATGCCGCGCACCGCCTGCAGGAACAGCGGATTGGCGGGATCGCGCTCGATCTTGCGCCGCAGCCGGTTGATCTGCACGTCGACCGCGCGCTCGTTGACGGTGCCGCCGCCGGTGAGCGCGCTACGCGGCACCGTGTCGCCGCGCGTCAGCGCGAGAATGCGCAGCATCTCGCGTTCGCGATCGGTGAGATGCACGGTTTCCTCGCCGCGGCGCAATTCGCCGCGGTCGAGATGATAGACATAGGGTCCGAATGCGATCTGCTCCAGCGTCTCCACCGGCGGCGGCGCCGCGCGTTTGAGGATATTGCCGATCCTGAGCACCAGTTCGCGCGGTTCGAACGGCTTGGCGACGTAATCGTCGGCGCCGATCTGCAGGCCCTCGATGCGAGCATCGGCTTCGTCCCGCGCCGTCAACATGATGATCGGCACCGTCGAGGCCGAGCGGATGAAGCGGGCGAGATCGAAACCGGTCTCCCCGGGCATCATCACGTCGAGGATCAACAGGTCGAAGTGCAGGCCGAGCAGTTTTGCGCGGGCATCGCCGGCGCTCATCGCGGTGGTGACGCGATAGCCTTCGCCGGCCAGAAAGCGCGACAGCAGATCGCGGATGCGGCGGTCGTCATCGACCAGCAGCAGATGCGGGGCATCGTCGGCCGGTTGCGGCGGCGTTCGTGCGATTGTCGCAGTCTGGGGCACGATCATTCCTTCGCGGTTGCGCTGCCGGTTCCGAATATCGCTTCCAGCACCTTGTCGGGATCGTCACGATCGATCATCCCGCGCAGGAACTGCCGCACCGTTTCCGCACCGGCGGAATCTAGCTCGCCCATCGCGCTGTTAATGCGATCGGTCTGGAGCCCGGCGAGCTTGGCTACCAGCGCCTCGCCCTTTGCGGTGGCGAAAAGAAGGCGTTCGCGGCGGTCCTTGGCGCCGGCCTTCTGGACAATATACCCCTCATCGAGCAATTGCTTTAGAACCCGTCCCAGCGACTGTTTTGTGATGCGCAGCACGTCGAGCAGGTCCGCCACCTTCAGCCCGGGATAACGGTGGACGAAATGAAGGACGCGGTGATGCGCCCGCCCAAACCCGAAATCCTCCAGCACATGGTCGGCATCGCCGACAAAATCCCGATAGGCGAAGAACAACAGCTCGATGATATCCCAGCGCAAAGCAGCCGAACGGGCGCCGGGAGAGACTTCCGCTTCCCGCTCTACCGCTCGCATCGAAAACTTTACGTCAGGCATATTGACATATCTTGGGTTCAATATTACAAAACGAGCCATCGTGGCGAAATATTAGAACTTTCGTCACGGCCGGACCGAAAGGTCCGATTTGAGAAGCATACTAGACTTCCCTCTTCCGCCAAAGCCTGTCCTGCTTGACGGGAAACCGGTTTTGCGGGCGGTCCAGACCTGACATAAACCAGCCAGCGCCGCCGCAAAGCCGCGGCGAGGGCAATCCGGGAGATAGGTCCATGGGAGTTTCGTTCGACAAAATCGATGCTGCGATTTGGACGAAATTCGAAATCCAGCCAGCGCCGAATCCGACGTCCGAGAAGGAGCGCGCGGCCAGGCTCGTGGACCCCGGCTTCGGCCGGATTTTCACCGATCACATGGCGATCGTCCGCTACAGTCAAGCGAAGGGCTGGCATGACGCGCGGGTGGAATCCCGGGCGAATTTCCCGCTCGATCCCGCCCTGGCTGTCCTGCACTACGCGCAGGAGATTTTCGAAGGCCTCAAGGCCTACAAGCGCGACGACGGCGGCGTGAACCTGTTCCGCCCCGACGCCAATGCCCGGCGTTTCCGGAATTCGGCCGATCGCATGGCCATGGCCCCCCTGCCCGAGCCGGTGTTCATCGAAGCGGTCGAGCAGCTCGTGCGCATCGACCGCGCCTGGATCCCCGGCGGCGAGGGCAGTCTCTATCTGCGGCCCTTCATGATCGCGAGCGAGGTCTTCCTCGGCGTCAAGCCTTCCGCCGAATACATCTTCGCCGTCATCGCCTCGCCGGTCGGCTCCTATTTCAAGGGCGGACCTGCGCCGGTGTCGATCTGGGTGTCGGAGAACTACACGCGCGCCGCAATCGGCGGCACCGGCGCCGTCAAATGCGGCGGGAATTACGCCGCGAGCCTGCGCGCGCAGGCCGAGGCCATCGATCACGGCTGCGATCAGGTGGTTTTCCTCGATGCGGTCGAGCGCCGCTACGTCGAGGAGCTCGGCGGCATGAACATCTTCTTCGTGTTCGACGACGGCTCGCTGCTGACGCCGCCGCTCGGTACGATCCTGCCCGGCATCACCCGCGATTCCATCATCGCGCTCGCCAAGGATTCCGGCACGCTGGTGCGCGAGCAGCTCTACACCATCGATCAGTGGCGCAACGATGCCGCCAGCGGAAAACTGAAAGAGGCCTTCGCCTGCGGCACGGCGGCCGTCATCTCGCCGATCGGCAAGGTGTGTTCCGCGAGCGGCGATTTTCTCATCAGCGGCGGCACGGCCGGCCCGGTCGCGATGGGGCTGCGCAAGAAGCTGATCGACATCCAGTACGGACGCGCGGCCGATCCGCACGACTGGATCAGAAAGGTGCTGTGAGGGGCGACAGGCGCAGACATCGTAGGGCGGATTAGCGAAGCGTAATCCGCCGCGGTCTCGCGCACGGCACGGCGGATTACGCTGCGCTAATCCGCCCTACAAATCCTTTGCCCCGATCCAGAACACCTCGCCTTCGGACTCTTGCGTGTCGAGCCAGAGCAGCGGCAATTGCGGAAACTCGGCTTCAAGCAATTCGCGGCCGCGGCCGATTTCGCACAATAGCCCGCCTTGCGGCGTGAGGTGCCTGCCGGCCTCAGTCAAGATGCGCCTCACGATATCCAGCCCATCGGCGCCGCCATCGAACGCCAGTTTCGGTTCGAACCGGCATTCGCGCGGCAGGCCGGCCATGCCTTCGGCGTCGACATAGGGCGGGTTGCTGATGATCAGGTCATATCGCTTGCCGCCGAGCGGCTTGAACAGATCGCCTTCATGCAATGAGATGCGATGCCCGATCCCATAATCGGTCACGTTGCGCGCGGCGACGTCGAGCGCGTCCTTTGAAATATCCACCGCATCGACTTTCGCGTGGGGAAATGCGCGCGCAGCCAGAATCGCGAGGCAGCCCGAGCCGGTGCAGAGATCGAGCACGCCTTCAACCGCCGCGGGGTCATCGATCAGCGAACCACCCTCACTGAAATGCGAATCCAGCAGTTCTCCGATGAAGGAGCGCGGCACAATCACGCGCTCGTCGACATAGAAAGGCAAGCCGAGCATGTAGGCTTTGTTGACGAGATAGGCGGCAGGCTTGCGGGTCGCGACACGGCTCTCGATGAGCTCAAGAATTTTCCTGGTCTCAGCTTCGGTGGTCCGTACCGTTGCAAACATTTCGAACTGGTCGGGATGCAGATGCAGCGCTTCACAGACCAGAAAGGCGGCTTCCGCCAATACATCGTCAGTGCCATGCGCAAATACGAGCTCGGCCTCGATAAAGCGGCTCGTCGCATAGCGCAAGAAATCGAGCAGCGTCCAGCGCTCAAATGGCTTGGGCTTTGCAGGTTTTGGCGTGGCAGGGCGCCGCTTCGCCGGCGCTTTGGCGCGTTTGGTCATCAGGACTTGGTCCAGCGCTCGGCCGCGGCATCATCGTGCTCGCGGGCATCGACCCAGCCTGTCCCCGTTGCACCCTCCTCGCGCTTCCAGAACGGCGCGTGGGCTTTCAGATAATCCATCAAAAACTCGGCCGCCTCGAAAGCGGCGTGCCGGTGCGCCGACGAGGTCACCACCAGCACGATGTTTTCGCCGGGCGCGATGCGGCCGACGCGGTGAATGACGGTCAGGCCGGTGAGCGGCCAGCGCGACGCCGCCGTCTCGGCATGCCGCGCGATTTCCGCTTCCGCCATGCCCGGATAATGTTCCAGCGTCAGCGCGGCGATAGTGTCGCCGCCCTCGGCGCCGCGGCAGATTCCGCTGAACGTCACCACCGCGCCGATATCGGTGCGGCCTTTGGTCAGCGCTGCGATTTCCTGCGCGATGTCGAAATCGGCTTGCTGGATGCGGATGGTGACGGGGACGGTCATCGGCGCATAATGAACTTAGGTTGAAGCAGCTCCTTCTCACCTCTCCCCGGAGGGGAGAGGTCGAAGCCGGAGCCCAGCGCAGGCTTCGGGTGAGGGGGGTCTCCACACAGGCCGGATTCGCGGAAAGTCCCCTCACCCGCCGCGCATCTGACGATGCGCGTCGACCTCTCCTCCGCGGGGAGAGGTGAAGAAGCGTTCGCGCCGCGCTCCAACATGAACTTAGCCGCCGGTCATCGGCGGAAAGAATGCGATCTCGCGTGCACCTGCGATCACTGTGTCCGGCCGGACGTGGGTGTGATCGATGGCGGCGCGGATCACCCGCGGCGTTTCGAACGCGTGGGCGTAGTCCTCGCCGCGCTGCGCAAGCCAGCCCATCAGCTCGCCGACGGTGCGGACATCGGCCGGCGGCTCGACCGTCTCCTCGGCCTTGCCGACGCGCTCGCGCACCCAGGCGAAATACTTGACTTTCATCCCTCGTCCTCCTCGATGAGGTGATGGATGCCGGCGCGGAAGTAATCCCAGCCGGTGTAGATGGTGAAGATCGCCGAAATCCACAGCAGCAGCAGCCCGATCTGGGTCACGACCGGCACGACCTGATCGCCGGCCTCGCCCGCGAGCAGAAAGCCGATCGCGACAAGCTGAACCGTGGTCTTCCATTTCGCAAGCTTGGTCACGGGCACGCTGACCCGAAGCGCCGCAAGATATTCGCGCAGGCCCGACACCAGAATCTCGCGGCATAGAATCACGATGGCGGCCCACAGCGTCCAGCCGTGAATGATTCCGTCCGCAGCCAGCATCAGCAGGCAGGATGCCACCAACAGCTTGTCGGCGATGGGGTCGAGCATGCGCCCGAACGCCGAATGCTGGTCCCAGATTCGCGCATAGTAGCCATCGAGAAAATCCGTAACACCGGCGGCGATGAAGACCGCCAATGCCACCCAGCGCAGCCACAGCGGCCCGTCCATGATGGCCTGCACATAGATACAGCCCACCACCACCGGGATCGCGGCGATCCTGGCGTAAGTGAGGATATTTGGCAGCGAGAACGAGTGCCGCGCCGCTCTGGTGGTGACAACATTCATCCGTCTTACCAATACCGCCGCAGCGCCGAGGTCAACACCGCGCCGCCGTGATCCCGTGGCAGACGCTGCAATATGCCGCAGAATTCATCGCTATCCCGGCTGCGCGTGGAAAAACTCGAAAATCTTGCGCGCGCTTTCGGCGCTGACGCCCGGAACCTTGCCGAGGTCGGCGATCGAGGCGCGCTCGATTTCCTTCAAGGTTCCGAAGTGATGCAGTAAAGCACGTTTGCGTGACGGCCCGATGCCAGGAATTTCCTGCAGGCCCGCCTCGCGGATGTCCTTCTTGCGCAGCTTGCGGTGCGAGCCGATCACAAAGCGATGCGCCTCGTCGCGCAGCCGTTGGATGAAATACAGCACGGGGTCGCGCGGTTCCAGCTTTATGGGCTCGCGGCCGGGAATGAACAGCGTCTCGCGCCCCGCGTCGCGGTCCGGCCCCTTGGCCACCGCCAGCAGCAACACCTGGGTCAGCCCAAAACCGTCGAAAATTTCCTTCACCGCGTTGAGCTGGCCACGGCCGCCGTCGATGATCACGAGGTCGGGCCATTGCGGAAACGAATCGTCGTCTTTGCGTCTTGCCGCTTCGCCTTCGGCCGGCGGCGTCAGCAGCCGCTTGAAGCGCCGCTGCAAGACTTCGCGCATCATGGCGTAATCGTCGCCGGGCGTCAGCCCCTCTGACTTGATGTTGAACTTGCGATACTGGTTCTTGATAAAACCATCCGGCCCGGCGACGATCATGGCGCCGACCGCATTGGTGCCCTGGATGTGGCTGTTGTCGTAAACCTCGATACGCTTCGGCACATGCGGCAGGCTCAATGTCGTGACCAGCCCCTGCAGTAGCCGCGTTTGCGTCGCGGTGTCGGCGAGCTTGCGCCCCAGCGCCTCGCGCGCATTGGTCAGCGCATGTGCGATCATTTCCTTCTTCTCGCCGCGCCGTGGCGTGTTGACCTCGACCTTGAAGCCGGCCTTGATCGAGAGCGCGCTGGCCAGCAGTTCGCATTCCTCGATGTCGTGCGAGAGCAGGATCAGTTTCGGCGGCGGCTTGTCATCGTAGAACTGCGCGAGGAACGAACTCAAGACCTCTTCGGCCGTGAAGGATTTTTCCGCGCGCGGAAAATAGGCGCGGTTGCCCCAGTTTTGGCCGGTGCGGAAGAAGAACACCTCGACGCAGGAATAGCCGCCCTCCTGATGGATGGCGAACACGTCGGCCTCCTCCACGGTGCGTGGATTGATGCCCTGCTGCGACTGGATCGCCGACAACGCCGCGAGGCGGTCGCGGTACAGCGCGGCGCTCTCGAACTCCAGCTCCACTGAGGCCTTCTCCATTTCGCCGGCGAGTTGCTGTTTGACCAGCCGGCTGCGGCCGGACAGAAACTCCGTCGCCTCACGCACCAGGTCGGTATAGCCGGGGAAATCGATCTCGCCGGTGCACGGCCCCGCGCAGCGCCGGATCTGATACAGCAGGCACGGCCGGGTGCGGCTTTCGAAGAACGAATCGGTGCAGGAGCGCACCAGGAACGCGCGCTGCAGCGCCGTG
>NZ_DASYMN010000032.1:0-5473 GCF_036009065.1 Bradyrhizobium sp. | reverse complement strand
CGCGAATGCGGGGGCTGCAATCGCGGTGGACAGGACGGCGGCGGCGGTCAAGAGTTTCAAGTTCATTCATTTCTCCATCGTAGTGACGCCAGGCCAACGGCTGACGAGGGAAGACGTTTCCAGGTTTCATCCTGTTCCGCTTCAAACGGATGTGAGGTTCCTGTTCCGAAGGCGGAACGGGCTCCATCAATATTTTTTGCGGATAGCTGTCCCGGGCAAAAATTTAATGTTTTGGTTGCTTGACATATATTCCTTTTAAGCTACATTCCTAGTCATCTCATCCTAGCTTGAGGGAGCGTTACCTGGGACGCTTTGGAACGTGGGGGTGGGAGCGGCGCCTGAGGGCGGGGGCTAACGTGGCTCACGTTCGCGGGAGTACTTGGGTATCCGTCCGGCCCCATACTCGGGGTCTGCCACCGAAGCTGGCTGGACGGGGACAGGCAGCGGCGCGAAATCGCCGTGCGCCAAGTCCCCGGAAGCGCGGACCAGGGCTACTACGCCGCGACGGAACGTCGAGAGGCGTTGCCGTGTGCCTCTGATTGTCGGCGATCCGGCAATCAAGCCGCGGCTGTTACCAAGGTGCGCCTTTCGGCGTTCCGCCTCCCTCTATTCTCTTCGGGGGAGGTTCACTGAACCCACCATTCACGCGAAGGGATTTGCGGGCGGCGATGACGCTTGCCCGACCCCTGGGACCTTTTTGCATGTTGCCAGGCCGCGGAATCGGATTAGCGTATTCGATCACATCGGGAGGCGGCCATGAACGATGAGAAATCAATCGCGGAGCGACTGACCGAGGCCATCGGCAAGGCCGCCAGCTCGGTAAAGAACGCCGTAAGCCATGTCGTCGATTCGGCATCGGACGCCGCCCAGCATGCCATGGAGTCCAACGCGGAAAAGTTAGCCAGGATACCGCCTGCCAGGGCCGATCCCGAGCAGGTTGCGGGGCCGGCGAACGAGCAGCATTACATCCCGCAGGGCAGCGACGCGGCGGCGATGCCGATGCCGCTGATTGCGGCGGTTCGCGTGCTGGAGAAAAAGCCGGCGCCGAAAAAGGCGGCCGCGGCAAAGGCCGGAAAAGCGATCGCCGGAAAAGCCGCCAACAAGGCCGCAGGGGAAACGGCCAAGCGCTCGCCCAGGAAATCGGCGTCATCCGCCGGCAAGAAAAGCGCCGGGAAGAACAAGAAGGCCGTCAAAAAGACCGGCAGGAAGGCGAAGCGCCGGTAGTCCGAACGCCGCCCAGATCAGCTATACTCTTTCCAACAAAATTCATCACTGCGGCCGGCCAACCGCCGCAGCCATAGGGAGGATGCCATGCGGAGGCGAAAATGGTCGCGGCGCGACGTGCTCAAGGCGTCGACAGCACTGGCCGCGGGCGCGCTGTTCGCCGAGCCGCTCAAGGCCGCCCCTCCCCCGCCGACCGCGGTCACGCCGGCCCTGATCGAAGCCGCGCGCAAGGAAGGCAAGGTTTCGTTCTACTCGGCGCTGGAACTCAACGTCGCGGAGCGGCTCGGCAAGACGTTTGAGGCGAAATATCCGGGCATTGCGGTGCGCGTCGAACGCTCCGGCGCGGAACGGATCTTTCAGCGCATCGCGCAGGAGCAGGCGAGCAACATCAACGCGGTCGATGTCGCCAACTCGACGGATCCAGCGCATTATCTCGACTGGAAACAGAAAGGCTGGCTGGCGCCCTATCTGCCCGAGGACGTCGCGAGGCACTTCCCGGCGGACCAGGTCGACGCCGACGGCATGTATGCGACTTCGTGCGCCTGGCTGGAGGCGATCGGTTACAACACCAACCTCGTAAAGCGCGAAGACGCGCCGAAGAGCTACGCCGATCTGCTCGATCCGAAATGGCTGGGCAAGATCGTCAAGGGCCATCCCGGCTACAGCGGCGCGATCCTGACCGCGACCTTCGTGCTGACGCGCGATCTCGGCTGGTCCTATCTGGAAAAACTCGCGCAGCAAAAGGTGCTGCAGGTGCAATCAGCGGCCGACCCGCCGAAAAAGATCCTGCTCGGCGAGCGCGCTATCATGGCCGACGGCAACGACTACAACCTGGTGCTGCTCAAGGACGACGGCAAGCCGGTGCAGGCGGTGTACGCCACCGAAGGCTCGCCGCTGATCATCGTTCCCTCGGGCGTGTTCCGCAACGCGCCCAATCCCAACGCCGCGCGGCTGTTCCAGAATTTCTTTTTCAGCGCCGAGACGCAGCAATTGCTGGTCGACACTTTTGCCCATCGCTCATTCCATGCCCTGGTCAAGGAGAAGGCGGGCCACGTGCCGCTATCGGAAATCAAGTTGCTCAAGGCCGACCCCGCAGAGGTGCTGGCGCAGAGCGAAGCGATCAAGGCGCGCTACACCAAGCTTTTCGGGGTGTGATCGATTAAAAATGGGAAGAAGAAAATGAACGACGGGATCAACAATCCGCCGCCGAAAGCTATCGAGATGGGCACCGCCGCCAGCGATTTCCACAACCTGCACGAACTGGTCGCCAAAGCCCGCGCCAACCTCAACCAGAATGCCTGGGACTACATCGTCGGCGGCACCGAGACCGAAACCACCTTGCGGCGCAACCGCATGGCGCTCGACGAGATCGCCTTCCGGCCGCGGGTGCTGCGCGATGTCAGCAAAGTCGACGCATCCGTCGAGGTGATGGGCCACAAACTGCGCCTGCCGGTGATGCTGGCGCCGGTCGGTGCGCTCGAGTCATTCGATCCCGGGGCCGGCGGCGCCGTCGTGCGCGGAGCAGGTAGCTTCGGCGCAGCCCACATGCTGAGTTCGGTGTCCGAGCCCGGGCTGGAGAAGGTCGCCGAGGCGGCGCCGGACGCGTTGCGCATCTATCAACTCTATGTCCGCGGCGACGATGCCTTCGTCGAGGATCGCATCGAGCGCGCCATCGGCAACGGCTATGCCGCCTTCTGCCTTACGGTGGATACCGCGCATTACAGCCGGCGCGAGCGCGATCTCGCCAAGCGTTACGTCCGCGCCAACCGCCGCGACGTCAGCGGCCGGGAATTCCAGATGGCGCTGGACTGGCGCACCGTCAAACGCATCAAGGACAAGTACAAGATCCCGCTGGCGATCAAGGGCATCGCCACCGCGGAAGACGCTGGTATCGCCGTCGATCACGGGGTCGAGTGGATCTACGTGTCCAATCATGGCGGACGCCAGCTCGACCACGGCCGCGGCGCGATGCATGTGCTGCCCGAGATCGCCGCCACCGTCGCCGGCCGCGCGAAGATCATGGTCGACGGCTCGTTCTGCCGCGGCACCGACATCGTCAAGGCGATCGCCGCAGGCGCCGATCTGGTCGGCCTCGGCCGCCTGCAATGCTGGGCGCTCGCGGCAGGCGGCGAAGCCGGCATCGTGCGGATGCTGGAGCTGCTCGAGGACGAGGTGCAGCGTTGCATGGGGCTGCTCGGCGTCAACACCTTCGCCGAACTCGACAGAAGCTATTTGCACGCGGCGATGCCGACGAATGCGCCCGACGTTTTCAGCGCATTCCCGCTGCTGCAGATCGAGCCGTATCGGTATTGAGCGGGCCTAGTCAGCCGCACACCTGAACGGGCTGCCTGCGCCAACCATGCGTGGTGTGCACGCGCCGCTGAACCACATAGCAATCGCCGTTGTCATAGTAGGAGTCGCTGGTGGCGTAGGGATCGTAGCCGTAGGGATAGCCGTAGTAGCCATCATCGTACCCGTAAAGGCCGTAGCCCAATCCAAGCCCACCGAATGCCAATCCACGCCCGAAGCCGCGGCCATGAAAGCCACCGCCGTGAAAACCACCGCCATGGAATCCACCGGCGAGACCACCACCATGGAACCCGCCGCCGCCAAAGCCGCCACCATGAAATCCGCCACCGCCAAACCCGCCGCCACCGTGGCCACCGCCTCCGCCGCCGCCACGAGCGAACGCCATCGTCGGCGCAACCAGGCCAACCGATGCGGCTGCCAGTAACGCGATCATCGTCTTGCGCAACATAACTATTTTCCTTCGTCAGAGAGCGCTCCCAGCTCGCTACTTTTTGCAGGTAGAAATGGTTCTTGATGATCGCTAGCGGGCTTGACGAATTCGTCGCTCAACTCTCCGCGACCGTTTGCTTAAATTTAGATTTAGTGAGCAAGTTGTCAGCAGCGGAACGATTGCAAAGCTTCGCTGCCTCGATATGAGTACAGGACTGCTAAACCTAACGCCGACACGCCATCATCCTGAGAGATGTGAATGTTTACGTCATTGCGAGCCAACGGGTCCGGCTTCGCCGGCCCGATGACAGGCTCCGCGAAGCAATCAAGAGGGCCACAAGGACTGGATTGCTTTGTCGCCTCCCTCATCGCAATGACAACAAGAACGCCCTCATCCTGAGGAGCCGCGCTCTTGCGCGGCGTCTCGAAGGATGGACGCAGACGCCTGTGGCCCATCCTTCGAGGCTCGCCCAAGAGGGCGAGCACCTCAGGATGACGGCGGCGGTGTGGTCGGCACGGATCGTTCGGCAAGATGGCACATGCCGGGCGTGCCGCGACACAGGAGAACCGGTTGACCGAATGGCTCGGGGTACTGCTCGCACTCGTCTCAAGCTGCCTCGGCGGGACCGCGGCGGCGGTTACCCGTTATCTGGTCGGCAATGCCGACCCGATCACGCTTGCCATCCTGCGCTGGGGAATTGGTTTTCTCTGCCTGCTGCCGGTAGCCCTGCTGCTGCGGGTGCGATGGCCGCCGCGCAGCGACTGGCTTGCCGTGGCCGCGCTTGGGGTGTGTTTCTTCGGATTGTTTTTCGTGCTCTACAACATCGCGGTGAGTTTCACGACAGCAGCCCGCGCCAGCCTCGCGCTGTCGACGCTGCCGTTGCAGACCATGGTGGTCGGCGCCCTGCTCGGCATCGAGCCGCTGACGAAGCGCAAGACGGTAGGCGTCGGCATCGCGGTGCTCGGCGTCGCTGCCGCGCTGGTGTCCGGCCTGTCGGCCGCTCCATCAGGAGCTTGGCGCGGCGAGTTGATCATGGTCGCTGCCGTACTGTGCATGTCGTTCTACAACGTCTGGTCCCGTCCTTTCATTCAGCGCTCCAGCGCGCTCGGCTTCCTCACCGTCGGCATGGGCGCCGGCGCCGCCGCACTCATCCTGGTCGGCGTGCTGACCGGCCGCGTCGAAGTCCTGAGTAGCTTCGGCGCCCCGCAATGGATCGCCGGCATCTATCTCGGCGTCGGCGGCGGCGCGCTCGCCTTCATCCTGTGGGTGCTGGCGCTGGAGCGCGCGACGCCAACCCGCGTCGCCAACACCATGACCGTCAACCCGATCACGGCCGGACTGCTCGCAACCCAACTGGTCGGCGAGCCGATCACGGCGAATCTGGTCCTGGGACTGGTCGCGGTGTTTGCCGGGATATGGGTTGCGACGACGGAGGGCCGGAGGACTTAGATGAGTGAGAATTTCGTAGGCCATCCTTTTGTAAGGCAACTTCGAAGATTGCTTCCACCA
>NZ_DASYMN010000031.1:0-3095 GCF_036009065.1 Bradyrhizobium sp. | reverse complement strand
CACCACATGTACACCGTCGGCATGTCCTCGGCGACGCAGGCCTATTTCGTCGCCGCCACCATGGTGATCGCGGTGCCGACCGGCGTGAAGATCTTTTCGTGGATCGCCACCATGTGGGGCGGCTCGATCGAGTTCAAGACGCCGATGCTGTGGGCGATCGGCTTCATCTTCCTGTTCACGCTCGGCGGCGTCACCGGCGTGGTGCTGGCGAATGCCGGCGTCGACCGCGTGCTGCAGGATACCTATTACGTGGTCGCGCACTTCCACTACGTGCTGTCGCTCGGCGCGGTGTTCGCGATCTTCGCCGGCTGGTACTACTGGTTCCCGAAAATGTCCGGCTACATGTATTCGGAATTTATCGGCAAGCTGCACTTCTGGATGACGTTCATCGGCGTCAACCTGGTGTTCTTCCCGCAGCACTTCCTCGGCCTGTCGGGCATGCCGCGCCGCTATGTCGACTATCCCGATGCCTTTGCGGGGTGGAATCTGGTGTCCTCGCTCGGCTCGTATCTTTCCGGGCTTGGCGTGCTGGTCTTCATCTATGGCGTCGCGCTGGCCTTCATCAGGAAGGAGAAGGCCGCGGACAATCCATGGGGCGCCGGCGCCACCACGCTGGAATGGACGCTGCCGTCGCCGCCGCCGTTCCACCAGTTCGAAGTGCTGCCGCGCGTGCAGTGATAATCGTCGTCCCCGCGCATGCGGGGACCCAGTAAACACCGACGTTCCGTTCTTGACGTCTGGTTCAGCGATTACTGGGTCGCCCGGTCAAGCCGGGCGATGACAACTGAGAGGATGAGAGTAGGCAACCATTGTCGATCGTTGAACACCATATTGATCTCGCCGCGCCCCGCATCTCGGAAGCTGGGGTCGCCGATTACATCGCGCTCTTAAAACCGCGGGTGATGTCGCTGGTGATCTTCACGGCGCTGGTCGGCCTCGTGATCGCGCCGGGCCATGTCCATCCGGTGCTGGCATTCACCTCGATCCTCTGCATCGGCGTCGGCGCCGGCGCATCCGGCGCGCTGAACATGTGGTACGAGGGCGACATCGACGCACTGATGTCGCGCACCGCCAACCGGCCGATCCCGCGCGGCCGCGTCATCGGTCCGGAGGCGCTCACCTTCGGCATGACGCTGGCATTCTTCTCGGTGATGACGCTGGGCATCCTGGTCAACTGGTTCGCGGGCGGGCTGCTCGCCTTCACCATCTTCTTCTACGTCGTGGTCTACACCATGCTGCTGAAGCGCTGGACCGCGCAGAACATCGTGATCGGCGGCGCCGCCGGCGCGCTGCCGCCGGTGGTGGCATGGGTGGCGGCGACCGGATCGCTGTCGGTCGAGCCGATCCTGTTGTTCCTCATCATCTTCTTCTGGACTCCGCCGCATTTCTGGGCGCTGGCGCTGTTCCGCAACGACGACTATGCGCGCGCGGGCGTGCCGATGCTGCCCGTGGTCGCCGGTCCCGATGCGACGCGGCTGCAGATCCTGCTCTATACCATCGTGCTGGTCGCGATCGCGTTCGCACCTTGGCCGCTCGGCTATTTTGACGCGGTGTACGGGGTTGCCTCGCTGATTCTCGGCGCCGGAATGCTGGCGCTGGCGATCAACGTCTACCGCCATCGTGAGGGTGTCGAGGCGTCGCGCGCAACAAAAAAACTGTTCACGTTCTCGATCTTCTATCTGTTTGCGCTGTTTGCGACCTTGCTGCTCGAAGTCGTCGTCCGCGCTATCGCGCCGTTGATCTGGTAGGGGGCGCATGGCCGGCGATGGACGACAGACAGCAGCCCAAAGGCATCGTCCTCACCGAGGCGCAGAAGAAACGCCGTCGCGAGCGCTCGATCGCCATCGCGCTCGCGCTCGGCGTGCTGGTGGCGCTGTTCTTCGCGGTCACCATGGTCAAGGGGCCCGGTGTTCTGGTGCGGCCGATGTGATGTGATGAAACAAAAACCCGCACTCAGCTCCCAGAACACAGCCCGCCGTGGCCTCGGCCGCGATGCCACCGTGGCGGCGCTGTGCGGCGTGTTCGTGGCGCTGATGGTCGGCGCCGCCTATGCGGCGGTGCCGTTCTACAACTGGTTCTGCCGCACCACCGGCTTCAACGGCACCACCCAGGTCGCGACCTCGGCTCCGTCGTCGGCGCCGCTGGCGCGCACCATCGCGGTACGCTTCGACTCCAACGTCGCCGGCGGCTTGCCGTGGAAGTTCGAGCCCGAGCAGACCCAGATCGAGGTCAAGATCGGCGAAGTGGTCACCGTGTATTACACCGTGACCAACCAGTCGGCGCGGGCCACCACCGGGCAGGCCGCCTACAACGTGGCGCCGCTGACGGTCGGATCGTATTTCCAGAAGATCAACTGCTTCTGCTTCACCGAACAGACCATGGCGCCGGGCGAAAAGCGCGAGATGCCGGTGGTGTTCTATGTCGATCCCAAATTGGTCGCCGACGGCGACAATGACGGGCTCAACACCATCACCCTGTCCTACACGTTCTATCCGGTACGTGTCGCCGAGCCGCTGGCGGCAAGCCAGCCGGACAGGCGCAAGGGAAGCTTGTAAAATCGCGAAATCGGAACATCGCGACGAGCTTGGGGTTTGATTTTTGAGACGAAGTCGTGCCGAATGCACCGGCACCGCTAACGGAGAGACCGCAATGGCTACGGCGCAAGTCAAGCACCACGACTACCACCTCGTCGATCCGAGCCCATGGCCGATCATCGGCTCCGTGTCGGCCTTCATCATGGCGGTCGGCGCGATCACCTGGATGCATCATATGTTCGCCGCGGCGCCGATCATTTTCGGCATCGGCACCATCGGCGTGCTCTACACCATGGCAAGCTGGTGGGCCGACGTGATCCGCGAGGCCCAGTACAAGGGCGACCACACCCGCGTGGTGCAGATCAGCCACCGCTACGGCATGATCCTGTTCATCGCCTCCGAGGTGATGTTTTTTGTCGCCTGGTTCTGGGCGTTCTTCAACTCGGCGCTGTTTCCGGCCGATGCGGTTCATGCCACCCGCGATGCCCTGTTCGGATGCGGCGCGGGGACGGCCGCCGGCGCCTGCAGCGTACCCGGCACATGGCCGCCGAAGGGCATCGA
>NZ_DASYMN010000030.1:0-13946 GCF_036009065.1 Bradyrhizobium sp. | reverse complement strand
CCCGTGACGACAACCCGCCTCATACCCAAGACTCCGGCCCTATCAATTCGCGGTCCACAACAAGAAGCCGGTGGACCGCGATCACGGCCCGTCCGGCTTCATCGGCACCGCGCGGGGTTGTCAGCTTTTCGCGTTCTTTTCAAGGAACTTGGTGGCGTCGCCAACGGTCAGAATCGTCTCCGCCGCATCGTCGGGAATTTCGCAGCCGAACTCTTCCTCGAACGCCATCACAAGCTCGACCGTATCGAGACTGTCGGCGCCGAGGTCGTCAATGAAGCTCGCATTGTCGACCACCTTTTCGGGCTCGACACCAAGGTGTTCGACCACGATCTTCTTAACCCGCTCGCCAATCTCGCTCATCGTTCAACCTCGTGTTGTTCCCATTGGATCCGACCGCAGACGATCCGAGCCATCGCGGTGCGTTACTCGTCAAGTTCCTGTCGCGGTCGCGCATTGTCTTGATTTGGCCCCGTCATTGCGGACGGAGACCCGGCGAAAGACGGCAGGCTCCGCACCGCCAATATACAGGGTTTCAAAATCCTGCAATGGGGTTCTTTGCCGTGCCGTTCGTGGTCCGGTTATCACACGCCCGCCACGTCGACCACAAGCCCAAACGGCACTCCCAAAGGCCCTCGCGCCTCGTCGAGGAGGCGGCCAAATGCCTCAAAACATGGCCATTCCGCCGTTGACATGAATCGTTTGCCCGGTGACGTAGGCGGCCTCATTCGAACTGAGGTAGACTGCCGCCGCCGCGATATCGTCGGGCGTTCCAAGCCGTGCCGCAGGGACCTTGGACAGGATCGTCTCGCGCTGCTTGTCGTTAAGCGCATCCGTCATCGGCGTTTTGATGAAGCCTGGTGCGATGCAATTGGCGGTGACGTTGCGTTTGGCGTATTCCGCGCCCAGCGTCTTGATCATGCCGATCAGCCCGGCTTTCGCCGCGGTGTAATTGCCTTGGCCGGGATTGCCGGTGACGCCGACGATGGACGTGATCGCGATGATGCGGCCGAACCGCTTGCGCATCATCAGCTTGGTCGCCGCCCGGGCAAGGCGGAAGGTCGCGGTCAGGTTGACCTGGATCACGTCGTCCCAGTCCTCATCGCGCAACTGAACGAAAAGATTGTCCCGAGTGATGCCGGCATTGGCGATTAGAATATCCACCTGCCCCATCGCTGTCTCCGCCGCCGGTACAAGTGCCTCGACTTCCGCCGCGTCCGAAAGGTTGCAGGGCAGCACGTGGGCCCGCTCGCCGAGTTTGCCGGCGAGCGCATCCAGCACCTCCCGCCGCGTCCCGGAAATCGCCACCCTGGCGCCTTGCGCATGCAGCTTCTCCGCGATCGCGCCGCCGATGCCGCCGGACGCGCCGGTGACCAGCGCGGTCCTGCCAGTCAGATCGAACATGTCAGTCTCCCCTTGCCCCGCTCACGCCGAATGTGCTGAAGCCAATGAGTCTTTTGCAGCAGCGATATCATTCGGCCCGCCGACGGGAATCCCGACGGCGCCGTCGGCGATGCGCTTGACCAGCCCGCTCAGCACACGGCCGGCGCCGATCTCGAAAAATCGCGTCACGCCATGGGCGGCCATGTAAGCCACCGACTCGCGCCAGCGCACGGTTCCGGTCACCTGCTCGATCAGGCGGCGGCGGATCTCGTCCGGATCGGTAATGGCGGCGGCCAGCACATTGGACACCAGCGGCGACGCCGGCGCACGGATTGCGACATCAGCCAACGCCTTCGCCATCGCGTCGGCGGCGGGCTGCATCAACCGGCAATGGAACGGCGCCGAGACCGGCAACAGCATGGCGCGCTTGACGCCCCTGGACTTGGCAATCTCAAGCGCGCGTTCCACCGCGGCCTTGTCGCCGGAGACCACGACCTGGCCGCCTCCATTGTCGTTGGCGGCCTGGCAGACCTGATCCTGCGCAGCCTCGCTGGCGATGGCCACTGCTGCCTCATAATCGAGCCCGAGCAATGCCGCCATCGCGCCAACGCCGACCGGCACCGCTTTTTGCATGGCGAGACCGCGGGTGCGCAGCAACCGCGCGGTGTCGCCGATGGAAAGGCTGCCGGCGGCGGCCAGCGCGGAATATTCGCCGAGCGAGTGCCCGGCCACGTATGCAGCGTCGCGGGCCACCGAAAAGCCGGCCTCGGTCTCCAGCACGCGCAGCGTCGCCAGCGAGACCGCCATCAACGCCGGCTGCGCATTCTCGGTGAGCTGCAGGGTTTCGGCCGGGCCGTCCCAGATCGTGGCAGTCAGCTTCCCGCCCAGCGCGGCGTCGACCTCGTCAAAAACGGCTTTCGCCGCGGGAAATGCGTCCGCAAGCGCCTTGCCCATGCCGACCGCCTGGGAGCCCTGCCCCGGAAACGTAAAAGCTGCGGTCATCGGCGCCCCTGAACATTCCTGATATCGCTAAAGTCGCGCCGAAAGACACCGGCGAGCCCTAATATGTCAAGCAATGGCTTGCAGGCCGCCGGTTCCGCCATGTTCTGCCGAACCCCGGATTTCGGCCCTGTTTCCCTTGCCATCGCGGTCAAAATCCGTATAAACCGCGCCATCCGTGGATCCCGGCCGGGAGCTGAACGGACGGTCTCAGCAATTTCACCTTCTGGGCGATCTTGATGCGGCAGGGCCAGTCGGTCCGTCGTCCCGTGCTTCCGCCTTCTGAGCTTACTTTCCGAGTCCTTATCCATAGGCCTCGAAGGGCTTGCCGCCGGGAAACGCGTCAACACTAGGAAAGGACAGCCATGCCGCTTTATGAGCATGTTTTTCTCGCACGTCAGGATGCGAGCACCCAGCAGGTCGAAGAACTGACCACCCAGATGACCGGCATCGTCGAGCAGGGCGGTGGCAAGGTCGTGAAGACCGAAAACTGGGGCGTACGCTCGCTGACCTATCGCATGAACAAGAACCGCAAGGCGCATTTCGTGCTCTTGAACATCGACGGCCCCTCCGCTGTTGTCGCCGAGATCGAGCGGCAGGAGCGCATCAGCGAAGACGTCATCCGCTATCTCACAGTTCGCGTCGAAGAGCACGAGGAAGGCCCCTCGGCAATGTTGCGCAAGGTCGATCGCGACCGCGATCGCGACGACCGTGGCGGCGGCTTCCGTGGCGACCGCGATGGCGGTTTCCGCGGTGACCGCGAAGGCGGTGGTTTCCGGGGCGGCGACCGCGATGGCGGCTTCCGCGGCGATCGTGGCCCGCGCCGTCCGCGCGATGACGCCGACGCCCCAACCGCTGCGATCGAGGAGTAAGCATCATGGCTGAAGCTGGTGCACGCCGTCCGTTTTTCCGCCGCCGCAAGACCTGCCCGTTCACGGGTCCGAATGCGCCGAAGATTGACTACAAGGATTCCAAGCTCTTGATGCGTTACGTCTCCGAGCGCGGCAAGATCGTGCCGAGCCGCATCACCGCGGTCTCCGCCAAGAAGCAGCGTGAACTCGCCCGCGCCATCAAGCGCTCGCGTTTCCTCGGCCTGCTTCCCTACGTGATCCGCTAACGCGTTGCTCGACTGGCGGCGTTGATGCGGCCAGTCGAATTCTTCATAAGGCTTCCGGATCGTCCGGTCGCCGATGGTTGGGGTTTTGAGCCCCTAACCGCTCGAAAGGAGCGGGACAGCTGATGATGACGATTATTCTCATTGCGCTCGCGGCCGGCTGCGCGTCGGCCTTGATGTTCGCCTCGATCATCTCGGGCGCGATGATCTCGCTGCTGCTGTTCTATCTGGCGCCGCTGCCGCTGATGGTCGCCGGCCTTGGATGGGGGCCGCTCAGCGCCACCATCGGTGGCATCAGTGCGGCTTTGGGCCTCGGCGCGATCTTCGGCCTGCCCTATTGCCTCGCCTTCGTCCTTACGGTCGCGCTGCCGGCCTGGTGGCTCGGACATCTGGCGCTGCTGGGGCGGCCCGTCGCTACCGGCGTCTCGGCCGGCAACGGGGCGGCGCCGGTCGCACCGGTCATGGAATGGTATCCGGTCGGCCGCATCCTGCTGTGGACCGCCGGCTTTGCCGCGCTGACCACCATGGCGGCGCTGTTCACGCTCGGCGGCGATGCCGCGAGCATCACAGGCGCGCTGCGCCGCGGACTGCTGCGGATCATCGGCGTGCGCGCTTCGTCGCAGGCGACCGGCGATACCGAACAATTCATCGATGCATTGGTGATGATCGCGCCGGCCGCCGCCGCCATCGTCGCAATGATGACGCTGACGCTCAATCTCTGGCTCGCCGCCAAAATTACCGCGACGTCGGGCCGGCTGCACCGTCCGTGGCCCGATATGAAAAGCGCGGCGCTGCCGCAGATGACGCTGGTGGCGCTATCGGTTGCGCTGGCGCTCTGCTTCACCGGCGGACTGCTCGCGATTCTGGCCCAGATCGTGAGCGCGGCGCTGATGATGGCTTACGCGCTCACCGGCTTCGCCGTGCTTCATACCCTGACGCTGACGATGAAAAGCCGCGCGCTATGGCTCGGCGGCGCCTACGCCGTCGTACTGGTGTTCGGCTGGCCGGTTCTCGCGATGGTGGGGCTGGGCCTCGCCGACGCCGTTTTCGGATTTCGCCAGCGCTATCTGCAACGAAGGACGCCGCCACCCGTCCCCTCATCCTGACCATCACCCTCAACTGCTCAACACCTAAGGAGATCGAACATGGAAGTCATTTTATTGGAACGCGTCGCCAAGCTCGGCCAGATGGGTGAGGTCGTCCGCGTCAAGGACGGGTTTGCCCGCAACTTTCTGCTCAAGCGCGGCAAGGCATTGCGCGCCACCTCGGACAATCGCGCCAAATTCGAAGGCATGAAGGCCGACCTTGAAACCCGCAACCTCCAGGCCAAGGGCGAAGCGACCAAGGTCGCGGAAAAGATCGACGGCCGCAACGTCGTCGTGCTGCGTCAGGCGTCGGAATCCGGACAGCTGTTCGGGTCGGTGTCGATCCGCGACATCATCGCCTCGTTCGAGCACGACAAGGTTACCATCAGCCGCAGCCAGGTGATGCTGGACGCGCCGATCAAGACCATCGGCAAGCACAAGATCGCCATCGCCGTGCACCCGGAAGTCGAAGTCGGCGTCACCGTGACGGTTGCGCGCAGCGCCGATGAGGCCGAGCGCATCAACCGCGGCGAGGACATCTCGACCCGCCAGGAAGATCAGGACGCCGCCGCCGAAGCATTGGCCGCCGCCGGCGAATTCTTCGACCCCGAAGCCCGCCACGACGACGTCGAGCCGGCGCCCGATGCCGGAGCCGTCGAGAAGTAAGGCCGGTTTCCTCGCTATCTACGCGGACCAAGTCCGGCCGGATCAGGCCGGGCTTGATTTAGATCACTGCGAGATCGGCGGCGCGGGGGGCCCCGCCGGGGCCACCGGCGGTGGCGGTGGCGCCGTGACCGCGATGGAGGGCGGCGGCGCAGTTGGCGTTGACCCGCCCTGCGGCTCGGAGACGGCACTGGATGCCGCAGTGGATTCGGGCGCCAGCTCGGCCGGCTTGGCCTCGCCCTCGGACAATTTCGGCGCCGGCGTGACTGCAGGAACGGGATCCGCCCTCAGCGGCACGTCGGACCTGTTTGCCTCGCCTTTGGGGGCATCCAGCTTGGCCGAATCCGACTTTTCTTCTTCAGGCTTTACCTCAGGTTTATTGCCTTCATCCTTGGCTAGATTGGGGTTCTCGTCCTTTGGTGCCGCGCCCTTTGCGGCCTCGCCCATCGGCGCATCCGTCTTGGCGGCGTCGGCTTTGGGCAGCTCCTGTGCCGGCTTGCCGCGCTTGCTGAGGCGCTGCTTGGCAGACAGCTTGCGGCCGTCAGGTCCGCGCTCATTGGCAGCGTCGGCGGGCGGCTGGCCCTCTATGGCGGGCTTGGCGGCGTCGGGATTAGCCAGCCTGTTGCGGCCCTGCCGCCCGCCTGGCTCGGTCTGGGGCATCCGCCCGTCCGCGTCCGGCCTGGAGGCTTCCTGGGTGGGCGCCCGGCGAATCGGTCTTCCGTAGCGATCGAGCTGAGCCGGCTGTCCGGACGGCTCCTGCTTGGCATCCTTGGCCTGTTTGGGCTGGCCGCCGATAGTTCGGGTATCGGCCGCACCGTTGGAAACCAGATAGGCGCTCAGCACCGACGCCATCTCAGCACTGGTAGTATAATGCTGGCGCAAGAAACCGGGCAGAGATCCCGGGGCCACCGTTTTCAGAAGGCCCCGCGCACCTTTATGGCAGGCCGCACAAGTCCCGGAGAAAATCTGGGAAGGACTCTTGCCGGCTTCGAGATTTTGCGCCCGCACCGGGGCTGCCGCGAAACCGCCGATCAAAAGCATCACCGTCGCTAAACTGAGCGCTCGGCTCAACATTCTTTGATTCTCCAGATGCGGAATTCGCCTTAAATCCGACGCTTGTTGCACAGCAGTCGTGGCGGTCACCTTTTAGCCGATTATCTTGCGAATGGAAGCACACAGATAACGCAATGGCGTGAACCGGACAATTCGAGTTATCGCCTTGCACCTATCAATACTGGCGCCGGCGTTCCGGCATTATTATGATCACTGCGAGGGGGAACCATTTCGGTCCGGCGCGTCGAGGTTCTCGGCCGCTCTCACGCGTGCGGGATCGCTCATCGGGTGATTTCGATGGATCGCTTGTTGCGTTTCTTTGTTGGCCAGTTCATTCGCCGCGGGACGATGACGTTCACCACCGCGAGCGGAGCAAAATTCACCTGCGGCGACGGCACCGGCGAGCCGGTCGCGGTGCGGTTCCTCACATCAGATGCCGAGCGGCGCGTCCTGCTCAACCCCGAGCTGGCGCTCGGCGAAATATACATGGAAGGCACGTTCGTATTCGAGAACGCCTCGATTGCCGACGCGCTTGCCATCCTGCTCGACCAGCCCGACATGCTGCCGCGCTGGGCTAGGCTGCAATGGTGGCTGCGCTATCTTGTCCGGCACGCCCAGCAGTTCAATCCGCCCTCGCGATCCAAGGATAATGTCGCCCGCCATTACGATCTCGACGGCCGGCTCTATTCGCTGTTCCTCGATGCCGACAAGCAATACAGCTGCGGCTATTTCGAGACGGCGGATGCAACGCTGGACGATGCACAGCTTGCCAAGAAGCGGCATCTCGCGGCGAAGCTCCTGATCGAGCCCGGCCACCGCGTGCTCGATATCGGCTCGGGCTGGGGTGGGCTTGGCCTGTATCTTGCGGAAATGACCGGTGCCAGCGTTACCGGCGTTACGCTGTCAGAACAATTGCAGGTGTCGAACGCCCGCGCCGCCGAAAGGAACCTGACGCAATCCGCGAAATTCCTGCTGCAGGATTATCGCGAGATCCCCGGCCCGTTCGATCGCATCATATCGGTGGGGATGTTCGAGCATGTCGGCGTCGATTTCTATGAGAAATACTTCCAGCGCTGCGCCGAACTGCTCACCGACGACGGCGTGATGATGCTGCATTCGATCGGCCGCTCCGAAGGCCCGGACGCCAGCAATCCCTACATCGCCAAATACATTTTCCCGGGCGGCTACATTCCGGGGCTTTCCGAGGTGGTGCCGGCGATCGAGCGTGCCGGGCTTTTGGTGTGCGACATCGAGATTCTGCGCCTCCACTATGCGGAAACGCTGAAAGCGTGGCGCGAGCGTTTCATGGCGCGGCGCGAGGAAGCGGTCCGGCTCTACGACGAGCGCTTTGCGAAGATGTGGGAATTTTACTTGGCGGCGTCGGAGATGTCGTTCCGCAAGCAGAACATGATGGTGTTCCAAATCCAGCTGACCAGGCGCCAGGGCGTCGTGCCGATGACGCGGGATTATATCGGGCGCGAGGAAGCCCGGTTGCGCGGCGTCGAACGCGGCCGGCGTCCGAGGCTGCAGATCGCCGGTGAATGACTCCGATTCGGATGGGGCGGCTCGGAACTCAGTTCCGAAGGCTGAAATTCGATCCGTAAAATCCGTGCGACATCGCCGGACGGGCCAAATGCGCCCGCGCTGCCGCCAGTAAAGCCGGGTCGCAGGGCATGGCGCGGATCTCCGGGCGGGACAGCGTCTTGAGCTTGTCGGCCAGCATCGACAGCCACGCCATTTCGCCGTTTCCGGAGCGCCATTGCTGGGTCTGCTGAGCCATCGCCTGTCCCGCCTTAAGCCGCCGCGGATTTCGTCCCGGTATCAACCCGCGGCCCGAAAACTCGTTCCCACAACCGTGCCGAAAAAAACATCGGGCCAGTGTGATCTGCCTCACAAACCTTGCGGTTTATCCGCCCTAAACCTTCCGAATGGCCCAGCAAGCACCCCAACCTTCGTTCCAGCCGACGGACGATATCCGCGTCGATTACGCCCTGATCGCCGCCAGCATCACGGCCGGCCTGATCGCGCTGATCTACCTCATCCTGATCTGATCAGGCTCGAGGCGGAGACAAACGGGCGCACCGGACGGCAAACGCGCCGCCCTTTTGATGAGTGCGCGGGCGCGCGCCAAAGGTTCAGCCGCACCGGCAGTTTTTCCCTTCTCGTCGCGGAACAAGTGGCCGCTTGCCGCCGCCGCTCGCAAAACCCGTCAAGCTCCGATGCGCGCCTTCGACAGGTTTCATCCCCGCGTTGTGTGAATCGGGCATAAGGCGCGTTCCAGCTTTCGCTCGGGTTCGAGTAGGCGCTTTATCGCGCCCCGCATCCGACAAAATCCAAAGAACAAACTTTTACCTATGGCCCTGACTGATTCGAACGTCCTGAAACTCGCGCCCGACGCGGCGACGCCGGCCTATCGCACCGCGCCGCACAATATCGAGGCGGAACAGAGCGTTCTCGGCGCCATTCTGGTCAACAACGACGCGTTCTACCGGGTGTCGGATTTTCTGGAACCGAAGCACTTCTTCGAGCCGATCCATCAGACCATTTTCGAGACCGCCTCGAGCCTGATCCGCGCCGGCAAGATCGCCACCCCGGTTACGCTGAAGACGTTTCTGCCCGCCGACACCGACCTCGGCGGCATGACGGTCGGCCAATACCTCGCCCGCCTCGCCGCCGAAGCTACCACCATCATCAACGCCCATGACTACGGGCGCACCATCTATGAACTGGCGCTGCGCCGCGATCTGATCGGCATCGGCACCGACATGGTCAATGTCGCCTTCGATGCGCCGGTGGATTTTGCACCGCGCGCGCAGATCGAGGATGCCGAGCGCCGGCTGTATGAGCTCGCCGAATCCGGGCGCTATGACGGCGGGTTCCAGAAATTTTCGCAGGCCCTCACCGTCGCGGTCGATATGGCGGCGAAGGCTTTCCAGCGCGACGGAAAATTGTCCGGCGTCGCCACGGGCTTGCGCGAACTCGACATCAAGATGGGCGGGCTGCAGCCTTCCGACCTGATCATCGTCGCGGGCCGTCCCGGCATGGGCAAGACGGCGCTTGGGACCAACATCGCCTACAATGTCGCGAAAGCGCACCGCGCGGAACTGCAGGCCGACGGCACCATGAAATCCGTCAATGGCGGCATCGTCGGTTTCTTCTCCTGCGAAATGTCCGCCGAACAACTGGCGACGCGCATCCTCTCCGAACAAACCAGCATCGCATCCTCGACGATCCGCCGCGGCGGCATTACCGAGACCGACTTCGAGAAGATCCGCGACTACTCGATCGAGTTGCAGTCGCTGCCGCTCTATGTCGACGAAACCGGCGGCCTTTCGATCTCGCAACTCACCGCGCGGGCGCGGCGGCTGAAACGCCAGAAAGGCCTCGACCTTCTGGTGGTTGACTACATTCAGCTACTGCAAGGCTCAGGCAAGCGCGGCAATGACAATCGCGTGCAGGAAGTCACCGAGATCACCACTGCCCTAAAGGCGCTTGCCAAGGAGCTGAATGTTCCCATTATCGCCCTGTCGCAGTTGTCGCGGCAGGTCGAAAGCCGCGACGACAAGCGCCCGCAACTGTCGGACTTGCGTGAATCAGGCTCGATCGAGCAGGACGCCGACGTGGTGATGTTCGTGTTTCGCGAGGAATATTACCTCGCCAACAAGGAGCCGCGTGCGGGCACGCCTGAACATGAGAAATGGCAGCTCGACATGTCGCTGGTCCACGGCAAGGCCGAAGTGATCATCGGCAAGCAGCGTCATGGCCCCACAGGTACGGTCGAACTGCATTTTGAAGGCCAGTTCACGCGGTTTAGCGATCTCGCGCACGACAGTCACTTGCCGGAACGGACCTACTGAGATCGCCTGCACGGTTGAACCACCGCCGGGGCCCGCGTAAAGTGCGGCATGACCCCCGTTTCCGACCTGAAATCGATCCCGCTTGGCGGCCTGCTGTCAGCGGAGGCGAACGCCGCGGCGGCGCTTGCTGCCGCGACCGCCACGTTACCCGGAATCCTCACCGTCGACCTCGACGCCGTCGTCGCCAACTGGCGCAAGCTGGAGAAGACCGCGGTGCCGGCCGAATGCGCCGCCGTGATCAAGGCCGACGCCTATGGCTGCGGCACAGAACCAGTGGCGCGGGCGCTGGCGGGCGCCGGCTGCAAGACGTTTTTCGTCGCCACCCTGGATGAAGCGCGCACCGCCCGCGAAGCGTTGCCGTCGGCCGATCTCTACGTGCTCGACGGCTTCTTTCAGAACTGCGGCGATGCCTTCGCGAGACTCAATTGCCGGCCCGTGATCGGCGATCTCAACGAACTTGCCGAGTGGGACGTGTTTTGCCGCCGCTCCGGATGGTCTGGAGGTGCGGCCATCCACATCGACACCGGCATGAACCGGCTCGGCCTCACCTTGGTGGAAGCGCAGGGCATCGTGCCCAGGATCAATGCCGGCGATCACGGCATCACGCTTGTCATGAGCCACCTCGCCTGCGCCGAGAGCCTCAATCATCCGCTCAACGCAAAACAGGTCGCGACCTTCCGCGAGATCGCCAGCCTTTTTACCGGCGTGCCGGCATCGCTGTCGAATTCATCCGGCATCTATCTCGGCCCGCAATTCCAGTTCGACATGGTGCGGCCGGGGGCGGCGCTTTACGGCGTCAACCCGACCCCGGAAGCCGACAATCCGATGCAAAGCGTTGTCGACCTGAAGGCGCGTATCGTGCAATTCCGCAATGTCGAGCGCGGCGACAGCGTCGGCTATGGCGCAACCTGGACCGCGCGGCGGCCGACCAAACTGGCCATCGTCTCGGCCGGTTATGCCGACGGCTATTTCCGCGCCGCCAGCGCCAATGATGGTACGCGCGGCGCCGAGGTCATCGTGGCCGGCAAGCGTTGCCCGGTTGCCGGGCGCATCTCGATGGACCTGATGGCGATCGACATCACCGACCTGCCGGACAAGACCGCGCGCCGCGGCCACATGGTGACGCTGATTGGCGAAGGCATCACCGTCGACGAAGTCGCGCATCATTTCGGCACCATCGGCTACGAGGTGCTGACCAGCCTCGGCAGGCGCTATGCGCGGATCTACAAGGGCGGCGAAGCAAAAAGCGAGAACAACGGCGCGGAAACCAGCGCGCCCGCTGCTGCGACGCCGCCGGCCTGACATTCTTGAAGGTCGCGACGTTCAACATCAACAATATCAACCGGCGCCTGCCGAACCTGCTGCGATGGCTGCGGTCATCCAGGCCCGATGTCGTCTGCCTGCAGGAACTGAAATCGACCGACGCCGACTTCCCGATCGACGCACTACACAAGGCCGGCTACGGCGCGGTCTGGCGCGGCCAGAAGACCTGGAACGGCGTCGCCATCCTGGCGCGCAAGACCGATCCGGTTCTGGTCCGGACGGATCTGCCCGGCGATCCCAAGGATACCCAGGCGCGCTATATCGAAGCCGCGGTTGGCGGCATCATCGTCACCAGCATCTATCTGCCTAACGGCAATCCGCAGCCCGGCCCAAAATTCGATTACAAGCTCGACTGGTTCAAGCGGCTGCGCCGGCATTCGGCGGCGCTTCTCAAGCAGGATGTCCCCATCGTGCTGGCGGGCGACTACAACGTGGCGCTGACTGATCTCGATATTTATCCGACGCGCTCTTGGGACAAGGACGCGCTGATCCAGCCGAAAAGCCGCGCCGCCTTCAAGGCGCTGCTGGCGCAGGGCTGGACCGACGCGGTGCGCACACTGCATCCGTCAAAGCCGATGTTCACCTTCTGGGACTACAAGCGCAACCGCTGGCCGCGCGACGCTGGCCTGCGGCTGGATCACCTCCTGCTCAGCCCCGCACTGGCGCCGCGCCTGATCAAGGCCGGCGTCGATCGCGCCCTCCGCGGCGAGGAAGGGGCGAGCGACCACGCGCCGGCATGGATCGTGCTGCTGTAGACGAACCAGCGCCACGTCTACACCGTCATCCCGATAGGATGTGAATGTTTTTTTTGCGTCATTGCGAGCGAAGCGAAGCAATCCAGAAAGCCACAAGCAAGGACCGGATTGCTTCGGTCGCGGCCGCCATGCCTCGCAAGCATGGACCCGGGGACCTTGGGTAACCGCCCGAGCCCACAACGGGGCTCTGCCTTAAATTGGCTGGGGGTACAGGCGAGGGGTGGGCGAAGCCTGCCTGGATGGCGAGCTGCTCGCGCCTGTGCCGGAAGCACGTTGCCAGGGTCGAAGAAATTGGGGGATCATGCGGCGGCACTGATACCAAGGCGCGCCTTTCGGCGCGCCGTCTCCCTCAAAAAGGGGAGAGAAACCAACAGCAGCACCACGCCGCGCAAAGCGGCGCGCTGCGCAGCATCCGGACAACCCGATCCTGCGCGCTACCTCTCCTACAGCCCCGTAAACCCCGCCTTCACCGGATCGCTGCTGCCGTCGAGTTCGCGGAGATAGGTCAGTCCGCACACCGTCAGGCGATGGGTGTCTTTTTCGCCGGCCTCGAACAGCGCGGTCAGATAGTCGGTGACCTTGACGCGCGCTTCGGCGCTGGCCGCGGCGGAGCGGTTCATCAAAAGATCGTAGGTCTGCATGATGCGGTCGATGGCGGAGTCCATGGAATCCTCGTGGCAGGTCATGTGAATCACTGGATTTCTGAATCACTGGATTTCAAAAGTCGCAATCAGACAGGCCGCGTGGCCTCGAACTGCGAGATCGCCTTGTTGGCGAGGCGGAGCCTGTTGTATTCGCCGCGGTGAAACATCAGTACGATGATTTCCAGCAAACGGTCGTCGGTGACGAACGTATCGGGAATGGCGCCGGTTTTACGCAAGTAGTTCGACGCGATTGCATAGGCACCGCCGACCGCGTCGACATTCATCACCCGCATGCCGCGTTCGACCAACATGACTTCCGTCCTCCGGTATGAACTGATAAGCGCGAAACCGGCGTAAAAGTTCCTTACGGGAAACCATAATTTGCATCGCGCAAAACAAAGCGCACCGGTCCGGGACATGGACCGATGCGCAATGATAAGGGCAACTTAGAGTAGCGTTCGCCTTTTTTGATTCGCGGCTTGGCCGAAAATTTCAGAGCCGATACAGGATCTGGTCGGTCCAGAACCGCTCCAGCCGGTGCAGCGACTTGTTTAGGGTGGCGAATTCCTCGTTCGAAATGCCGCCGACCTGCTCCACGGTCTTCACGTGCTTTTGATAGAGCGCGTCGACGATGCGGCGGATTTCCTGGCCCTGCGCGGTCAGGCGGATGCGGACCGAGCGGCGATCGACGCGGCTGCGCTGATGATCGAGGAAGCCGAGTTCGACCAGCTTCTTCAGGTTGTAGGAAACGTTGGAGCCGAGGTAATAGCCGCGCGTGCGCAATTCGCCCGCGGTCAGTTCCTTGTCGCCGATGTTGTAGAGCAACAGCGCCTGCACCGAGTTGATGTCGGCGCGGCCGCGGCGGTCGAATTCGTCCTTGATCACGTCGAGCAGGCGGCGATGCAGCCGCTCCACCAAAGTCAACGCTTCGTGATAGAGCGGCTGCACCGGCGCCTGGCCGGCGTTACGTTCAGCGGTTTCCACCGCCGTTGCAACGGCTTTCATCATGACACGTCCCCTGTTGTCGTTTTTATCGACTTATTCGACGAAACTTGTGTCCCGCCTGATAGCCA
>NZ_DASYMN010000029.1:0-7162 GCF_036009065.1 Bradyrhizobium sp. | reverse complement strand
CGCCATGGCCGACGCCTTCGACATCACCATCCGCCGCGAACCGGTCGATATCGCGGCATTGGTCAGCGAGGTCGCGGAGGCCAACAAGCCCTCGGCCATGAACAAACAGCAGGTCATCGCGGTCTCGGCGCCGCCGGACCGCTTTACGATGTGCGATTCGGACCGGATGCGGGAAGCGATCGACAATCTGATCAGCAACGCCATCAAATATAGCCCGATCGGTGGCAAGATCGCGCTGCTGGTCACCCACGACGACGCCCGCACGGTCATCCGCGTGACCGACGAAGGCGCAGGCCTGTCGCCGGAGGATCTCGGACGCCTGTTCGGCCGGTTCCAGCGGCTTTCCGCAAAACCGACGGCCGGCGAAAGTTCGACCGGCCTCGGGCTGTCCATCGTCAAACGCATCATCGACATGCATGGCGGCAAGGTGACCGCCGACAGCGCCGGGCCCGGACAGGGCTCGACTTTCGCCATCGTTTTGCCCGCGGCGGTCGCGTCCTGACATGAGCCAGAGCCCGCATATCATCATTGTCGACGACGAGGCGCCGGCCCGCGAGATGGTCGGCGACTATCTGAAAATGCACGGCTTCACGGTGACGCTATGCGACGGCGGCAAGAGCCTGCGCGCCGCCATCGATGCCGGCGCGCCACCGGATCTGGTGGTGCTCGACCTCAATATGCCGGAGGAAGACGGCCTCTCCATCATCCGCGACCTGAAAGGCCGCACCAACGTGCCGGTGATCATGCTGACGGCTACCGCAAGCCCGATCGACCGCGTCGTCGGCCTCGAACTTGGCGCCGACGATTACATTGCCAAGCCCTGCGAACTGCGCGAATTGATGGCGCGCATCCGTTCGGTGCTGCGGCGAAGCGCGCCGGGACGACAGCTGCAAGCCGCGGCGACGGAATCGGCTCCGGCGAAAGCGGCGAAGGATCAACTGGTGCGGTTCGGCACGAAATGGCTCGACCTCGAAGCGCAGGCCTTGCGCGATGATGAGGGCAACGAGCACCCGCTGACGGCATCGGAATTCGGCCTGCTCAAGGTGTTTGCCGCCAACCCGAAGCGGGTGCTGTCGCGCGAACGGCTGCTGGAATTGGCCAATGCCCGCGACAGCGAAGCCTTCGATCGGGCTGTTGACCTCAGGATCATGCGAATCCGCCGTAAGATCGAGCCGGATCCGACCCGGCCAGCGGTAATCCGCACCATCAGAGGCGGCGGATATCTGTTTTCCCCGGCCGGCGACAAGACCTGAAATCCGACATCTAATCAGGACTATCTATTTCAAATTGCAGGTGTTTTGAGCCCGCCCGATTGTTTCGTCGTCGCCGGCATGACGAAACAATTCTTTCGCGGACGAAACCATTTTCCCCTTTTGGCGCAGACATCCTGAAACGCGTGCTGATTAACAGTTCTCCCAACAAGACCCGCCTCAGGCGGTGAATAACGGGAGACTGTCATGCAGAACGTGATCGCCATCAACGCCGCAGCACGCCAAGGGATCGTTGCCGCCCAGGCGACCTCGGACGAGATGCTGCTGGAAGGCATTGCCTCAGGCGGCAGGACCGCCATGCACATCCTCTACTCCCGTCACAATGTGCGGGTTTACCGCTTCGTGCTTCGCATGGTGCGCGACGCCACCACCGCCGAAGATCTGGTCAGCCAGGTTTTCCTGGACGTATGGCGCACTGCCGGCCAGTTCGAAGGCCGCGCCCAGGTTTCGACCTGGCTGCTGTCGATCGCGCGCTTCAAGGCCCTGACTGCGCTGCGCCAGCGCCGGCACGAGGATATCGACCAGGAAGACGTGCTTGAGATCGCCGACGAAGCCGACACCCCCGAAGCCTCGCTCGACCGCAGCAACACCAGCGCCATCCTGCGCGCCTGCGTGGCCAAGCTGTCCCCGGCTCACCGCGAGATCATCAACCTCGTCTACTACCACGAGAAGTCGGTGGAAGAGGCCGGTGAGATCATCGGCATCCCGCAGAGCACCGTGAAGACCCGGATGTTTTATGCCCGCAAGCAATTGGCCGACCTGCTCAAGGGCGCCGGCGTCGAAAACCTCGCGGCGTGACCCATAAATCACGTCTAATCAACCTGTTAGGCGTGATATTGGCTCGGATTCGGCGTCCCGATTTCTCGAAGGAAAATCGGCGCAACGAAACCAATGAAACAATTGACGACATCATCCGGAAAAAATTGGCCGGTAAACCAATCATTAACGAGACGCCAAACGGGGACGACGACGATGCAGAAACCCACCTTCCGCTTCTTCATTATCCCGCTCGGCGCCATCTGCACCCTCGCCTCGCTTTCCAGCCAGAACGCCGCGCCCCGTGCCCAGCACGACACCGGCTCGATGCTGGTCCGTCAGCAGGTGATCGATTGCAGCGCCAAGAATCCCTCGGAGGTCTGCGTGATCTCCACCGACGAGGCCCGCTAAGCCTGAGTTTCTAACCACCAAGTACCTCCAACGACCCGGATGGGATGCCCCCCTCCGGGTCGCTCTGCGTCTGGGGCAAGCCGACGGCGTTCTGGTGCGATATCCCCGCCTGACATTGCGTGATAACGTTCACGCCGGATCAAGCGACGACGGATGGCTTCGATGTTCGAGGGCTTGGACGCCGTATTTTTGGCCCGGGCGCAATTCGCCTTCACGATGTCGTTTCACATCGTATTCCCGGCCTTCTCGATCGGGCTCGCCAGCTATCTCGCCGTGCTTGAAGGGCTCTGGCTCTGGACCGGTCGCGAGGTCTTCATCAATCTCTTCAATTACTGGTTGAAGATTTTCGCTATCGCCTTCGGAATGGGCGTCGTGTCCGGCATTGTGATGTCCTACCAGTTCGGCACCAACTGGTCGACCTTCTCCGACAAGACCGGCCCCGTTCTGGGCCCATTGATGGCCTACGAGGTGCTCACGGCATTTTTCCTCGAGGCGGGTTTTCTGGGTGTCATGCTGTTCGGCCTGCAGCGGGTCGGCCACAAACTGCATTTTTTCGCGACCCTGATGGTCGCCGTCGGCACGCTGGTTTCCGCGTTCTGGATCCTTTCGGCCAATTCGTGGATGCAGACGCCGACGGGATACGCCATCAATGCCGACGGCCAATTCGTCGCCGCAAGCTGGCTAAAAGTGATTTTCAATCCCTCGTTCCCGTATCGCCTCGTGCACATGGTGCTCGCGGCCTACCTCACGACCGCGTTCGTGGTGGGCGCGGTCGGCGCCTATCATCTGTTGCGGGATCAGCATCTGCCTGGCCCGCGTGTGATGTTTTCCATGGCGATGTGGATGGCGGCGCTGGTCGCACCGATCCAGATCTTCGCCGGCGATCAGCATGGCCTCAACACCCTGGAGCATCAGCCGGTGAAAGTCATGGCCATGGAAGGTCATTTCACCAGCCATCCGAATGGTGCGCCGCTCATCCTATTCGGACTGCCCGACCAGGCCGCGGGTAAAATGAGATATTCCGTCGAGATTCCAAAAGTGTCTTCTCTCATTCTAAAACATTCGCTGGACGCGCCGCTGAAGGGGCTCGACACCGTGCCGCGTGAAAACTGGCCGCCGGTCGCGGTCATATTCTGGTCGTTCCGTATTATGGTCGGCATCGGATTTCTGATGCTGGGCATCGGCCTGCTCAGCCTGTTTATGCGATGGCGCGGCGCGCTGTATCAATCGCGTTTGCTGCATCTTTATGCGCTGGCGATGGGTCCCGCCGGTTTTGTCGCGGTGCTGGCGGGTTGGTTTACGACCGAGGTTGGCCGCCAACCCTTTACGGTCTATGGACTGCTCCGCACCGCGGACTCCGCGTCGCCGCTGGCGACGCCCGCGGTCGCCTCGTCGTTGATCGCCTTCATCGTCGTGTATTTCGCGATCTTTGCCGCTGGCATCGTCTATATCCTGCGCTTGATGGCGGCGCCGCCGCATTACGGCGAACAGGGGCCGCAACGCGACGTGCCGACACGCGCGGCCGGCATCACGCCGGCGGCCGGCACCACCGCGGAGGGACATGCCTCATGAGCATCGCGCCGCACCTTTCCACGATCTGGGCATTCATCATCGCGTTCGCAGTATTCGTTTATGTCGTGATGGACGGATTCGATCTCGGCCTCGGCATGCTGTTTCCGCTGTTTCCCAAGAAAGCGGATCGCAACGTCATGATGAATACCGTGGCGCCGGTCTGGGACGGTAACGAAACCTGGCTGGTGCTCGGCGGCGGCGGGTTGTTCGCGGCGTTTCCGCTGGCCTATGCCGTGCTGATGCCGGCGCTGTACACGCCGATCATCGCGATGCTGATCGGCCTGATCTTTCGCGGCGTCGCGTTCGAATTCCGCTGGCGGACGACGCGCGAGCGCAATTTGTGGGACATCGCATTCTTCGGCGGATCGCTGCTCGCGGCGATGGCGCAGGGCGTCGCGCTCGGCGCGATCCTGCAAGGCATCCATGTCGAGGGACGCCACTATGCCGGCGGCTGGTGGGACTGGCTGACGCCGTTCAGCATCCTGACCGGGGTTGCCGTGGTGATCGGCTACTGCCTGCTCGGCGCGACATGGCTGGTGATGAAGACCGAGGGCGAATTGCGCGACGAAGCCTACCGCCTGAGCTGGTGGCTGCTGTTCGCGATGCTCGCCGCCATCGGCGCGGTCAGCCTCGCCACGCCGTTCCTGCACATCCAGTATACCACCCGCTGGTTCGCCTGGCCGGGCATGATTCTGACCGCGCCGGTGCCGATCGCCGTTGCCGCCGTCACCGTTCTGCTGCTGCGTAGCCTCGCCGCCAAGCAGGACTACCGGCCCTTCTTTCTCACGCTGGCGTTGTTCGGATTATCCTATGCCGGGCTCGGTATCAGCATGTACCCGTATATCGTGCCGCAGAGCATCGACATCTGGCAGGCGGCAGCACCTGAGAACAGCCAGATCCTGATGCTGGTCGGCGTCGCCATCATGGTACCGCTGATCCTCGGTTACACCGGCTGGTCCTATTGGGTGTTTCGCGGCAAGGTCAATCCCGAGAGCGGCTATCATTGACGCCGCCTGCGCAGAAGCCCGCGCCGCTCATGCAGCGTTTATTGTGGTTTGCAGCCCTCTGGCTCGCCGGCGTCGGCACGGTTGCCATCGTCGCGTATGGAATAAGACTGTGGATCGCGCCGCGGTAGATCCGTAGGGTGGGCAAAGGCGGCGGACGCGAACGCGTCCGGCGGCGTGCCCACCGTTCCAGTCCCGCATTCAGATCAAGATGGTGGGCACGGCGCAAGGGCGCCTTTGCCCACCCTACAGATTCGGTGATAGACACGTCCGCAACGGCCCGGAAGGAATCACGATGACCAAGCTGACGATGCCGATATTCGTAGTCGCCGCGGGCCTGATCCTCTCCGCCTCACCAAGTTTTGCGCAGCAGAACGATCCCGGCGACCAGCCGGGACTTCTGGCTGACGATTCGGTGGAGCTGGATCCGCAGTTCAGGCGCACCATGGTGCTGTACCGCACCACGGAGGCGCCGGGCACGATCATCATCCAGACCCAGGAACGCCATCTCTACGTGGTGCAGGGCAACGGCCGCGCCATCCGCTATGGCATCGGCGTCGGCCGGGACGGCTTCCAGTGGCAGGGCCTGCTGACGATCTCGCGCAAGGCGGAGTGGCCGGACTGGACGCCGCCGCCGGAGATGATCGCGCGCCAGCCCTATCTGCCGCGCTTCATGGCCGGCGGCCCCGGCAACCCGCTCGGCGCCCGCGCGCTTTATCTCGGCGCCACCGTGTACCGCATTCACGGCACCAACCGGCCCGACACGATCGGCACCGCGGTCTCGTCCGGCTGCTTCAGGCTGGTCAATGCCGATGTCTCCGATCTCTACGATCGCATCCCGGTCGGCACCAAGGTCATCGTGCGGCAGAAGCCCTCGCTGTAACGCAACGGCCTTTCGTTTCAGCGCCATCAAATTTTCCCGATCCTCGTTGAGGGATGCATCACATGCGGACATTTCGAACCGGTCTTTTGATCGGCCTTGCCATTGCGGTCGCGATCGGCGGCGCCGCGATTGCCTATGAGCGATACGACACCAAGACGCTGAAGCGGACGATCCGCCGCGATGCGGTGCTGTGCGGCGTCAACACCGGACTGCCTGGTTTCTCCACTCCCGATGACAAGGGCAACTGGGCCGGATTCGACGTCGATTTCTGCCGCGCTGTAGCGGCGGCGATCTTCGACGATCCCAAAAAAGTGAAATTCCTGGCGCTCGATGCCAATGAACGCTTCAAGGAATTGCAGAACCGCAAGGTCGATATTCTCTCGCGCAATTCGACCTGGAGCATGTCGCGCGAAACCTCCTACGACCTGTATTTCCCGGCGGTCGCCTACTATGACGGCCAGGGCTTCATGATCCCGAAGGCGCGCAACATCGACTCCGCGCTGGCGCTCGATGGCAGCAAGGTCTGCGTCCAGGAGGCCACCACGACGCAACTCAATCTCGGCGACTACTTCCGCGCCAACAATATCAAGTATCAGGAGATGAAATTCGCAAAGCTGGAAGACGCACTTAAGGCCTACGAGTCCGGCCAATGCGACACCTTCACGTCCGACGTGTCGCAGCTCTATGCGCTGCGGCTGAGACTGCCGAAACCCGGCGATAACGAAATCCTGCCGGACGTGATTTCAAAGGAACCGCTGGCGCCCGTGGTCCGTCAGCGCGACGACGACTGGATGATGATCATCAAGTGGACCCTGTATGCGATGATCAACGCCGAAGAACTCGGCATTACCTCGAAGAATATCGACGAGGCGCTGAAATCGAAGAAGCCCGACGTGATGCGGCTGGTCGGCACCGAAGGCGCCTACGGCGAGGAGTTCGGCCTGACCAAGGACTGGGCCGCGCGCATCATCCGGCACGTCGGCAATTACGGCGAAGTCTATGAGCGCAACGTCGGCGCGGGCTCGAAGCTCGGCATCCCGCGCGGCCTCAACCAACTGTGGAGCGCCGGCGGCATCCAGTACGCGCCGCCGATACGGTGATCTTAACCTCTCCCCGCTCTTGCGGGGAGAGGTCGGATCGCATCGTCAGATGCGATCCGGGTGAGGGGCGAGGCACGACGCTTCTCCGAATGGTGATTCTCAGGTCGGAAGGTTCAGCGTCGGAGGACCCGACGGGTCTGCTCCTGTGCAGTATAGTGCCGGGGG
>NZ_DASYMN010000028.1:0-3208 GCF_036009065.1 Bradyrhizobium sp. | reverse complement strand
GAGAAGCTGATCAACCGCCGCGGCCCGCAATGGTGGGACTCAGCGATCCGCAAGGGCAGCCGCGTCAGCGTGCTGGTGTTCGGCGACAAGGTCGCGGGCTACGCCAATTACGGCCGCAACCGCGCGCGCAGCCTGCATTTCGAAGGCGAGATCTACGAGCTCTATCTGCGCCCCGAATTTCAGGGTCTCGGTTTCGGCCGCCGGCTGTTCACCGCGGCCAAGCGCGACCTGGTGCAAAGCGGGTTGAAGAGCATGGTGATCTGGGCGCTCTCCGACAACGACCATGCGACCGAATTCTACCGCGCGTTGGGCGGGCGGATGGTGGCGCGATCCTCGGAGAAATTCGGGCCGAAATCGCTCGACAAGGTCGCGTTCGCCTGGGCCAGCTAGAGCCGGTTGCCGTCATTGCCGGGCTTGACCCGGCAATCCATCTTTTTCGAAAGACTCTTGCGAAGATGGATGGATACGCGGGTCGAGCCCGCGTATGACGACTTGTGTTGATTGACACTTGCTCTTTCAATCCCGGAGCCGCCCATGCGCATTGACGCCATCTCGATCGGGAGCAACCCGCCGCACGAGGTCAATGTCATCATCGAGGTGCCGGTCGGCGGCGAGCCGATCAAATACGAGATGGACAAGGACGCCGGCACGCTGGTGGTCGACCGATTTCTCTATACCGCCATGCGCTATCCCGGAAATTACGGTTTTATCCCGCACACGCTGTCCGGCGACGGCGATCCTTGCGACGTGCTGGTCGCCAACACGCGCGCCATCGTGCCCGGCGCTGTCATGAGCGTGCGGCCGGTCGGCGTGCTGCTGATGGAAGACGAGGCCGGCGGCGACGAAAAGATCATCGCGGTGCCATCGTCAAAGCTGACCCAGCGCTACGACAAGGTGAAGACCTACAGCGACCTTCCCGAGATCACGCTGCAGCAGATTCAGCATTTCTTCGAGCACTACAAGGATCTCGAGCCCGGCAAGTGGGTCAAGGTGCTGCGCTGGGGCAATGCCGAGGACGCGCACGAACTAATTCTGGAAGGCATCGCCCGCGCGAAGGGGAAGTAACGAAAGGATGGTCTTCAGAATTATACCGAACAGCTCGTTTTCGATAAAAATGAAGGCGCGTTTACCGGCTGAAGGGTGCGGGTTATTGACGAAAAGAGCCAACATTCGATGGGCTGGTACGAAAGTCAGGGCACATCGATCTCTTGATTCAAAAAATTGAGGAACGATGCAAGGCCCATAAGGAAAGCAAGACGTGGATGGCCGGGACAGGCCCGGCCATAACGAAGAGTGGTAGGCGATGACGCACAAAAAAGCCTGCCGTCATTTGCGACGGCAGGCTTCTCTCGTCTCGGGAACATCCCGCAGACGTACTAGACGCAACGCAACGCTACCTATTCTTGATTGACCGAAAGCACGGTCAGGAAACGACTTCCGCGGTGACCCGGCCAACGCCGGCGCCGGTGAGACCCACTGCGCGGGCGGCGCCGGTCGAGAGGTCTAGGACGCGGCCGCGGATGAAGGGACCACGGTCGTTGATGGTGACGACGACGCTGCGGCCACCATGGGTGACCCGGAGTTTGGTGCCGAACGGCAGGCTGCGGTGAGCCGCGGTCATGGCGTTCTGGTTGAAGCGCGCGCCCGAGGCGGTCTTGCTGCCGGATTCATTGCCGTAAAACGAAGCTATCCCGGAGAAACTGCGGCCGGAGCCGCCACCGACCGAGGCGTTGGCGTCGCGCCAGGACGAATTGCCGGCGTGATGAGCGTGATGATGACGATGATGATGGTGCCTCGATTTAGCCGAGGCTTCGGTGATGCCCCCACCGAGCAGCAGAGTTCCGGCGAACAGTGCGATCGCCGTGCGTGACCGGGTTACCTCTCCCGATGCCGACTTCTTGAATTTCAGCATATACCAAGTCCCTCAGATAGTAATGCCACATATGTGGCAAGTGGAACCCCCGTCCCATTTGCGAGGCGAACCGTTGATCGGTCAATGAGGCGTAAACTTGGCAAGGTTTTTGTTCCCGTTGCAGATGAAATATCTTGTGATCGAGCAGGATAGTGGCAGGTGCTCCCGAATTAACCAATCGTTAACCATTTTTATACTGTAATTTACCTAAGAATACTGTAGAAGCAAGTTATCGCTGAACGTGAGCAGGATTCTTCAAGTAACACCGCAAGAGGAATGGCGCGGGCAGTTCCAACGTTCCAACGGCGGATGCATGGGATGCATGCAATTACAGGCGGAACGATTCGGGATAACGAGAAGCGGGCTGTCATTCCGGCGTGCTCTTCGCGCCGACCCGGAATCCAGAAATCGCCTCCGCTGCCGGGTTCCGGGTCTGCGCCCAAGAGGGCGCATCGCGCAATGACATATCGAAGCCGGTGCGCGCGCTTGACGGGTTGCGACAAGGCATCGCTCGTCACCCGCCTCATGTTGCACCTGCGCTCTCGCTATGTTAGCAAAGCCGCGATTTTGACGGTGCCGGTACTTCTCGTACTGGTCGAAAATCGAAGTCCCGCTTGAATTCCAAGGGCTTGGGCCGCCAGGCGCCGCATTGTGGCGATGGTCTTCCCCTTGGCGTTTGACAGCACAAAGAGCGCGCTTGTGGCAGCTGAAGATCCGTCGGTTTCAGGAGTGTCCGGTCGTTACGCAACGGCCCTGTTCGAGCTGGCGCGCGATGAAAAATCCGTCGATGCCGTCAAGGCCGATCTCGACAGGTTCGAGGCCATGCTGGCGGACAGTCCCGGCCTTTTGAGGCTGGTGCGCAGCCCGGTTTTCAGCGCGGACACGCAGTCCAGGGCGCTGGCGGCGGTGCTCGACAAGGCCGGCATTTCCGGCATCTCCGCGAATTTCCTGAAAGTTCTGACCGCCAATCGCCGGCTATTCGCGGTGGCCGATGTCATCCGGGCGTTCCGCGCGCTGGTGGCAAAATTCAAGGGCGAAGCCACGGCCGACGTGACCGTCGCCGAAGCGCTCAGCGACAAGAATCTCGACGCCCTGAAGACCGCGCTGAAATCGGTGACGGGCAAGGACGTCGCGCTCAACGTGAAGGTCGATCCCTCCATCATCGGCGGGCTTGTGGTCAAGCTCGGCAGCCGCATGGTGGATAGTTCGCTTCGCACCAAACTCAATTCGATCAAGCACGCGATGAAAGAGGCAGGCTGATGGACATCCGCGCCGCGGAAATTTCCGCGATCCTGA
>NZ_DASYMN010000027.1:0-35803 GCF_036009065.1 Bradyrhizobium sp. | reverse complement strand
TGCAAGCCGTGCGAACGATGTACTGGACCAGCATCGCATCGATGGCGAGGACGCATCATGAAATCGCCGGTCGTGAAACGGTCCATCGTGGTCGCCGGCCACAAGACCAGCGTCAGCCTCGAAGAGGCATTCTGGAACGGCGTGAAGGAAATCTCGGGCCTGCGCGACATGACGTTGTCCGAACTGGTGGGCGAGATCGACAGCAACCGCCAGCAGGGCAACCTGTCCTCGGCGATCCGGCTTTTCGTGCTGGATTACTTCCGGAGCCGCGCGATGCCGGCGGCGACGGATAAAACGCAACCGTGATCGGTTTCCGGGCGTGATAAATTCAGGTTGAAGCGGCTCCTCACCTCTCCCCGCAGGGGAGAGGTCGAAGCCGAAGCGCAGCGCAGGCTTCGGGTGAGGGGTCTCTCCACGCACTCGGACTTAGCGGACAGGCCCCTCACCCGCCGCGCATCTGACGATGCGCGTCGACCTCTCCCCTGCGGGGAGAGGTGAGCTGAGTGCCGGCCCGCAACGTCGGTCTGCTGTCCCCTCAAGCGCGGAGAGCTGACAGGACCTATCGCGGCATAGTCTGGACAGGCGGCGTCAGCACAAGCGGCGGTCGCGGCTTCGGCCTTACCGGTGGACCGGGTGCGGGCCGGATTTCAATCGGCGGCGGCAACGGTGCAACTTGCTGACTGACAACAGGGGCATGGGACAGCGGCGGCGCGACTGGTGGCGCGCTCACGCGAGGTTTCGGCGGGTAGCGGCGCGGGTCGCGACCGGGAACCTGGACTTCGGGTGTCCGCAGGTCAGGAAGCGCCGCGGCCGGATGCGTTTCCGCAGGAGGCTGCGCCATCGCGGGCGGTGGAATCGCCGCGGGCAATGCCGGCAGCGGCAGTTCGCCGCGCTCGATCGAATCCAGACGGCGGGTTTCGCGATCGATCGCCCGCACCGCCAGCCATGACGACAAGGCCGCGACATCTACGGTACGATCGAGAGCGTCGGGCGATCCCACAGCATAGACCTGAATTTCCGGACGGCTGGTCGCTGAACCGGCCGCGGTCGATGTGAGGGCAGCGCGAATGTCGGTTTGATCGGCCGACATATCGTAACCACCGGACACGATGGCGCGCGCGCCCTCGGCATCGAGCGTGGTCGCGCCGACGCGCAGCGCGCCATCCCTGATATTGAACGGAATCTGCGCCGACGCGACCGAGAGTACGCCACCTGACAGCACAGGCTCGACGATCTGCCGAAGTTTAACGTCATCGGTAGCTGTCCCATTGTCACTGGCGCGGACCGCGACCTCGAACGCCCTGGGATCAAGGCCCGCAATTCGCGCGGCCTCAAGCGTCAGCAAGCCGCTGCCGGACAACGCGCCGGCCAGCGCGGACGCGCTGCGGCCCTGGCTCGCCAGCGTCATCCGCATCGAGGCGCGGCCTGCCGGCATCGCCAGCGCGCGGTAACGCAGGGCCGAACCGTCGACACCCGAGAATTGCAGCCGCGCGTTCACGGCGAGGCCATTGACGGTCTGTTTCGCCTCGACAGCCGCCGTCGCTTCGCCGCCGCCGATCGCGCCCTTGAGATCGTCGAATGTTAGGGACTGGCCGTCGCCCCGGAGGACGCCGCTGACCGGGCGCACTTCGCCGCTGCCGGGCAACACGCCGCGCAGCGCCTGAAACGCGAGACGGCCGCGCCAACCTTGCAGCAAACCACGGCCGAGCGGCTCGCTCGCATCGTGACCCGCTGCGCCGAGTGCGAGAGCGAATGCCGATGCCAGATCGAGTGTGTCCATTCCGACTTCGCCATCCACGGCTTTTTCGTCACCGAGCTCGAGCGCAATGCGCCCGCGTATCCGCGAGCCGCCGACGACGCCGTCCAGGTCGTCGAAAGTCAGCTTGCTGCCCGCAAGGTTGAGGCGCGAGGACAGGCTGATACTTGCAGACGCGTTGGAGCGATTGAGATCGAACAGCGGCGCGAGGTTGGCGCGGAGAACCGAAAGATTGACGGCGGCGTTGGGCTGCGATGCCCATGGCTCCGCGGTGCCCTGCGCTTCGGCATCGAGCTGAGTGCCGGACAGCCTGGCTTTCAATCGCAGCGGGCCGCGCCACATGCCCGTCGCCGATCCTTCAAACTGAGCCGTGCCGTCTCCGGCCGCGATCGCGCGTTCCAGGCCCAGCAATGTCAGCAGCGACTGCCCCCGCGCCGACAATTTCGACTCGATGCCGATTTCGCTGCGCCCCAGCGCATCCAGATCGATTCCGCGCATCGCGGCGATGACAGGCGTCGCCGTCATCGTGGCGACGCCCTTGAAGTCAGGCGCGTCGAGATCGAGCACGGCATGCGCATTGGCACGATCGGCACGATCAGGGTTCCTGTCGAGCTCGAGCGACAGCTTCAGGCGTGCCGGGCCGGGCCGCACCGCCATCGCATTGAGCCGCACACCGATCGCGGGCGCAACCGGTGCGATCAAGCCCGTGAACTGCGCAAACGACGCCGCAATTGCATTTAGAGCGAGCTTGCCGGTTGCATTGGCGCGATCGAAGCTGCCGGCGCCTTCCATCATCACGCCGCCGGCGTCGCCGATTTTCAAATGATCCAGCAAGATCGTCTTCGGTCCGTAGCTCAGCTTCGCCACGAATGGACGCAATTCCTGGCCCGCAACTACGGCGCGACCGATATCCAGGGATAGCTGCGCCTCATCAGGCCATTCCGGCTCGGGGCCGGCAAGCGACCGCGTGAAAGCCGTTGCGGCCTCGAGGTCGAGACGATCCGCCTTCAGCGCCGCCTCGACGCGCGAGGCGCCGGCTGCGGTCCGATCTAAAACAGCGACGCGCCCTTCCAGGGCGCCGCCGTCAATCTCGGCCTTCAGTCCATCGATGGCGATGCGGTCCGAGGCCACCGTCAGATTGCCGTTGACGCGCAGCGGCTTTTGATTGCGATAGGCGATCTCGCTGCGGCCCTGCAGCCACCCGGCAAGCGTATTGGAATCGGTGGAGTCGACGCTGAGCGCGCCCTTGAAGCTGCCGGACGGGCCGGACGGCGCGATCTGGCCGTTGAGAGCCACGCGGGTGGCGCCCGGCGCGCGGAACTCCAGCCGGTCGATGGTCCACGCCTTGGGATCGCCGCGCAGATCCGCGCCGAAACTCTGCACCGGACGGCCCCCGAGCATGATCTGCTCGGCGCTGACTTCGATTTGTGTCGCAAGCAATGCCGGCGGGATCGCGGCGACAAGATTGCGCAACCCCGGCAGCAACCGCGTCGGCTCGGCCGCGCTGTTGTCCTTGCCGAGCAATTTATCCGCATCGAGTTGCCGCGCCGACAGCACGGCATGCAGCAGTGGCGACGCCCCGAACCGGACATCGGCGAGCCCTGCAAACTTCAGCGCGGTTTCGTCGAGCCCATAACTTGCCTCAAGCTGCTCGAGCCGCGCCATGGCCGGATCGGCCTTGAGCCTCGCCGACAGGCGCCACGGTGTCTGAGTTACGCCGCCAGCCTTAGGTTCGGCAGGACCGGCCAGTGTCACCGCGCCATCGAAACGCGGTGCGCGGCCCTCGAAGGTCAGCACGCCGTCGAGATCGACCGACAGCGCTCGCGTGCCGGGATCGACGGTAAGGTGCAGGCGCGTGCCGCCGCGGTCAGGACTTTGGCCGGACGACACGCGAAACGGATAGCGGGTCCCGGACAACAAGAAGTTGCCGTCGCCGCGGATCGACCCAGCCAGCGAACGTACATCGCCGCTGAAGGCAATGTCGTTCAATTCGAGCGCACCGCGGCTGGCGGCGTCATGCAGCGCAATGCGGCCGGTCAGGTTTAGCCGGTCGATTGCCAACGAGCCCAGATTGAACGTTCCCGTCGACACCGGCCAGTCGATACGGCCTTGCGCATCGAGGCCGAGATTGAGCGCCACGCCGTTGATGGTCAGTTCGGTGGCACGCCATTCGCCGCGCATCAGCGAACCGAGATTGAACTCCACATCCAGCTTGTCGGCCCGCACTTTGCCAAGATCGTTGGCAGCGCCCACCGCCACCGAGCGAAGCCGCAGCGACGGCGTCGGCAACAGCCGCGCGTCCAGCGCACCACCGACGCGAACCTGGGCACCGATGATCCGCGTCGCCTCCGCCTCGAACTGCGGCCGGAACTGGTTCCAGTCGATAAAGTACGGTCCGACCAGCGCGGCTATCAATGCAATGATAAAGGCAATCGCCAATCCGAGCAGCGTCGTCTGCACGGCGTCTCCTCTTGAATACTGTCCGGCGAGCAGCAAGGGCATCCACAACCGCGTAGGCGGGAACAATTGCCCGCCGCCGCGCTGAATCAATGCCGGAGCAGCGACATATATAGAGACAACTGTGGCGAAGTCACAGCGGCGCCACGGGACAGCCCACTCGGCACCATCACCAGGTGGCTGGCAAGGCTTTCAGGCCGCGCAGCACGAAGGTCGGCCGCCATTGCGGGTTCTCGGCATTGTCGAGCTTCAGATCCGGAAGGCGCCGCAGCAGGGTCGCGATGGCGACCTCCGCTTCGATGCGGGCCAACTGGGCGCCGAGGCAGAAGTGGATGCCGCCGCCGAACGACAGCGGACGTACATTGGGGCGGGTGATGTCGAGACGATCCGGCCGGTCCGGATAGACCGCCGGATCCCGGTTGGCGGAGCCGAGCAGGCAGAGCACGGGCTCGCCCTTTGGAATCCGCTTGCCGCCGAGGTCGTCGATGTCTTCCAGCGCCACCCGTCCGGTCATCTGGACCGAGGAATCGTAGCGCAGGAACTCCTCGACCGCATTGGTGATGAGGGCCGGATTAGCCTTCAGCAGCGCAAGCTGATCGGGATTGCGATGCAGCGCCAGCATGCCGTTTCCGATCAGGTTGACCGTGGTTTCGTGTCCCGCCCCGAACAGCAGGATGATGTTGCCGGTCAGCTCCTCGTTGGAAAGCTTGCTGCCCTCCTCTTCGGCCTGGACCAGTTGCGTGATCAGGTCGTCGCCGGGGCTACGCCGCCGTAACTCGAACAACTGCTGGAAATACGCCTGCGCTTCCAGATTGCCGGCATTGCCTTCATCGATTTCGGCGCGCGACAGCGGCACCGGATCAAGCAGTCGGCCGCCGTTGCGCGAGTTGGTATAAAATGTGTCGCGGTGTTGCTCGGGAATTCCGAGCATGTCGCAGATGATTGTCACCGGCAGCCGGAATGCAAAATCCTCGATCAGATCCATATGGCCGCGATCGAGGATGCGGTCGAGCGTTTCATCGACGACCTGCTGGATGCGCGGGCGCATGTCCTCAACCCTGCGCGCCGTAAAGGCCTTCACCACCAGACCGCGCAACCGCGTATGATCAGGCGGATCCTGTTGCAGCATCCAGTGCCGCATGTTGCGAAACACCGGCTCCTCCATGATCTCAGGTCCATAACGGCGCGATGAGCGCTCGACGAAATCCTTGCCGAAGCGCTTGTCGCGCAGAACCAGACTCACATCCGCATGCCGGCTCGCGACGTAGGCGCCAAAGGGCGTGAGATGCATCGGGTCCGTGGTTCGCAGCCGCTCATAGGACGGATAGGGATCTCGGATGTAATCCGGCGACAGCGGATTGAATAGCGGCTCGGTATTTGCGGTCTGAGCAAGCTCATTCATGTTGGCCTCGAGGCATGGGGTTATCCGCTCAGCGCCGATTAAACTCACAACCGGCGGGCTTCGCAAGGGATCGCAGATCTCAGCGCTGCGGCCAATGGTTCGGCACTACGAGGCAGCGCCGCTGCTGGCCGTGGCGGCGTGCGAGCGATGCAATTGGCCCGCCACCGCCCGAATCTTGCCGGGGGCCGCCAGCCAGATCGCGACTGCGGACAGTCCGCTCACCCCGATACCGATAACAAATGCGACAGTATAGTTGCCGTAAATGTCATGCAGGATACCCGTCACCAACGGACCTGCAGCCCCGCCGGCAAGGGCTGCCAGCATCAAGGTGCCGAAGATGCTGCCGAACTGCTTGCCTTCGAAGATCTCCAGCACCACCGCGCCCATGATCGACGTCAGGCCGTAGCCGAGCACGCCTTGGGCGGCGACCATCACGTAGAGCAGCGCCAGCGTCGGCACGTACGTCAGCGCGATCAGCGCCGCGAAGCAAATCGCAAATCCGATGCAGCTGAGGGCCCAAACCCATTCCCGGCCGATGCGATCGGAGACATGGCCGAGCACGATCTGGCCGGGTATGCCGAGCAGACTGACGAGGCCCAGCGCAAATGCGGCCACGCTTGGGTTGAAACCGATGTCGAGCAGATATTTGGTCTGATGAACCTGCACGGCGTACCAGATGTACAGTCCACAGAAGTAGCCGAGTGCGATCCACCAGAACGGCGCGGTTCGCATGGCGCGCGCCAGCGTCCAGTCGACAGCCACCCAGTCAGGATCGACGATATTGGAGACGGGGCGCGAGGATGCGCTCGGCGCTGCATCTCCATCGGGCTCGAGTCCAATGTCTTGCGGCCGCTTTCGCAGCAGCAGATTGATCGGCGCCAGCACGGCAAGAACCAGAATACCCATGGCCGTGCATGCGGTGCGCCATCCGGTTTGCTCGATCATCAGTTGCACCCAGGGCAGCATGATGATGGAGCCGATGCCGACGCCCGCGAACGCAATGCCGATCGCGAGCCCGCGCCGGCGCACGAACCAGTTGGGCAGGAACAGCGATTGGCCGGAGTAGCCCAGACAGACGCTGCCACCGCCCACCAGGACGCCGATGGTCAGGTAGAGATGCCATGGCTGTGTCGTCAGCGGCGCCAGCAGCATGCCGCCTCCCATCAGGACGACGCCAAGCTCCATGACCGCGCGAGGACCAAAACGGTCCATCATTCGGCCGATCAGCGGGCTCATCACCCCGGAGACCAGAAAGCCAAACGAAAAGGCCCCCGCCGTGATGCCGCGTTCCCAGCTGAACTCTTGGACGATCGGCGGAAACAGCAGCGAAAACGAGGTGCGGGCGGTCACGCCGATCGCCATGGTGACGAACGTCACCGCGACAATGATCCAGCCGTAAAAGAAGGGAAGCCGCATCGAGGAGCCTGTTATTGGCGTGTTGAGGTAGAGCGCGATAACGCCGACGATTCTGCGTGCCGCGCCGCAATTTGCGTCGAGAATTAGCTCGCGGGCAATATCTTGCCGGGATTGAAGATATTCTGCGGATCGAGCGCTCGCTTCAGCGCGCGCATGGCGTCGATGGCTTCAGGCCCCAGTTCCGCCTTCAGATATTTCTGCTTGCCCTGGCCGATGCCGTGCTCGCCGGTGCAGGTGCCGCCCATCGCCTGCGCGCGCTTGACGAGCCGATGCATGAAGTCGTCGCCGCGCGCCATCTCGTCAGCGTCGTCGACGTCGCACAACAACGAGCAATGGAAATTGCCGTCGCCGACATGTCCGACGATCGGCGACATCAGATTGAGGCGTTTCAGGTCTTCTTCGGTCTCCGCGACGCAATCGGCCAGCCGCGAAATCGGCACGCAAACGTCGGTAGCTACCACGCCGGACCCGGGACGCAGGCTCTTGACCGCCCAATAAGCGTCGTGCCGCGCCTGCCACAGTTTGGTGCGATCCTCGGGTCTGGTGGTCCAGGTAAAATCTCCGCCGCCGCACTCGCGCGCGATTTCGCCGAAGTTTTTCGACTGCTCGGCGACGTCGTTCTCGCTGCCATGGAATTCCAGCAGCAGCAGCGGCGTTTCCGGCAGCGAGAGCTTTGAATAGGAATTGCAGGCGCGGACCTGCGCGGCATTCAGCAATTCGATGCGCGCGACGGGAATCCCGGTCTGGATCGCCAGGATGGTGGCCTGGCAGGCACCCTGCACGCTTTCGAACGAACAGGACGCCGCGGCGATGGTTTCGGGAATGCCGCGCAGCTTGATGGTCAGCTCGGAGATGATCCCGAGCGTGCCTTCGGCGCCGACGAACAGATGGGTCAGGTCGTATCCGGCGGAAGATTTTTTGGCGCGCGTGCCGGTGGTAATGATCTCGCCGTCCCCGCGCACCACCTTCAGCGCCAGCACATTGTCGCGCATGGTGCCGTAGCGCACCGCGTTGGTGCCGGACGCCCGGGTTGAGGCCATGCCGCCGATCGAGGCATCGGCGCCGGGATCGATCGGAAAGAACAATCCGCGATCGCGCAAGTGCTCGTTCAGCGCCTTGCGGGTGACGCCGGGCTGGATCACGCAGTCCAGATCCTCGGCATGAACTTCGAGCACCTGGTTCATGTCCCGCAGATCGACGCAGACGCCGCCGGCCGGCGCGTTGACCTGCCCCTCCAGCGAGGTGCCGGTGCCGAACGCGATCACCGGTACGCGATGCGATGCGCAAATCCGCACCACATCCTGAATATCGGCGGTCTCCTGCGCCATCACCACGGCGTCGGGCGGCTGCGCCGCCAGCCATGTTGTGGTATGGGCGTGCTGGTCGCGCACCGCCTGCGAGGTCACCAGCCGGTTGCCGAACCGCGCGGCGAGCGCTTCAATGGTGCTCGCCAGCGCCTGCGGCTCCGGCCGCGCCAGATTATGCGGTATTGATAGATCCACTCAAGCTTCCTCCGGGCGCAAGGACCGTGGCAAAGGATGTATAACGGGTCAAGCGATCTGCGCAGATGAGGACCGGGAATGACGACTTCTCTCGCCGCCGACGATCTGGTTCGACCGGTGCCTTTCCTGGCCTCGGTGATGCAGATCGAGCCGCAATGGATCGACTATAACGGCCACCTCAACATGGCCTACTACAATGTGATGTTCGACCGCGCGATCGACGAACTATGGCTTAAGCTCGGCATCGGTCCGGCCTATATGAAGGCGCGCAACGGTTCGACCTTCACCGCCGAATGCCATGTCCGCTATATCAGGGAAATCAATCTTGGCGACCCGGTGCAGGTGTCTGTCCTGCTGGTCGAAGCCGACGAGAAGCGGCTGCACACATTCGAGGAGTTGCGCCACGCTACGGAGGGCTGGCTGTCGGCCACCTCGGAAAACATGACGATCCACATCGACATGTCGGCTCGGAAAACCGCGCCGTTTCCGCCGGATATTCGCGCCCGCATCGACGCGTTGGCGAATGCGCATCGCACCATTGCCCGGCCCGAGGGCATCGGCCGCAAGGTCGCGATGCCCTCGAAATAAGCATGATCCGGAAAAGTGGATGCCGGTTTTCCGAAGAAATCACGCTCCAAAGACACTTGCGCTAGACCCGGGTTCGGCCCCGCGCCAGGCCGACCACGGCCGAAATCAGGAACAGCACGACTGCGACAAAAAAGATGATCTTGGCGATTTCGATGGACGCGCCGGCGACGCCGCCAAAGCCCAGAATGCCTGCAATCAGTGCTACGATCAGAAACGTAACAACCCAGCCTAACATGACACGATCCTCTGCTTACCTTTTGTTCGACCCGACCGCGACCACGACATCGCGCGGATTGCAGGAATAATTCGCGCTTGGAACAAAAGTTCCGGGCGGTTCCGTCACCGCGCACCGCTCAAAATTGCGCGATAAAAAGGAACGACATCGATTGATCAGCGCCCGCCCGGCTCCGCCGCGTGCGGCGGGATAACTCCTGTAAATTGCCGGCCAACGCCTTATATGACGTTCAATCCTGCTATCAAGGCTCCCCTTCACGGCCCCGCGGTGCCATCGTGGGGGTAAGACGATTCGCATGACCGAGCCGAACAGACTGAGCCATCCCGGCGTCCCCGAGCACCAGCCCGCGGCTGGCGGCATTGCCGCGCGTGCACGCGCCACCGCGACGCCGCAATATCTCGCAGGACTCAATCCCGAGCAGCGCGAGGCGGTTGAGGCGCTGGACGGCCCGGTGCTGGTGCTGGCCGGCGCGGGCACCGGCAAGACGCGGGTGCTGACCTGCCGCATCGCGCACATTCTCAGCCAGGGCCGCGCCCGCCCCGGCGAAATCCTCTCTGTCACCTTCACCAACAAGGCCGCGCGCGAGATGAAGCTGCGGCTCGGCCAGATGCTGGGGCAAGCCGTGGAAGGCATGCCGTGGCTCGGCACCTTTCACTCCATCGGCGGCCGCATTCTGCGCACCCATGCCGAACTGGTGCAGTTGAAATCCAATTTCACCGTGCTGGATGTGGACGACCAGATCCGCCTGCTCAAGCAGTTGCTGCAGGCCGACAATATCGACGACAAGCGCTGGCCGGCGCGGATGCTGGCGGGGTTGATTGACGGCTGGAAGAATCGCGGCCTGACGCCCTCGCAGGTGCCGCCGGGCGAAGCCGCGGTGTTCGGCAACGGCAAGGGCGGCAAGCTGTACGCGGCCTATCAGGAACGCTTGAAGATTCTCAACGCCGCGGATTTCGGCGACCTGCTGCTGGAGAACATCCGGCTGTTCCGCGAGCATCCCGATGTGCTGCGGCAATATCAGAACCGCTTCAGGTTCATCCTGGTCGACGAATACCAGGACACCAACGTCGCGCAGTATCTGTGGCTGCGGCTGCTGGCGCAGGCGCCGTCGGTGAAGGCGGGCCCCGTCTCCACCTCTCCCCAACGGGGAGAGGTCGGCGAGCAAAGCGAGCCGGGTGAGGGGGAACGGTCGTCGTTGGCGCTCGAAGGCCCCTCACCCGCCCCGTCGCTGCGCGACGTGGCGACCTCTCCCCTGCGGGGAGAGGCGAAGGAAGTGCCCCACGCCAAGAACATCTGCTGCGTCGGCGACGACGACCAGTCGATCTATGGCTGGCGCGGCGCCGAAGTGGACAACATCCTGCGCTTCGACCACGATTTTCCCGGCGCGAAAGTGATCCGGCTGGAGCGCAACTACCGCTCCACCGGCCATATCCTCGCCGCCGCCTCGCATCTGATCGCGCATAATGAAGGCCGGCTCGGCAAGACCTTGCGTACCGAGGACGTCGACGGCGAGAAGGTCACCGTTACCGGCTCCTGGGATTCCGAGGAGGAAGCCCGCGCCATCGGCGAGGAGATCGAGCAGCTGCAGCGCGCGGGCCACAAGCTCAACGATGTCGCGATCCTGATGCGCGCCTCGTTCCAGATGCGCGAATTCGAGGATCGTTTCGTCACGCTCGGCCTGCCCTATCGGGTGATCGGCGGCCCGCGGTTCTACGAGCGCGCCGAAATCCGCGACGCGCTGGCGTATTTGCGCGTGATCAACTCGCCGGCCGACGACCTCGCCTTCGAACGCATCGTCAACGTGCCGAAGCGCGGACTTGGCGACGCTACCGTGCAGATGCTGCACGATATCGCCCGCAAGCGCCGCATGCCTCTCTCCGATGCAGCCGCCGCCGTGGTGGAGACCGACGAACTAAAACCGAAGGCACGCAGTTCGCTGCGCGCGCTGCTCGACAGTTTCGTGCGCTGGCGCGCGCAAAGCGAGGTCATGCCGCACACCGAACTGGCCGAAATCGTGCTGGACGAGAGCGGCTATACCGAGATGTGGCAGAAGGACCGCTCTGCCGACGCCGCGGGCCGGCTGGAAAACCTCAAAGAGCTGGTGCGCTCGATGGAGGAATTCGAGAACCTGCAGGGATTCCTCGAACACATCTCGCTGGTGATGGACCGCGACACCGGCGCCGATGCCGACGCGGTGTCGCTGATGACGCTGCATTCGGCGAAGGGCCTGGAATTCGACAACGTGTTCCTGCCGGGCTGGGAGGAAGGCCTGTTTCCGCATCAGCGCGCGCTGGACGAGCAGGGCCGCGCGGGCCTCGAGGAAGAGCGCCGCCTCGCCCATGTCGGGCTGACGCGGGCACGCCGCCGTGCAAAGCTCTATTTCGCCACCAACCGGCGGATTCGCGGCTCGTGGTCGACCACGATTCCGTCGCGCTTTCTCGATGAATTGCCGGCGGCGAATGTCGAGATCACGGAGTCCAAGGGTGGCTCCGGCTGGGGCGGAAGTAGCGGCTACGGCCCCTCGCGCTTCGACAATGTCGAATCGTTCGGCTCGAGCTACACGACGCCGGGCTGGCAGCGCGCCCAGGCCAACCGCGCCCGCGGCCAGGGACGCAATGGCGGCGGACAGGCCGGCGGCGGCTTTAATGAAAGCCAGTCGCCGTTTTCATCGCCGCGCGGCGACAACTGGTCGCGCAACAAGCGCGCGCCGATGACCATCGAAGGCGAGTTGGTCGCGAAATCCACTGGCACCACGTCGGAATTTTCGCTCGACGACCGCGTGTTTCACCAAAAATTCGGCTACGGCCAGGTGGTGAAGGTCGACGGCAACAAGCTCACCATCGCGTTCGAAAAGGCCGGCGAGAAAAAGGTGGTCGATAGTTTTGTGGAGCGAGTGTAGGGCTCCGCGCTCAACCGGCGCTAGGTGGGCGGCGTCAGGCCTCCGACGTATAAATTGACGGCAGGCTTGGAATGCTGGGGCTAGCAGTAATATTTCATGTTAGCCGACCTTGCGTTATAAGCCCCATTGGGGTATACCAAGGATGGTCACGCGCCCCGTTTCGGTAATCGAGGTTGACGGATATCGTCGCCGTGCGAGCCAGTTGTTGACCGCCGGACAGCGAGACGCGGTCGTCGACCTGATCGCTTATGAGCCGGTATGCGGTGAGGTCATTCCGGGCACAGGCGGTTTGAGAAAAGTACGTATCGGACGCGATGGCGTAGGCAAGCGTGGCGGAGCGCGAGTCGTTTACTATTTCTACAACGAGGATTTTCCGATTTTCCTGCTGGCGCTTCATGCCAAAAATGAAAAAGGCGATCTGACGGCTGCGGAAAAACGGGAATTTGCGCTGTTCGCAAAAAAGATCAAGATACAATGGAAAAGAAAATGACGCGCAAAAACAGCCGGCTTGCCGACGATATCCGCGCGAGTTTGCGCGAAGCGCATGATTATGTCTTGGGAAAACCTACTAAGGCAATCGTGCATCGTGTCAGTCCAAAGGAGACCGATGCACGCGAAGCGCGGCTGACGCTCGGCCTGTCGCAGGACGAGTTCGCCGCGTTGATTGGAACCGGCGTCGGTACCGTAAGAAAATGGGAGCTAGGGACGCGCCGTCCTTCCGGCGCAGCCCGAGCACTTATCAATGTCATTAAGAATGAGCCTAAAGCCGCTCGCCGTGCACTCGCGAAGACGAACAAGGTGGCGTAACTGCCGAGCCCGAGTTCAAGAAGCCATGAACCACAAACGCAAACGTCCGAAATCCGCGCGTGCTGGATGCCTGCTGTGCAAGCCGCACAAGGCCAATGGATGTTGTCCGGCTCACAAGAAAATGCGCTTTGGCGATCGCCGGCGGTTTGAAGCCGGGCGCGATCAAATGCGTTGCGAAGGCTTGGACCGAGCTGCAGCGAACTAGCTCCCGAGAGTATCTGAATGTTTGCGTCATTGCGAGCCAGCGGGCGGCGCGACGCGCCGCACGATGTGCGAAGCAATCCAGGGGCCCGGAGCACGGTCGAGGAAGGCTGGATTGCTTCGTCGCAAGGGCTCCTCGCAATGACGGTCTTGCCACCGTCATCCTGAGGAGCCGCGCCCTTGCGCGGCGTCTCGAAGGATCGCCGCAGACACCGGTGCTTGCTTCCATCCTTCGAGGCTCGCCGCAAAGAGGCGGCGAGCACCTCAGGATGACGGCGGTGTGCGGATTGCGGAACGGGCCTAACGTTCCTATCTAACAGTCCCGCCCGCACCGCTTCCACGTCATTGATTTTGCCGCCTATGCCTCCCATCATTTCCGTCCAAAATCTGTCCAAGACCTACGGCTCCGGCTTCAAGGCCCTGAGCAATATCAATCTCGACATCAACCGCGGCGAAATCTTCGCGCTGCTGGGACCGAATGGCGCCGGCAAGACTACGCTGATTAGCATCATCTGCGGCATCGCGAATCTGAGCCAAGGCAAGGTGCTGGTCGATGGTCACGATATCAATGCCAATTACCGCGCCGCGCGCTCGCTGATCGGCCTAGTGCCGCAGGAATTGCATACCGACGCGTTCGAATCGGTGTGGGCGACGGTGAGCTTCAGCCGCGGCCTGTTCGGCAAGCCGAAAAATCCCGCCCATATCGAGAAGGTGCTGAAAGACCTGTCGCTGTGGGACAAGAAGGACGCCAAGATCACCACGCTGTCCGGCGGCATGAAGCGCCGCGTGATGATCGCAAAAGCGCTGTCGCACGAGCCGCAGATCCTGTTCCTCGACGAGCCCACCGCCGGCGTCGACGTGGAATTGCGCAAGGGCATGTGGGAGGTGGTGCGGGCGCTGCAATCCGCAGGCGTCACCATCATCCTGACAACGCATTACATCGAGGAGGCCGAGGAGATGGCCGACCGTATCGGCGTCATCAACAAGGGCGAGATCATCCTGGTCGAGGACAAGGCCGGCCTGATGCAGAAGCTCGGCAAGAAGCGCCTGACGCTGCATCTGCAAAGCAGGATCGATGCGGTGCCCGCGGCACTTGCGGCCTACCGTCTCGAACTGTCGGACGACGGCCGCGGCGTGACCTACAACTATGACACCAAGGGCGAGCGCACCGGCATCACCAGCCTGCTCAGCGACCTGCGCAATGCCGGCATCCGCATCTCCGATCTCGACACCAGCCAGAGTTCGCTGGAAGACATTTTCGTCAGCCTGGTGAGGACGCCATGAATTTCCGGGCGGTCCGTGCGATCTATCTGTTCGAAATGGCGCGCACCTGGCGCACGCTGCTGCAAAGCATCGTCTCGCCGGTGGTTTCGACCTCGCTGTATTTCGTGGTGTTCGGGGCGGCAATCGGCTCGCGCATCGCCGAGATCGAGGGCGTCAGCAACGGCACCTTCATCGTGCCGGGGCTGGTGATGCTCTCGGTGCTGACGCAGAGCATCGCCAACGCCTCGTTCGGCATCTATTTTCCGAAATTCGTCGGCACCATCTACGAAATCCTGTCGGCGCCGGTGTCGTATTTCGAGATCGTGCTCGGCTATGTCGGCGCCGCCGCGACCAAGTCGATCGTCCTCGGCCTGATCATTCTCGCCACCGCCGGGCTGTTCGTGCCGCTGCATATCCATCATCCCTGGTGGATGCTGGCGTTCCTGGTGCTGACCGCGGTGACCTTCAGCCTGTTCGGCTTCATCATCGGCATCTGGGCCGACGGTTTTGAGAAGCTGCAGATGATCCCGATGCTGGTGGTGACGCCGCTGACGTTTCTCGGCGGCAGCTTCTACTCGGTCAACATGTTGCCGTCGGGATGGCGCACCATCACGCTGCTCAATCCGGTGGTCTATCTGATCTCGGGCTTCCGCTGGAGCTTTTACGAGATCGCCGACGTCAGCATCGGCCTCAGCGTCGGGGTCACGCTGACGTTCCTCGCGATCTGCATGATCACGGTATGGTGGATCTTCAAGACCGGCTACCGGCTGAAGAACTGATGCACTCCGTCATTCCGGGACGCGCGCGCAGAACTCGTCATGGCCGGGCTTGTCCCGGCCATCCACGTCTTTGATCCACGCACCGCCGGAAAAACGTGGATGCCCGGGACAAGCCCGGGCATGACGAGGGAGAGCATCACCGATAGCAGCGGAAGTAGCCGCGGCGCGTATAATAGCCGCGGCAGCGGCGCCCTCGATCGACGCCAAGCACGCCGCGGACGCCGCCAACGGCGGCTCCGACGCCGGTGCCGATCGCGCCGCCGACAACCGCGCCGACGGGACCCGCCGCGCGGCCACCCTCGCGCACGCCTTCCCTGCCGCCCTGCTCGGCGCCGCGGAAAACGCCCTGGGCGTGGCCGGGGTGCGGAATGGCCAGCAAGGCAAGCGCCGTCGCGGCCACCGCGAGATAAATCTTGATGGAAGTGCCGGCCTGCAGCGTCGAAGTGTTCGTCTTCATCTAAAATTCCCCTGACCATGCGGTGCGCGATACAACGCCACCGCTGCCAATAAGTTGCGTGAGCGCCGAAACGAAGCCCTGCGGCCGCCATGTTTGCGCCGTTTCTGCCGTTAACGATCCCACTACCAAGCCACTGGAAACAAAGTCGTCCTTTGTGCATTATGGCTCGGGGGACGGACCGGTGGCGTCAGGTGTCAGGGCCTTAAGGCCGAAGGTAGAAACGAAATGCGCTCCCCTCTGGTTGCCCTGATGGGCATTGTCTTGCTGGCCGCTTGCTCATCCGCACACGCCAAGGTCGCTATCACCGTCGACAAGGACGCGCAGCGGATGACCGTCGCGGTCGACGGCGTGGAGCGCTATCACTGGCCGGTCTCCTCAGGGCTGCCCGCCTATGAGACCCCGAACGGCAGTTTTCGCGCGTTCCGGATGGAGGAAGATCACTACTCCAAGGAGTTCGACGACGCGCCGATGCCGCACTCGATCTTCTTCACCAAGATCGGCCACGCCATTCACGGCACGGACTTCGAAAACCGCCTCGGCAGTCCGGCTTCCCATGGCTGCGTGCGGCTATCGAAGGCCAACGCCTCGACGCTGTACGCGCTGGTGAAAAGTGAAGGCGTGCTCAACACCACGGTGACGCTGACCGGCTCGTCGCAGGTCGCGCTCGCCCGCAATCCGAAGCCTCGGAGCAATGCAGTCGCGCGCCGCGATACCAACCCGCAAGTTCGCGCACCTCAATATGATGCCGCCGGCGATCCGATCGTGATCACGCCGCAGCAGCGCCAGATCGCACCGCAAGCACGGGCGGAGGGCTACATCTATCCCGCCGACGGCTCTTCGCCCGACGCCCGCTATCCGGCGCCGCGCGGCTATCGCCGCATGTACGACGCGCAGGGCCAGCAATATTACACGCCGCAGGGGCAGCAAGGCTATTACGCCGCGCCGCAAGGCTACTACGTGCAAGGCTATCCGCGTCAGTACTATCAGCAGTACTAGAGCGTTGATGACTCTGCGTTGAATCGTCAGCGGTGCTTTTCTTCACCTCTCCCCTGTGGAGAGAGGTAAGAACTACTGCTCGCCGTCGCGAAGCCGGCGCCACACCGCGCCGAGCACGTTGGAATAGTCGTCGGTCCAGACCCGCTGATTGTGCTCGGCCTCGGTCAGCGCCCATTTGTCGGATGAGGCGAGCGTGCCGACGTCGGCCTCCTTCCGCGCTGAAACTACCACCGACGTCGAGAAGATGTATTCGTTGTCGCGGCCGGAATCCTCGCTGTAGACCCAGCTCTTGAGATCGTTGGCGTCGGCGATGCCGACCACGACGCTGGACAGTTCCAGATGCCGGTTGGAGACATGCATCACCACCGCGCCCTGCGGCGCCAGTTTTTGCTTGTAGATCTCCATCGCCTCCTCGGTCGCGAGGTGAATCGGAATCGCATCCGACGAATAGGCATCGACGATGATCAGATCGTAGACGCCGTCCGGCTCCTTCGCAAAAGTCAGCCGCGCGTCGCCGATCACCGGCTTCAGGTCCGGTTCGCATTTCCGGATGAAGGTGAAATATTTCGGGTCGCGCGCGGTATCGACCATGGTCTGGTCGATCTCGAAGAATTTCCAGCCCTCGCCGGGCTCGGAGGCACAGGTCAGCGTGCCGGCGCCGAGGCCGATCACCGCGACGCGGATCGGGCCGCCCTTGCGCGCGCGGATGGCGGCGATTGCCTGCCCGATGCCGCCGTCCTTGTGATAGTAGGTGATCGCCTCGGGCCGTCCGGTGACGGGCGAGGTATCGTCGTTGCGGAATTTCTCGGCGCCGTGAATCGTGGTGCCGTGCATCAGCACGTGATATTGCCCGTTCGCCGTCACCACGATCTTGTGCACGCCGAAAAAGCTGCGCACGGTTTCGACTCGCCCGTCGTCGGACGGATAGACGCGGATCAGCACCAGCGCCAGTATGACGATGCCGGCCAGCTTGGCGCGGTCCGCCTTCAGCAGGATTGCCAGCATCATCCCGGCGATCGCGACCCCGCTGATCACATAGATCCGATGATCGTCCAGCCACGTAAACATCTTGCCGCCGCTATAGATTGGGGCGATCAGCGCCACCGCGGCGGCGGCGAGCAGCGGCCAGTACCAGCGGCTCCACCGGGAAAAACGCTCATCTGCCGGGGGACGGCACAGCACCGCAAGCGCGACCAGGATCGGATATTCGGCGATCCAGGAGAATGTGAAGGGCGCAATCAGCCCCGCGAACAGTCCGCCGACCATGCCGCCGAACGACAGCGCAACGTAGAAGCCGGTGAGATATTTCGAGGCGGGCCGGGTGCGCGCCAGTTCGCCGTGGCACGCCATCGCGATGATGAAAAAGCAAAGCAGATGACCGCCCAGCGTCAACAGCAGGTTCCGCTCGCCACCGACGGCGAGCAGCACGACCGCACCGGCAATCGCCAGCGGCTGCAACATCAACACCCATTGATGCGGCAGCAACGGGCGCGACTGGAACACCAGCACCCAGGTCAGGAGATACAGCGACAACGGCAGCACCCACAGCAGCGGCGCGGCGGCGACATCGGTGGAAATATGCGCGGTCACCGCGATCAGCAGGCCCGATGGCACCGCGGCAAGAAAAATCCAGCGCAACCGCAGCGCCCAATCCGGCGCGGGAGCATCGGCATCATCGCTCTGCTCGACAACCACATTCGCCGGCGAGCGCAGCAGCAGCAGGCCGCAACCGGCGATCAGCACGATCAGCACGCCATAGAGGCTGGTCCAGATCAGGTTCTGCGTGCGCAGCGTGAACATCGGCTCCAGCAGCACCGGATAGGACAGCAGCGCCAGGAAGCTGCCGATATTCGAGGAAGCATAGAGGAAATACGGATCTGGTCCGTTCGGGTGCCCGGTGCGCACGAACCACGCCTGCAGCAGCGGATTGTTGGCCGCCAGCGCGAAGAACGGCAGCCCGATCGACACCGCGAACAGCCCCAGCAGCCAGAAGGCGTAGCCGCTGGTCGGAGGTTCGCCCCAGCCGGTCGCGATCGACAGCGGCAGCGTCAGCAACGCGACCACCAGCAGCACCAGATGCACTACGACCGGAACGATGCGGTTGCGGACCTGCATCAAATAATGTGCGTAGGCATAGCCGCCGAGCAGCAGCGACTGAAAAAACACCATCGCGACCGACCACACCGCAGGCGAGCCGCCGAGCCGGGGCAGCACCATCTTGGTGAACAGCGGCTGCACCGAGAACAGCAGCAGCGCGCTGGTGAAGATGGCGGCGGTGTAGACGATCAGGATCAGCCTGTTTCGGGAAACGGAGGTCTGATCCGCGGCGGGCGGCATCGGCAACGACATGAAAACTCCGGCTTGGATCCGGCTGATAACCGGCGGCGGACAGAAGTTGGAGCGAGACTTGAAGCGCATGGCCTCGCATCGCGCAAGATCGTCATACGCGGGCTTGACCCGCGTATCCATCAATCTTCACGTAAAGAGTCTTTTCTGAGCTACACATTCAGCCCTCATCCTGGGGAGCCGCGCGCTTGCGCGGCGTCTCGAAGGATGGCCCCAGGCGCTTGTGGCCGATCCTTCGAGACGCGGCCAAGAGGCCGCTCGTCAGGATGAGGACAGTGTTGTCGGCGCGACATTTGTCGCGAACAGCGATATAAATTCGGCATGACTGACACCGAAATTGTCATCATCGGGGCCGGACACAATGGCCTCACTTGCGCGGCGTATCTGGCGATGGCCGGACTGCGGGTCCGGGTCGTCGAGCGCCGCAAGGTGGTCGGCGGCGCCGCGGTGACGGAAGAATTTCACCCCGGCTTCCGCAATTCGGTTGCGGCCTACACCGTGAGCCTGCTCAACCCGCAGATCGTCGCCGATTTGAAGCTGCACGAGCACGGCTTGCGGATTGTCGAGCGCCGCGCGCAGAATTTTCTGCCCGCGCCCGACGGCAGCTACCTGCTCACCGGCGAAGGCCGCACCCGTCAGTCCGTCGCAAACTCGAGCGAACGCGACGCCGGCCGAATCGATGATTTCAGCCGCGAGCTGCAAGCCATCGCCGACGTGCTGCGGCAGTTCGTGCTGCGCGCGCCGCCGAACATCGTGCAAGGGTTCGGCCTCAACTCGATCAGCGAGGCGGTGAACGCGCTTCGTTCCGCAAATATCCTGCGCGGCCTCACCCTGGAGCAGCAGCGCACCTTGCTCGACCTGTTCACGCGCTCGGCCGGCGACATGCTGGACGACTGGTTCGAAAGCGACCTGGTCAAGGCGCTGTTCGGCTTCGACGCCATCGTCGGCAACTACGCCAGTCCTTACGCCGCCGGCTCGGCCTATGTGATGCTGCATCATGCGTTCGGCGAGGTGAACGGCAAGAAAGGTGTATGGGGCCACGCCATCGGCGGCATGGGCGCGATCACCCAGGCGATGGCGAAGGCAGCCCGCGCGCACGGCGCGGAGATCGAAACCGACGCCGGGGTGCGTGAGGTCATCGTCGAGCGCGACCGCGCGGTCGGAGTAATCCTCGATAATGGAGAAACCATCCGCGCCAAGTACGTTGTCTCCAACGTCAATCCAAAACTGCTGTACACGGGCCTGTTGCCTGCCGAGGCGCTGCCGGCGCCGTTTCTCGACCGCATAAAAACCTGGCGCAACGGCTCCGGCACCTTCCGGATCAATGTGGCGCTCAACGCCCTGCCCTCCTTCAACGCGCTGCCGGGCCCTGGCGATCACCTGACCGCCGGGATCATCATCGGGCCGAGCCTCGGCTACATGGACCGCGCCTGGCTGGATGCGCGGCAATATGGCTGGAGCCGCGAGCCGGTGGTGGAAGTGCTGATCCCGTCGACGCTCGACGACTCGCTCAGCCTGCCCGGCCAGCATGTCGCCAGCCTGTTCTGCCAGCACGTCGCACCGCAATTGCCGGATGGCAGGTCGTGGGACGCCCATCGCGACGAGGTCGCCGACCTGATGATCGCGACAGTGGACAACTATGCGCCGGGCTTTGCCGCCAGCGTGATCGGCCGCCAAATCCTGTCGCCGCTCGACCTGGAGCGCCAGTTCGGCCTGCTCGGCGGCGATATCTTTCACGGCGCGCTGACGCTGAACCAGCTGTTCTCCGCGCGCCCGATGCTGGGCCATGCCGATTACCGCGGTCCGCTAAAGGGCCTGTATCATTGCGGCTCCGGCGCCCATCCCGGCGGCGGCGTCACCGGCGCGCCGGGGCACAATGCGGCGCGGGTGATCCTGGGGGATCATCGGGCGATGTTCGGCTGAATGTGCGGCACATGGATGCCAACATTCGTCATTGCGAGCCAACGGGTCGGCGCAAGCGCCGCCCGATGACAGGCCCCGCGAAGCAATCCAGATCAGGCGCACAACAAGCAAGATTGGATTACTTCGCCGCTTCGCTCGTCGCAATGACGGGTCTAGCCGGTTGATAAGCCAGGGGATAATTTGTGGGAAACCGGTTGATATCTTAGTGCAAAAGCCTGTGCGCTTATGGCAGAAACTTCGAGGCTTATCTGTTCAAAAGCTGTGTATATCTCAGTGTACAGCACGCTGAATAGCCGTTGCGTTAAAAGCTGACAAACTGTGAAGTAGCGTAGTGTCTCAGTTCGAAAGCTGAAATTTCGTGGCTGAAGACAACATCCGGGGTGCCGTCTGCAGTTGAGTGGCGGATTTCGGCTTGTCGAAGCGAACCTTCCATAGCAATCGGGTCCGGGCCCGACTGGACCAGGCCGTCATCTCTTACAAAGAGTTCGGTATGCGAATCCACTGCCAACCGCTCGAATAGCGCTTGCAGTTCCGGCCGCAGCCCGTCGCCGCACAAGGCCGCGATAGAGTGGAATTTGCGAAAGGATGACATGGCTTGAAACTCCTGCCGGTGGGTTGAAGACACCATAGGGAGGCAGGGTTGTTGCGCCACCCGATTACCGGGTAAGTGAGTTGGCGAGCACATCATCCCTATTAAATCTCCGGACCATCGATGACTTCCACCGTTACGCCAAGCACCAGCCGGGCTACGTTCGCCATCGGCGACGAGCGCGCCGCGCGGCGCGTGGTCGATCTGCTGAACGAGAGTTTTGAGGAAGGCCAGGCCGCCGTCGCTGCGTTCGAACGCCCGGACGGAACCTGGGATGTCAGCCTGCATTTTAGCGAAGCGCCAGATCAAGCCTCGATCCGCGGACTGGTCGCCCTGGCCGCCGGCGGCGACATCGCACAACACATCACATTCGACATCGTCGAAGCCAAAGATTGGGTCAAGGCCAGTCTCGAAGACCTCGTCCCCGTCCCGGCCGGCCGTTTCATCGTGCATGGCCGCCACGACCGCGCGCGGGTGCCGCCGAACAAGCTCGGCATCGAGATCGAGGCGGCGCTGGCGTTCGGCACCGGGCATCACGGCACCACGCGCGGTTGCCTGTTGCTGCTGGGTCAGGTGCTGCGTTCGCGCCAACCGATACGCGTGCTCGATCTCGGAACTGGCACTGGCGTGCTTGCCATCGCCGCGGCCAAGGCGCTGCGGCGGCGGGTGCTGGCGAGCGACATCGATCCGGTCAGCGTGCACGTTGCGCGCGACAACGCAGGGCTCAATGGCGCCGGCAATCTGGTGGAAGCAATCTGCGCGACCGGATTCTCCGCGCCGCAATTCGCAATCCGCGGGCCGTTCGATCTGGTGCTGGCGAATATCCTCGCCAATCCGTTGCGGCAGATGGCAACGCCGATGGCCGCGCATCTGGCGCCGTCGGCGTCGGTGATTTTCTCAGGATTGCTGCCCCATCAGGCTCAGGGCGTCATCGCGGCTTATCGCGCGCGCGGGCTGATATTGCGGCGGCATCTCATCGTCGAGGGATGGAGCAGCTTGCTGATGCAGCGCGCGATGTGAAGGAATCAGTCGGACGGTTTCTGTTCGTTGCGGGCGATAACGCCCTTCTCTGCGCGCATGTTCTTCTTCACGCGCGCGGCGACAAAACTGTCGAGGATCTTGACGATCAGGCCGCGCTGCTTTTTTACGATCGGCGGAATCGGCCCGCGGCGGACCGGCGGCGATATCTTCTCGAACGTAAACGCAGGCATTGTGGTTCCCCTCTTCGTTGAGTTGAAACACTCCTGGAATTCCCCCAGATATCGTTCGAACAATTGCGCCTGACAGCAATCGTTCCATCCCGTCTACGGCAGGTGACCTTTTCAAGCATGTTTTGTGCCAGATTTGCGACAATCCACACCGCGTTGCGGACTGCTCCCCGCAATCTTAAGGTAGCAAGCGATGTTCGAAGCCCATTTCCAGACATTCGAAGAGCCCGAAGGCGGCGTTGCGTTGACCGCGCGGCTGGCCGCGTTCCGCGAGGAACTACTGCGGCGGAAGCTGAGCGGATTCGTGATTCCCCGCGCGGATCAGCAACAAAACGAATATGTCGCGCCCTCCGAAGAGCGGCTGGCGTGGCTGACCGGGTTTACCGGCTCGGCCGGAATGGCGGCCGTGCTCAACCGGCAGGCCGCGGTTTTCGTCGACGGCCGCTACACGCTGCAGGCGGCAAAACAGGTCGACGGCAAGGCCTGGAGCGTCGAGCCGCTGGTCGATCCACCGCCGGAAACCTGGCTGGAAAAGCACCTCGTTGCCGGCGACCGCCTCGGATTTGATCCATGGCTGCACACTTCAGCGGCAGCCGAGCGGCTGGCGGCGGCCTGCGCCAGGGCCGGCGCCGAACTGGTCGCGGTCCAGAGCAATCCGCTGGATGCGGTGTGGACCGAACGCCCCGCCCCGCCGCTCGGCCCGGTAGCGATTCACGGCACGCAATTCGCTGGCGAGACTGCCGCCGACAAGCTCGGGCGCATCCGCGGCGAGGTCGCAAAACTCGGCGCCGACGCGGTGGTGCTGTCGGATTCGCACGCGGTGGCCTGGACCTTCAACATCCGCGGCGCCGACGTCTCGCATACGCCGCTACCGCTGTCCTACGCGCTGGTGCCCAGGGAAGGTCGGCCGACCGTGTTCATCGATCACCGCAAACTTTCCAACAGCGCCCGCGATCATCTGGAGCAGAATGCCGACGTCCGGGAACCGGATGCGCTGACGCCACACCTCACCGAACTTGCGCAGTGTGGCGGATCGATCGCGCTGGACAGCGCTACCGCCGCGGACGCGCTGAAGCGATTGATCGCAGGGGCGGGCGGCAAGGTGATCCGGGGTAGCGATCCCGTCGCGCTGCTAAAAGCCGTCAAGAACGCCACCGAGATCGAAGGCACCCGCAATGCGCACGCGCGCGACGCGGTGGCGCTGGCGCGCTTTCTGGCCTGGGTCGACCGCGAGGCGCCCTCCGGCGCGCTGACCGAAATCGATGCCGTCGAGGCGCTGGAGACGTTTCGCCGCGACACCGGCGCATTGAAAGACGTGTCGTTCCCGACCATCGCCGGCACCGGGCCGAACGGCGCCATCGTCCACTATCGCGTCACCCGCAAGACCAACCGCCGCATTGGTTCAGGCGATCTCTTGCTGATCGATTCCGGGGCTCAATATCAAGACGGCACCACCGACGTCACCCGCACCATCGCCATCGGCGAGCCGACGGGCGAAATGCGCGACCGTTTTACCCGCGTGCTGCGCGGCCACATCGCGATTGCCCGCGCGACATTTCCCGACGGCACCACCGGCGCGCAAATCGACACCCTGGCGCGGCAATTCCTGTGGCAGGCCGGGATCGACTTCGAGCACGGCACCGGCCACGGCGTCGGCAGCTACCTGTCGGTGCATGAAGGCCCGGCGCGGATCTCAAAACTCGGCACCACGCCGCTGAAGCGCGGCATGATCCTGTCGAACGAGCCCGGCTACTACAAGGCCGACGCTTTTGGGATTCGCATCGAGAATCTCGAACTGGTGGTTGCCGCCGAGATCGCCGGCGCCGAAAAACCGATGAACGGCTTTGAGACGCTGACGCTGGCGCCGATCGACCGGCGCCTGATCGATCTGAAAATGATGAGCGGCCCGGAATTGGCATGGCTCAACGACTACCACGCAAGGGTGCGCCGTGAAGTGCGTCCGCACCTCGACGAGGCGACAAAGCTGTGGCTCGACGCCGCGACCGAGCCGCTGGCGTAGCGCATAGTCGCCTCGGTTCGTCATGGCCGGGCTTGTCCCGGCCATCCACGCCTTTCTTACGCGATATGCCATTTAAGACGTGGATGCCCGGGACAAACCCGGGCATGACGGCATGCTAATCCAGCGCAAAAACGGAATAGCGGCATTCCGAAACAACCGTATTCCGGTCGGCGGATAACGTTACAGTCGGATTCAACATAGTTGAATCCTCGAGCCGGCATGAAAACCCGATGCACGGAGTGACCGGCAAGTCCGACGCGGCGCTCGGCAGCCCAGCTCCGACATCCCGGGTCATGTTGCTGCTGCTGGTGACCATGACCGGCGTGGCTCCGATCTCGCTGTATATGCTGGTGCCCGCGCTGCCGGTGCTCGCCGGCGATTTCGGCCGCGATATCTCGATCGCGCAGATGACGGTATCGCTCTACATGGTGGGCCTGGCTTGCTCGCAAATTGTCATGGGCCCGTTGTCGGACCGCTTTGGACGCCGTCCGGTATTGCTCGCCGGCCTCGGCCTGATGATCGCGGCCAGCGTCGGCTGCAGCTTCGCGGAAACGCTGCCGCAACTGATCGTCGCGCGGTTTTTTCAGGCGCTCGGCGGCGCCACCGGCATGGTGGTCAGCCGCGCCATCATCCGCGACCTCTATCCCCGCGAGCGCGTCGGCGCCATGATCAGCCTGGTCATCGCGGTGATGATGATCGCGCAGATGGTAAGCGCGCTGTTCGGCGGCCTGCTGGAGACCGCGTTCGGCTGGCGCTCGATCTTCTACGTCATCACCGCGGCTGCGCTGCTGGTCGCCATCGGCATCGCGGTCGCGTTGCCGGAGACGCGGCGCATCCGGGACCCCGGCCCCGGCAGCGGATTTCGCGGCGACATCGGCAGCCTGTTCGGCAGCCGGGCTTTCGTCGGCTATATGCTGTGCCAGGTGCTGGCCTCGCAGATTATCTTCACCTTCGCCGGCGCCGGACCCTATATCGTGGTGACGCAGATGGGCCGCTCCAGCGCCGAATACGGCGCATGGTTTGCGACCACCGGCTTTGCCTATCTGATCGGCAACCTGTTCTGCGTGCGCTTCGCGCCGCGCCATTCGATCGAGAAGCTGATCTGGTTCGGCCTCGCTCTGCAATTTTGTGGCGCGTTATTGAACCTGGCCTGGGGCCTCGCCGGGCTCAATCAATTGCCATCATGGCTGTTCGGCACGCAGATGCTGGTGATGGTCGCCAACGCCTTTGTGATGTCGAACTCGGCAGCCGGCGCCATCAGCGTGCGCCCGCAAGCCGCCGGCACCGCATCGGGCGCGATGGGATTCTTGCAGATGGGGCTCGGCTCGCTGTTCTCGCAGTTCGGCGCCTGGCTCGGCGGCCATTTTGCGAGCGCCGTGCCGCTCAACATCGCCGTCGCCGTGCTGTCGGTCGCCTGCGCCTCGACCATGATGTTCCTGGTGCCGAGGCGCGCCATGGTGGCGACGGAAGAGTTGATCGAAAAGGCGGAAGAGGAAGAGACGGGGTTGTTGTAGGGCGTGCCCCGGACGCAGACTCGTAGGGTGGGCAAAGGCGCCCTTGCGCCGTGCCTATCTTGCTCAAGATGCGCGGGTTGAATGGTGGGCACGCCACCGGACGCGTTCGCGTCCGCTGGCTTTGCCCACCCTACGACGCTTCACTGCATCGCGCCCTGGCCACGAAGTCAGGCGATCAGCTTCAGCCACTCGTCCTCGCTGATGACCTTTACCCCGTGCTTCTCGGCCTCCTTCAGCTTCGATCCGGCGCCCGGGCCTGCAACCACCAGATCGGTCTTCTTCGAGACCGAGCCGGATACCTTGGCGCCAAAGCGTTCCGCCGTCGCCTTGGCCTCGTCGCGGGTCATGCGTTCGAGCGCGCCCGTGAACACCACGGTCTTGCCGGCCACGGGGCTGTTGGTTTTCGGCTTTTGCGCATCCTCGATCTTCACATGCCGGGTCAGCCGCTCGACGATGCCGCGATTGTGGCTTTCGCCGAAATAGGCTTTTACCGCCTCGATCACGGTGTCACCGATCTGATCCAGCGCATCCATATCCGCCATGGCTTCTTCATCGCCTTTGGCGACCTTCAGCGCCGCATCGTGAAACGCCTCCCATGATCCGTAACCGCGCGCCAGCGCGAGAGCGGTGGTCTCGCCGACGTGGCGGATGCCGAGCGCATAGATGAAACGGTCCAGCGATATCTCGCGACCCCGGCGGATCGAATTGAACAGATTGCCGACCGAGGTCGCGCCATAGCCCTCTTCGTTTTCGAGCTTGATCTTGCTGTTGCGCTCTTCGAGCGTGAAAATATCGGCGGGCTCGCGCACCCATTCCCTCTCGAAGAACATTTCGATCTGCTTTTCGCCGAGGCCGTCGATGTCGAACGCCCGGCGCGAGGCGAACAGCATCAAATGCTGGATTTTCTGGAACGGACAGGCGAACTCGCCGGTGCAGCGGGCGCGCGAGCCCTGCTCGCCGGTCGCGGTTTCCTCGCGCACGATGTCGGTATGCAGCGGACACGGGCATTTGGTTGGAAAGCGGTAAGGCTTCGCCGATTTGGGACGCTTGTCGAGCACGACATCGACAACTTGCGGAATGACGTCGCCGGCGCGCTGCACAATCACCGTATCGCCGATGCGGATGTCGCGGCCTTCACGCAAGGTCTCGCCCTTACCGCCGATGCCCTTGATGTAATCCTCGTTATGCAGCGTCACGTTCTGCACGATCACCCCGCCGACGCCGACCGGCTCCAGCTTGCCGACCGGCGTGAGCGAGCCGGTGCGGCCGACCTGGATTTCGATGTCCTTCAGAATGGTGGTCGCCTGCTCGGCGGCGAATTTATGCGCTACCGCCCAGCGCGGATTGCGCGAGACGTAGCCGAGGCGCGCCTGCCAGTCGAGCCGGTCGACCTTGTAGACCACGCCGTCGATGTCGTATGCGAGCGCCGCGCGGTCCTCGCCGATCTGGCGATAGAACGCCAACACCTCATCGATGCTCTTGCAGAGTTTGGTCAGTGGGTTGACGACGAAACCGGCCTTGTCCATCCAGGCCAGCATGCCGTACTGCGTGTCCGCCGGCGGTTCGCTCATCTCTCCCCAGGCATAGGCGAAGAATTTTAGCGGCCGCGAGGCGGTGATCGAAACGTCTTTCTGGCGCAGCGATCCGGCGGCCGAATTGCGCGGATTGGCGAACACGGTGTCCTCAGCCTCGGCCTGCTTCTTGTTGAGCGCCAGGAAATCCTGTTTCAGCATGTAAATTTCGCCGCGGATTTCGCAGGCCGCCGGGATTTTGCGGCCCTTTAGCGTATTCGGAATGTCCCTGATGGTACGGGCGTTGGCGGTGACGTCCTCGCCGGTGGCGCCGTCGCCGCGCGTCGCCGCGCGCACCAGCTCGCCGTCCTCGTAACGCAGCGACAGCGACAGCCCGTCGATCTTCGGTTCGGCGACCATGGCCGGAATGTCGTCGGCATCGAGCTTGAGAAAGCGCCGGATGCGGTCGACGAAATCGGCTACGTCCTCGTCGCTGAAGGCGTTGCCGAGCGACAGCATCGGCACCGCGTGCTGCACTTTTGCGAAGCGGCCGGAAGGCGCAACGCCGACCTTTTGCGTCGGCGACTGGCTCGTGACGAGTTCTGGAAATCTCGCCTCGATGGCGTTGACGCGCTGGCGCAACATATCGTAGGCGGCGTCCGAAATCTTCGGCGCGTCGTCCTGGTAATAATGCCTGTCGTGGCCTTCGATTTCGAGCGCCAGCCGCTTGTGTTCGACCTTGGCCTGCGCCTTGGTGAGGGTGGCGACGGGTGTCGGAGTTTTGTTCGTTTTGACTTTGGGCATAAGCTTTCCGTCATGGCCGGGCTTGTCCCGGCCATCCACGTCTTCTTGGCGGGCAATTTAAAGACGTGGATGCCCGGCACAAGGCCGGGCATGACGAAGACAGTGGACTGCCTGCCGTTCCCCGGACGCAGTGCAGCGCGTAGCGGAGCGGTGCGCTGCAGAGCCGGGGTCGTAACGAACGCCGGTGCCTGGTACGGCCCCGGCTCTGCGGAGCGGCATGAAGAATGCCGCACCGCGTCCGGGACACGGACATATCACCCCGCCGCCTTGATCAGCCGCTCCGCAGCCGCCCTGGCTTCGGCGGTGATCTCCGCGCCGGCCAGCATCCGCGCGATTTCCTCGCGGCGGTGGTCGGCGGCGAGCGCGTTGACTCGGGTGGCGACGCGCCTGCCCTTGTCGAGCGCGTCCTTGGAGATCAAGAGATGCTGGTCGGCGCGCGCCGCGACCTGCGGCGCATGGGTCACCGCCATCACCTGCACCTTGGAGGCCAGCCGCGCCAGCCGCGCGCCGATGGCGTCAGCCACCGCACCGCCGACGCCGGTATCAATTTCATCGAACACCAGGGTCGGCGCCGAGCCGCGGTCGGACAGCACCACCTTCAGCGCCAGCAGGAAGCGCGCCAGCTCGCCGCCAGAGGCGACTTTCATCAGCGGCCCCGGCCGGGTGCCGGGATTGGTCTGCACCCAGAACTCGACGCGGTCGAAACCCTGCGGCCCCGGCGAGACGGAATCGGATCCGATCTGGGTGGTGAACTTCGCGCGTTCGAGTTTTAGCGGCGCGAGTTCGGCATTGACGGCCTTGTTGAGTTTTTCCGCGGATTTTTGACGGGCAGCGGACAGCTTTGTCGCCGCCGCATTGTAGCGCTTGTCGGCTTCCGCCGCCGCCGTCTCCAGTTTTTTCAATTGCTCGGCACCGGCGTCGATCAAGGCGACATCCGCGGCGTATTTCGCGGCCAGCGCGGCCAAGCCATCCACCGGCGTGGAATATTTTCGCGACGCCGCGCGCAATGCGAACAGCCGTTCCTCGATGCGCTCCAGCTCAGTGGGATCGAAATCCACCGCGACCAGCGCCGCGGTGAGGTGCTGGTCGGCCTCTTCAAGCGCATTGATCGCGGCATCGATGGCCTTCACCGCGGGCTCGACCAAAGCCGGCGCATTGCCGGCGCGACGTTCCAGCCGGCGCACCGCCGCCGACAGCGCCGCCACCGGCGAATGGTTGCCGCTCACCGCATCCTGCGCCTCGCGCAGGTCGCCGGCGATTTTCTCGCCCTGCATCATCGCGGTGCGGCGCTCGGCCAGCGCGGTTTCCTCGCCGTCCCTTGGCTTGAGCTTTTTTAGTTCGTCGGCGGCGTGGCGCAGATAGTCGGCCTCGCGGGCGGCGCGCTCCATGCCCGCGCGATGCTCATCCAGCGCGTGGTGCGCATCGCGACGCGCCTCCCATAGCGTTTCGAGTGCCGCGACATCCTTTTCGAGGCCCGCGAAGGCATCGAGCAGCCGCCGATGGGTCGCGGCGTCGACCAGCGCGCGCTCGTCATGCTGGCCGTGAATTTCCACCAGCGCGGCGCCCACCGCTTTCAGGGTCTGCACGCTGATGGCCTGGTCGTTGATGAAGGCGCGGGTGCGGCCGTCGGCAAGCTGCACCCGGCGCAGGATCATTTCACCGCTATCGTCGAGACCGTTGTCGCTGAGAATCGTCGCGGCCGGATGCCCTAGGGCAATATCGAACACCGCGGTGACCTGGCCCTGCTCCACGCCGTGGCGGACCAGGTCCGCGTCGCCGCGGCCGCCCAGCGCCAGCGCGAACGCATCGAGCAGGATGGACTTGCCAGCGCCGGTTTCGCCAGTCAGCACCGCAAGGCCCCGCGAAAACTCGATATCGAGCCGTTCGATCAGGACGATGTCGCGGATCGACAGACGCGCCAGCATGCGGGATCAGTTCCTGGTGGTGTGGGTCTTCCCTCTCCCCGCAGGGGAGAGGTCGAAGCCGAAGCGCAGCGTAGGCTTCGGGTGAGGGGTCTATCCACGCACGCGGACTCGCGGATAGGCCCCTCACCCCGCTCGCATCTGCGATGCGAGCCGACCTCTCCCCTGCGGGGAGAGGTGAAGAACATCGCTGCCGATTCGACTGAGTGCCATCATACACTAGCCGAGGCCGAGCTTCTTGAACGCCTTGGAGATATAGGAGCCCTTGTTCTCGCTGGGCTCGAGCCCGCCCGACTTCACAAGATTGTAGGCGTCCTTGTACCACTTACTGTCGGGAAAGTTGTGTCCGAGCACGGCGGCGGCGGTTTGCGCCTCGCCGACGATGCCGATCGCCATATAGGCCTCGGTCAGCCGCGCCAGCGCTTCCTCGACATGCCGGGTGGTCTGGTACTGGGTCACCACGGTCTTGAAGCGGTTAATGGCGGCGGTGTAGTCGCGCTTGTCCATGTAGTAGCGGCCGACCGCCATTTCCCGGCCGGCGAGCTGGTCGCGCGCGCCTTCCAGCTTGGCCTTGGCGCTGGTGGCGTATTCCGAGGTCGGATATTTGCGGACCACTTCCTCAAGCGCGGCGATCGCCTTTTCGGTGCGGCCCTGGTCGCGCGAGATGTCCGGGATCTGGTCGTAATGCGAGGCCGCGATCAGATATTGCGCGTAGGCGGCATCCGCGCTGCCGGGATGCAAGGTGACGTAGCGGGTGGCGGCGCCGATGCAGCTGTCGTAGTCGCCGGCGTTGTAGAACGCATAGGCCGACATCAGCAGCGACTTGCGCGCCCAATCCGAATAGGGATGCTGGCGATCGACTTCCTCGAACTTCTTGGACGCCGCCTTCGGATCCTTGCTCTGGTTCATCAGGTACAAGCCCTCATTGTAGAGCTTGTCCGCGGGCTCTTCCTTGAAGGTGTCGTCCTTGGCGGTGAATTTGTCCCACAGCGAGGCGGTGCCGCATCCGCTCAAGGTTATTGCGAGCACGACAAGACCCGCGGCCAGGCGCAGTTGGCGTCCCAACACGTCGAGCCGGGAGCTGTCCGATAATCTGCGCAATCCGAGCGTCATACGCTGTGCCGACATAAGTTCAACAATCCAACGCCTGTGATGCGGTGCCCGCTGCACGCGCCATGAGCAGGGTCATGGACGCAGCCATCGACATGCCCGTGTGCCCCATCATGCGACCGCGAGCGTTAAATAACCGAAAAAAGCGCTTTAACCAACCGAATACGCAGGCATTTCGCCCGGATTAAGGCGGTCAAGCCTCCTATTCCGTCATGCCCGGGCTTGTCCCGGGCATCCACGTCTTACTTCTTTCGGAAGAAAAGACGTGGATGGCCGGGACATAGGCGAGCGGAAGCGACGCCGTCCTTCGGCCGGCTATGCCCGGCCATGACGAAACACTTTGCGGGCGAACCCGGAATGACGAAGTGAATTGGGGACAGTCGCGGTGACCGCGGTCAGGACACGTCCGGACCATAGGCCGGTGCAACCATGCCGCCGACCATGCCGCGCGTGACTTCGGCGCGGCCGCGTGGAAGCCGTGCAGGTTCCGATTCCACCACCCGCCAGGCGCTGCGGTCGGCCATCAATTCGGTCAGCACCGCGTGATTGAGCCTGTGGCCGCCCCGCACGGAACGATAGGCGGCGAGCAGCGGCAGGCCCGCCAGCGCGAGATCGCCGACCACGTCCAACACCTTGTGGCGCGCACATTCGTCAGCGTAGCGCAGGCCTTCGGTGTTAAGCAGGCGCTCTTCGTCGAACACCACCGAGTTCTCGAATGACGCACCGAGCGCATAGCCCGCGCTCCAGAGCCGCGCGACATCGTTCATGCATCCGAAAGTCCGGGCCCGGCAGATGTCGCGGCGGAAGCTTTCCGGAGTGAGGTCGAGCACATAATTCTGCTGGCCGATCACCGGATTGGCGAAATCGATTTCGACCTCGGCGCGGAAGCCGTTGGCATGGGGCCGCAATTCGCCGAAGGCATCGCCGAGTTCGACCTGCACGCGCTTCAGGACCTGTATGAAGCGCCGCGGCGCCGACTGCGTCAGGATACCGGCCTGGTCGATCGCAGCGACGAAAGCAGCCGCACTGCCGTCCATGATCGGCACTTCCGGCCCATCCACGTCGATCGTGGCATTGTCGATGCCCATTCCCCGCAGCGCCGCAAGGACATGTTCCGCGGTGGAAACCAGCGGACCTTCGCGGTCGCCCAGCACGGTGGCGAATTCGGTCGATGTCACGGATTTCGCGACAGCCTGCACTTCACGGTCGGAACCATCCGAGCGCGTGCGGACAAAAATAAAACCTGCATCGAGGGATGCAGGTCCGAGCGTAAGGCTGACGGGTAAACCGGAATGAACACCGACGCCCGTCACAGTGGCTTGCGACCGAAGCGTTGTTTGCCGGCTGAATTTCATTCTCGAATTGCCCACAATTGACTCACTGAAAGACTGGACCGGTCCGATTGCACGGCGATTCGTCTTTAGTTTCCCCAAGTCACGGCGAACCATAGTCACTGCCACAAAGAGCGCCAACTCACGCTTGTTTACCGATTGTTACCCCAAGTCTGCCGCAATCGGGCCAAGCGTTAACCAAATTCCGAGGCGGATCGGAGCCTTGCGGCCATGCCATCACGCCATTAATTTGATAATTTATCGTTTCATATCAGTTACTTGTAAATCACGAAACAATGCAGATCGTTGCGAAAACAAAGGCCCCGGCGGCGATAGCCGGGGCCTTTTGCCTGGTCAGAATTGTAACAACGATCAGTTCGCCTGCCGGCGCAGGAAGGCCGGAATATCAAGATGATCGTCGCCCTGTGGCGGCGGTGCAACAGGTGCGGGCCGACCATGAGAATCAAGCCCTTGAGGCGCGGGCCGCCTTGCATATTCCGAAACCGGCTCGTTGGCCGCCATTTGCTCGGCGACGCTGCGCTGGGGCTTGGGTTGGGGGAGCGGTGGAAGCGGCGCGATTGCGGGACCTGAGGCGCGCGCCGCGATCGGCGGCTCGGTCGCCTCGTCGCGGCGGCCGAGGCCGACATTGGCGAGGCGCTGCAGCAATGACATCCTGACCTTTTGCGGATGCTGTTCTTCCTCGGTTTCACCGCGGGCCTGGCGAATCTCGTTTTGTGCGGGCATCGGCAGGTCTTCGAACTTCGGCATCCTGGGCGCGCGAACCGCGGTGCGCTCCGCCGCTTGCGGGATGAACGTCTCAGGCGTCGCCGGTTCCTGCGCCTCGAGCTTCTTGACGTCGAGGTCCGGGAACAGTGTCGGCTTCTGCGCGATCGGCCGCACGGTGACGTCGCCGTAGGAGGCCGGCTGCATCGACACCGGCGCGATCGGCTGCATCGATTCCGGCGCCACCGCGGCGGCGATCGCCGCCAGTGCCGCACGTTCGATGCTGTTGGCAGGGGCGCGCTGCTGGGCGGCAGGCGCGGCCTGAACCGGGCGCGGCGCGTCCGACTTCTGCGCCGTCGCGGCGACCGCGCGCTGATTGTCGGCGCGCAGCTTCGCCGTGACCTCGGCGAGACGGTTATCCGGCGTGGCCACGGCGGATGTTGCCGTAGCCGCCGCGGGTGCGGATGCCTTGGCGATTGCCGCCTGCTCGATGCCAGTGGCGACCACGGAGACGCGAATGATCCCATCGAGGGTCTCGTCGAAGGTGGCGCCGACGATAATGTTGGCGTCCTGATCGACCTCCTCGCGAATCCGGGTTGCGGCCTCGTCGACCTCGAACAGCGTCAGATCCTTGCCGCCGGTGATCGAGATCAACAGGCCGCGCGCGCCCTTCATCGAGGAATCATCGATCAGCGGATTGGCGATCGCAGCTTCCGCGGCGGTCAATGCGCGCTTCTCGCCGGAGGCCTCGCCGGTCCCCATCATCGCCTTGCCCATCTCGCGCATCACGGCGCGGACGTCGGCGAAGTCGAGGTTGATCAGGCCTTCCTTGACCATCAGGTCGGTGATGCAGGCAACCCCGGAATACAGCACCTGGTCCGCCATCGCAAAAGCATCGGCGAAGGTGGTCTTTTCGTTGGCGACCCGGAACAGGTTCTGGTTCGGGATGATCAGCAGCGTATCGACCACCTTGTGCAGTTCGGCGATGCCCGACTCGGCGGTGCGCATGCGGCGCTGGCCTTCGAAATGGAACGGCTTCGTGACGACGCCGACGGTGAGGATGCCCATGTCGCGCGCGGTCTTGGCGATCACGGGAGCAGCCCCCGTGCCGGTGCCGCCGCCCATGCCCGCGGTGACGAACACCATATTGGCGCCGGACAGATGATCGCGGATCTCGTCGATGACTTCCTGCGCTGCCGCGGCGCCGACATCCGGCTGCGAGCCGGCGCCGAGGCCTTGCGTCACTTGCGTGCCCATCTGCACGATGCGCTGCGCCTTGGACATGGTAAGCGCCTGCGCGTCGGTGTTGGCGACGACGAAATCGACACCCTGCAGTCCGGCGGTGATCATGTTATTGACGGCGTTGCCGCCAGCGCCACCGACGCCGAATACGGTAATCCGCGGCTTCAGTTCGCTGATGTCTGGGGGGGTAAGATTGAGTGCCATGGTTGCCTCTCGATTACGCGCGCGTGAATTTGCAAAGTCCTTGGCCGACGGCCGAAGGCGTTAGTGGGAGTTCAGGTTCTGCGGAAAAGATCATCAGAAGCCCTCGCGAAGCCATCGTCCGACCTTTCCGAAATAGCCGTCAGTCCCTGTCCGAAGCTGCCGCGTATGCCGCGGTTCGACATGTTCAAGATGAGCGTATTGCGGGTAGACCAGCAGGCCCGAAGGCACCGCGAACGACGCGCCCTTGGCCTCGCTCGGCAACCGCCCGAATCCAAGCGGGCGGCCGATGCGCACCGGGCGCTTGAGGATCTGGCTTGCAAGTTCGGGGATGCCGGTAAGCTGCGAAGCGCCGCCGCTGAGGACAACCCGCGCCCGCGGCTCTGCCGCAAACGGGGAATCCGCGAGCCGGTCCCTGACCATCTCAAAAATCTCCTCGGCGCGCTGCCGGACGATGTTGGCGATCGTGGCGCGGGACACGATCTGCGGAACATCGCGATCATTGTCTCCGGCCGATGGCACGGACATCAACTCGCGCGCGTCCGACCCGCCGGTCAGCACGGTGCCATATAACGTCTTGATTCGCTCGGCATCCGCAATG
>NZ_DASYMN010000026.1:0-40795 GCF_036009065.1 Bradyrhizobium sp. | reverse complement strand
GATGCGCGAGATGGTAGCGGCGCTGAGTTGCTCCTCGAAGGCCGCAACAGCACGCTCGAGGTCGCCGGATAGATCGAAGCGTTTGCGGACACGTTCAAACAACGCTCCTTGGAACCCGCGCGTTTGAGGCATGGGCATGGGCGCTGCATTCCACGTGGATCTCGCTTTCGGGTGTACGACCATTGACTCATGTCGGATGTCCGCTCCGATTCAGATCTCGATCTTCAAAGAACCGTAGGCCTTCTAGTTTGCCCCCAGCATGGATAATTCCATAACACCGGATCAACGAATTTCCGCTGTTGGTGCAAGGCGGACGTTCGTCGAAACAACGATGTCCGCTAAGTGCCAACAGCGGACGCTGCCCCGTGCAGGTGCGCAATGACGCGATTTCCCGGTCCGTTCGCCGACACTGCCGCCCAGCCTACGTCTGCCCTGTGACGTCAGCAGGAGGTTGCCGCACTCTCGCTGTCATCGCCGGAGACTCACAAGAAGTTGCCGACTAAGTTCGAACCACGAAGCAGGAAACGCGCTGCGTGCAGCGGTGGGCACGCTACGCCTCGCGAACGCTAGGATTTCCGGCCCGCGCAAGTACGATCGCCGCGGCGATCGCTTCCAGCGTAATCGCTAACAGCAGCGCAGCGCCGTAATCGCCTCTCCAGTCGCGGATGAGACCGATCAATCCGGGACCCAAGGCGCCGACCGTGCCGCTGATCGAGGTGAACAGCCCCATTACCACCGTGAAGTTTTGCACCTCGAACTCCCGGTGGATGATCAGCGGCGGTAGCGTGATGAGGTTTCCGACCGAGAAACCGAACACGGCAGAGGCTAGCAGCACGAGCTGGACGTCGTCCGTCAGGCTGATGGTCGACACCGCCACGGCCTGGCTCGCCAGCGAGACAGCGGCAGCAAGGCGCGGATCGAGACGGTCGGCGACCACGCTAAGCGAGAGCCGTCCGACGAGCGCCATCAAAGTCATCACGCTGACGGCGAGCCCTGCTCTGACAGCTCCGATCTTCGGCTCAAGTATCGCGATCTGGTGCACGATGAAGCCGACCTGCGCCACGATCCCGAGCGCAAAGGGAATCGCGATGGTCCAGAACGCCGGCTGGCGCACCACCTCGCCGCGGGAGATGCTGCTGGCGGGCGCCAGCGCGGATTGATTGGGGGGCGCAGCCGTCGCGCCCTCATTCGGCGGCGGGCCGATCCAGGCGAGCGTGGCCGGGACCAAAAAGATCAGCAGGACTGCGCTCGCGGCCAGCATCGCGGTCTGGAAGCCGAGGTGGCTCACCAGAACCACTAGTAATGGCGTCACGATGACACCGCCCGAGCTGGCGCCGAGGAAGGCCAAGCTAATTGCAAGGCCACGGCGCCGAACGAACCAGGCACCGACCACCGCCGAAATGATTACGGTGCCCATGCCCACCCAGCCGAGCGACATCAACGCGAATGCCGCATAGAGGGTCCACGGCGCGGCAGCGAAGGCGAGCAGCACCATCGAGGTGGCGAGGCACGCAATGCCTGCCAGCGCCAGTCGCTTCAGGCCGAGCCGCCGCACGATCTCGTTGGTGAAGATGACGACGACATTGCCGATCAAGAGCGACAGCGTACTGGCACCCGAGATCAGCGAGGCCGGCCAGCCGTTCAGCCGCTGCAGCTCTACCAGGTAGACACCCTGCCCATACAGAGCAAAGCCGAAGATCGACAGCGCCAGCAGGAAGCAGGCAAGCACGACCCTCCAGCCGGCGTAGCGCGGTGACGTCTCGTCGTGCATGTGCCGGCCTCACTCCCATCCGCTCCCAAGCGGCGCGCATTACATAGACGCCGTAGTCGTGGAAAGCGATTCAAGAATGATATCGCGAGTGTTGCGCCCGTTTGGTCGTCGCAAGCGAAGCGACTTGCCGCCGAAGCGTTAGCGAACGCGCAATGTCAGCTTCGGGTCAAAATCGGCCCTCCGCCTGCAGCGGAGCTAGGTCCGTTCACCCGTCAACAGCGGACATACGGCGAATACATCGGCATGTTCGTTTGTGCCGATTCCGGAAGTGGCCGCCTTTTACTCGATCACTTCATCGGCGCGGAGCAAGAAGGACACGGGTACCTTCAATTCGAGCGCCTTGGCCGCCTTCAAATTGATGATGAGATCGAACTTCACCGGTTGCTGTACCGGCATGCCGGCCGGCTTTTCGCCGCGCAATATCTTGTCGGTGAATTCAGCAGCGCGAGCAAACAGATCGGGGAAATTTGCCCCGTAGGACATCAGCCCGCCGGCATCGACGAACTCCCTGAAGCCGAAGATCGTCGGAATTCGCTCTTCAGTGACTACCCGCAATACCTGATCCTTGTTTGCGTTCACGAGCGGTTCGCTCAAAACGTAAAGTCCATCTGGACGCCGCTCCTTGATGCGCGCCAGGGCTGGCGCAATGTCATCGGCGAAGCGCAGCTCGAGGATTTCGGCTTCGACATTCAGCGCGGCTGCTGCCGCCCGGACACCTGCCGTTTCAACCGCAAAACCGCTGCCTGCAACATTGGCAAGCGCAGCAAGCCGGCGCATGTTTGGGACGACCTCGCGCAATAGCTCGACACGCTTGCTCGCAAGATCGCTCGGCTGCACCGTCAGGCCCGTGACATTGCCGCCGGGCCGCGACAGGCTCTTGACTAGGCCTGAGACAATTGGATCGTTGTACGCGGCGAACACAATTGGGATGCTCGATGTCGCCTCGCTCGCGATATTCACACCATTCGCCGAACTGACGATGACATCGACCTTGCGCTGGACGAATTCTGCCGCAAATTCCGTCATGCGCTGGTTGTCTCCGGCAGCCCACCGGTACTCGATCTTGACGTTGCGGCTATCAGTCCAACCCAGTTCGGCGAGCCGTTTGGTAAAGGCTGCGACCCAAGCACCATGCGACGCCTCGCTACCCGGCACCAAGAAACCAACGACCGGAGACTTGGCCGGTTGGGCGCGCACCCCAAGCGGCCAAGCCGCAGCCGCCCCCCCTGTAAGCGTGATGAAGTCTCTACGTCGCATTTCTAATCCCGCTCCCGATACTGCCAAGCGAGCGTACGCAACTTTTTGCTCAGGTCCAAGGGGCCGAATGTCGTTGGGTAGAAACTGATTTCAGGAGAGGTCTGCTTTGGGCCCAAAGCAACAGTGGATTGGCGAAGTACGCCCTTGGTCGACCGCTCGGTAATTACTCCGGTGGCTTGACGCCAAGATCGCGCAGGATCCAGAGCATCACGTCACTGTCGCGCTTGAAAATACGAGCCGTGGTTTCAAAATCGGTGGGGGAAGACAGTAGAAAGTTGTTCAACATCTGCTGGACCCTGGGGTCGGATCCCGCCTGAATCAATATCCTCGAGAGCCGTTGAACGATCTCCTGTGGCGTGCCGGCAGGTACGGCGAAGGTGGTAAATGCGCGCAAATCGTAGAAATCGCCGACAGCGCCCTGCTCGGTCATTGTAGGTGTGTCCGGATACGGTGGCAGGCGGCTGCCGACCACCCCGATGAGGGTCCCAGTTCCCGCCTGGATGACGGGTGCTGCTGCGGCATAGCTTCCCGAGGCGCCGTCCAGCGTCTGCCCCGCGATGTCATTCCACATCGGCGCCTCGCCGCGGTACTGGATGACTTGAAATTTGATGCCGTACTGTTTCGCGATCGTCTCTATGAGGACGTGCGGCGTCGAACCCACGCCGTACGATCCCCAGTTCAGGCTGCCGACCTTCTTTCCATATTCGACAAACTCTCGGAGATTCGCTGCTCCTGTCTTCTTCGCCGCTACCACCGGACCGCCGGCCCCACTGACCATCGTTAGATAAATGAAGTCCTTTTCAGGGTCGTATGGAAGGTCTTTCACCGTAATCCGGTTTTGGATGAGTGACGAAGAAATCGTGCATAAGATGGTGGTGCCGTCCGGTTCTGCGCGCTTCGCTTCGGTCACCCCGATGACGCCACCTGCGCCGGCCTTGTTTTCCACGATAACCGGCTTACCCACCTCTCGCGCTAAGTAGTCACCGAACGCGCGCGCGATCCCGTCTGTCTGGCCGCCTGCGGGGTACGGCACGACAATACGAATCGGGCGTGTCGGCCATGAGGATTGCGCCTCCGTCTTCCTGGGAGAGGCGCACAAAACCGCCGCCGACCCAGTCACGAACGTTCGGCGTGTCAGCTTTTTCATTTTCCTGCCCGTTGATATTATTGTCCATCGTCTGGGTCGCTAGGACCCAGCGGGAGTCAAAAATAGCGCAAAGCTTCCCGCCTGTCTTGGTAGCCGACTAGAGCACTGCAATTCACGCGAGGCCCTTGAACGTCAGGCTGGCATTTCCGCACGCTGAACTGTGTCCGATACGTTCTTAGACGGGGTGAGAAGGCACCCTTTTGGCGCAAGGCGGACCGTCAACGTTCCAAAACGTCCGATACGGGCCTACCCGTGTGGATCGTAGAGATGGTGACCGGGATCCAAATTTCGGTCAAACAGGAGGGATGCGCCGTAGGAGATCCGATCGATGCGCTAGTCAGCGGACGGTTCTAAAAAATTCGCGGATTTCCTTCGCCAGTTGCTCAGGCTGCTCCAAGGCTGGGAAATGTCCACCTCGCTCCATCTTGGTCCAGCGGGTGATATTTCCATACATGCGCTCTGCGAGCGAACGTGGAGGACGCAAGAATTCCTTCGGAAACTCCGCGTAACCGCAAGGCACCTGGATGCGCTCGCCCGGTGGCACAATCCATGGACTATGGAGCCGAGCATAGTACGGCCAGAAGCTCGATCCGATCGCGCCCGTCGCCCAGTACAACATGATGTTGGTTGCGAGCACATCCCGGCCAAGCCAAGCGTCGGCGTTGCCGTCGCAATCGGTCCAGGAGCGAAATTTTTCCAAAATCCATGCAGCAAGTCCCACCGGTGAATCGGACAGCGCGTACGCAAGCGTTTGCGGTTTAGTACTCATGATCTGGATGTAACCGGTTTCTTCCTTCAGCCAGTCTGCAAGTTTCTCGAAGTACTCGTTCTCCTCATGCGTAGGAGTATCGACCGCCGGGCGCTCGCGCGGGATCGTCAGGAGCGATATCTGGATACCGCGTACGTTCTGCGGATACGCATAAGCAAGCCGCGAACTCACGAACGCTCCCCAATCTCCGCCCTGAGAGCCGAAGGTCTTGTAGCCCAGCACATCGATCATCAACTTCGAGAATGTATCGCTGATCTCAGGAATGCTGAACCGACGCTGGTTTGGTCTGAATGAGAAACCATGCCCTGGTATCGACGGAGCGACGACCGTAAAGGCGTCACCCGGATCGCCACCAAAGCTTGCTGGATCGGTCAGCATGGGAATAATTCTGCGAAAATCTGCGAACGAACTCGGCCAACCGTGCGTGAGCAGCAACGGCATCGGGTCGGGACCCTTTCCCGCGACGTGAATATAGTGAAGGTCGATCGAGTCGATCTCCACCGTGTATTGAGGAAGTTCGTTCAGCGCCGCTTCGTGCATACGCCAGTCGTACTCGTCGCGCCAAAAATCGACGAACGACCTAAGATACTGCAGGTCGACCCCGTAGTCCCATCCCGGCGCAACCTCATCGGGCCAGCGTACTTGCTGCAGCCGTTTCTTCAAATCCACGAGCGTCGCATCCGGTACCGCGATGCTGAATGGTTTGGGGGAATATGGCTTATCGCTCACGTTTCCTCCGCGCTAGTCTAGAGAAGAATCTGTCGATTTCCCGCGCGGCCAAGTCCGGGCACTCATAGTGCACGAAGTGGCCTGCATCGTCAGCGAAGGAAACCTCGACTTCGGCGAAGTACTGGTCCAGGACATCGGCCCAATCGGCCTTCAGGATCGGATCGTGGCGCCCCCAAAGAACGCGCGTTGGCACAGTTATCTTCGGAGGCCTCTGCGCGGTGCCGGCCATGACGGCCAGGCGGCCGGCATTCTGACCGATGTACCAGTTGAAGCCGCCTTGCATATTGCCGGGCCGCATGAAGTTGTCGACCCATCGATCGAGAACGGCGTCAAAAGCATCTTTCCGGTACGACCAGTGGCGCAGGAAATGGCCGATGTACGCCCGACAGCTCTCGCGTGAGGAGGCCACCAACACCGCAGCGTAATGCATCTGATGGAAGCTTTGATACCAGATCTGATTGATGTGACCGGGCTCGCTCCAGCGACTGCCCACGCCGTGCGTCGCGCAATTGAAGAAGAACAGGCCCGTAGCCCGTGCTGGGAAGCTCACCCCAAGAACCTGCATTACGTTGGAGCCGACGTCGTGACCAACGAAGCCGCAGCGACCAATGTCCATGGCATCCAGCAGCGCGACAATATCGTCGGCGAGTGTGACGGCGTTGACAGCGTCAGTCGGACCGGGATGGGAGTTCTCGCTCTCTCCGAATCCTCGAAAGTCGGGAGCTATCAGCCGATAACGGCTGGCGAGGCGCGCAAAGATCGGCTCCCACGTTGCCCAGAACTCGGGCCAGCCATGTAGCAGCACCAGCGGCGGGCCCGAGCCTGCCTCGGCGACGTGATGACGGACGCCATTGACGGTTACGAATCTGTGCTTGATGTCGACCATGCTGACGTCGGGGTTACCGTCCTCCATGACTGACATGGGCGACAGGTCCCGAGTGGGGCTCACTCGCACTGGCAAGGACCTTGGCGACAAACCGGGCGATGGCTTGCGCCATCGCTTCAGGCGCTTCCTCCTGCAGGAAATGGTATCCAGGGATCGTGACGATGTCCTGATTGGGCCACTTGCGGCAGAACTCCCGTTGAGCGCCGATCAGAAAGCCGCCGGGTTCTGCATCGATGAAGAGCTTGGGAAGGGTGCTGACCGATAGCCATTGGGCGTAGTTTTCGACGATCGCCACCACGTCCTCCGGCTCGCCTTCAATCGGCAGGTCTCGTGTCCAGGCCAGCAGCGGCAGGCGGCTGGGACCGGGATTGCGCACGTAACGGCGATACACCTCCACGGCGTCGGGGGCGATGTTTCGGAGGGGCAGCATGTATTCGATGAATAGATTTTTTTCCAGAATGATTTCTTCTCCCCGTGTCGACCGTTGAGCCTGGAAGAACGGGCGTGTAAGCGCTGGCCAGTCGTTCCAAGACGGGAATGGACGCACAATTCCTTCCATGTAGGCGATCGCCTTTACCTTGTCTTGGTTCCGGAAGGCCCAGTCAAATCCGAGCACTGAGCCCCAGTCATGGACGACGAGTATGACGTTGCGGCTGATATCAAGCGCGTCGAACCATGCATCGAGGTACCGGCGATGATCGACGAAACGATAGCCTCCGTCGGGAGCTGGCCCCGAATTCCCCATGCCGACGAAGTCCGGCGCCAGACACCGCCCAAAGGGCAACAGGTGGGGGATGATGTTTCGCCAAAGATAGGACGGCGTCGGGTTGCCGTGCAGGAAGACGATTGGGTCGCCGTCCCCGACATCCACATAGGCCATATCCGTTCCGAGCACGCGCACGCGCTTGCGATAGCAGGCTTCCTCGGTGGAGATCGGCGGATGCAGCATCGTTTGAAGTTGGGCCATGATGGGTCTCCTGTTCGTTGACACCATCTAATCGTATTTGCTAGTGTCGTTGGAGTCAACCAGCAAAGCGCGTATGCTCGTGTCATATGAGACCGTCAGAAACATTCTCGATTCCCGATGAGCTAGCGACGCTCTACGACTTTGCGAACTCGTTGGACCTGCGCCGCTATCGCGATCGGGATGGGCAACACTCCCCCTTCGACGCCTTGGGAACGCCGTCGCAGGCAACCGACTGGTTGAGAGCTCATGGCCTGTGGTCGTCGAATCAAACGCTCAACGAGCAGGACTATCACCACGCGCTCGCGCTACGCGCCGCGTTGCGAGACGTCGTCGCGATAGATCCCGCCATGCGCAACGAAGACATTGGCGCGCTGCGTCGGCTAGAGGCTGCAGCAGCGCCTTTCCCGTTGACCTTGGGAATTCGCGCTTCGCCCCCGATGCTCGAGCTTCGACCGCTCCAAGGTGTTGGTGTTGCGAAAGTCGTTGCCCAGCTATTTCGGCTGTTTGAGCTAGGTGACCTGGATCGACTCAAAATCTGTGCCTCAGACGATTGCCAATGGATCTTCTTCGATCGGACCAAGCCGGCCAATCGACGATGGTGTTCATCCAACCGATGCGGCAATCGAGCCAAGGTTAAGCGCTATCGGACCAAAGGTAACGCACTCGGTCCGCATTCACACGGCTGACTCTCGTGGAAAGCAAGCGAGTGTTCGCTCGCGCATGGGTTGGCGGTCGCAAAAAGCGGGTAGTCAACGTCATCCGTACGGTCCCCAGCAAATCAAGGGTTCGCCCGCGGCGCTCGCCGCGTTCTTCCGTCCTTTCCCGACTACAGTGTCGAGCAGCATGTCCTTGTCGAGCAGCTTCATCGCGGCCCGCAGGTCGTGCCAGTCGCGCGTCTCCACCGACATGGTTCGACGCAAGCTGTTCGGTGAGACAACGCTCTTAGCGATCTCACCGATAAGCATTTGCTTGATCGGGGAGGCAGTTCGCGAACTGATAAAGAAATTACACCCTACTTTGCGCCCCGTGACCCAACGCGACAATGCCGTGAGCACATTGCTTAAAAGTCGAACGGTGGGCAGATACATTTCAGCAATATAGAAATCACATCAAGCTCTGGACCGCAGGGCTTACGGCAACCATTCGTTCCCCCTCTTGTTTGTTTGAGTGAAAGGACGAAGCCATGAAAAATGCAGCTGTAGCATTAGCGATCGCAACCACGTTGCTGACATCGCATTCGCTAGAAGCCCGGGACCGCGTTAGTGCAGGCATGGTTGTCAGTTCCGTTACCGCCGGCCTGATAGCAAGCGCTCAGGGATGCAGTCCGGAATGTGGCGGCGCACTGTACTGGGGCACTGCCCCCGCGATCTTCGGATACGGCTACCGCGCGACGTACTACGGCACCGGATTCAGCTATCAGCCAGCCTATTATCCGGGATACGCGTATTACGTCGGGCCCCGATACCGTGGCTGCTGCCGCCAGTAGTTTGCCGAGTGGGGCGTCGAACCGCATCTGGCGCCAGCCAGATGGCCTGCTACCGGCTTGGGCAACGGCCGAACCAGGTACGCCACCAGAAGTAGGAGAGAGCTAGCGCGATTAACAATCCGCCTCCGGCGCCAAGAAAGGCGAAGCGGTAGCAGGTGAGAAGTCGCGGCCGGATGCGCCGTGAGCATCATGTGCTGCCACTGACATTCCCGCCCTCGATTTGGCAGGGGCTACGGGGAGGGGAGGGAATCGGCGATTATTCGCCGGACAACCGGTTCAGCAGCGAGGCGGCGGCCTGAAGGCGATCCGCGTCATAGATCAACTGCTCGATGTCCATGGAAACAGAGACCCCCTCGGCGATGCTACCGGCTAGCGCGCAGGCTTCTGCGGCCTTGGCGATTCGCGTGGCTTCGGTCAGCTTGGTATGAATCTCACTCAGCAACAGCTTGATCGCTGGCTCGATTGCAGCCCTGTCCATGGCAGCTTCCTCCGGGTAGCAAGGTGGCCACCACACATGCTCTGTGCTGCCCCGAAGTCGAGCAAATCCTGAGCAATCTTATGGCTTTGTCAGCCGCAAGCCGAGCATCTTGTGATCGAGCGGCTTGTCTGAAAGGCTGGCGGCTTCACAGGCATTCATTTCCGTTTCGGCTTTGCCCGCCTCGGCTTGGGTGAACGGCCTCCCCCGATCGTCCCGAGCCGCTCGACCAGGTCAACGATGCTTCGTCGGAGCCCAGCGTCCACAATTTTGGAAAATGACAGGACAAGCAGCTGTCCGTCCCTTGTTCCGAGCAGTTCGAGAAACGTGTTCGCCGCCCCTCTGTCCTCGCCGGCTTCCCATCCGCCAGGCGCGCCTTCGAAAAAGTACGAAGCCGGCACCTCAAGGACTCTGCCGATCTGCTGCAATCGGCTCGCGCCGATGCGGTTCGTGCCCTTCTCGTATTTTTGAATCTGCTGGAAGGTCAGTCCGATATGGCCGCCAAGGATCTGCTGCGACATGTTGACCTCGATCCGCCGCATCCTGACGCGGCCGCCGACGTGAACATCGATCGGATTTGGGGTTTTCGCCGCCATGATCAACTCCGCAGGTTGTGGCGGCCGGAGTGAACTACGCGCCGCGCAACTAGGGATAGGTATACGGATTATTTCCGTATTTTGACAAGGGCTTTGTGGCCTCGTGAGAGCCGAATTCGACAAACTATTCCACGACTTCGGCCACTTCGACTGGTTTAGACCGATCTGGGAGGTGTTCCTGCCCGCATTCCAGAGCTGCGCCGGGTCCGGCGCGCTGGCGTTTTGAGCTATTGAAACAGCAACTGGGACAGCCGATTGCGGAGGTGGGATTGAGAGGCTCGAGCCACCCGTCATTGGCTACACAGCCTGTTTGCGTACGTAAAAACCGCTCGGGGGAGATTATTTCCGCGCTTTGGAAATGGCCTTGATGGCATCGCGGGGATCGAAACCGATCGCTTCCGCCCATTCCATCAGTTCGACGACCTCAACCAGCTTATGCCCGGTTTCGACGTAGCTGACGTAGTCCTGGCGGCGTTTGAGAAGCTTCGCGAGATCAACCTGGCGCAGACCAGCCTTCTTGCGCTTCTCAACCAGGAATAGGCGAAGCGCATCGTGTCGCGGCGAATCGAGGTTTCGAGCCATCCCCTTGGCATCTATACTGATTCCTTGCTTATGCAAAAAATCTGTATTGAAAGCGGCAAGATTCTAGCTCGCGCGTTCCGGGAAATGGTGCGCGTAAAGAGAGCGGACCGCCGTCAGCAGGGTCTAGATTTGACCACGTTGGCTTTGCCAGGTTTCGGGCGAATCCGTCCAGGCCCCGCTATTGGCGGACAAAGGTTGTCAGGCGGCACTGGCGTATTTCAGCCCGCCGCCTTTTTAGATGTTGCGTGATCTGCGAGAGCCTCATGCGAAGGTTGGCAATCTGGGAACTGTTGCCATGACCATCATGCCTTGTCATGGCAAGCGGGGCGAAAAGGCGCCGTTCCCTCTATCCGAGAAAACGACGAGTCGCCGCGCCCCACGCGTCATGGCGACATAGAGATGCGCGGCGTCCATGAGCTCGGGATTGAGAATCAACCGACACATCTGCCTCGAGGCCCTTTAGCAGGAGGGGCGCCTGATTATCCGGCACATAGATCCTGCAACAATGAAGCGGCTACCGCCTCCTCAGCAATAGAAAGACGATGTTTCGTCATGCTCAGCGCGAGTTCATCGTCCCAGAGCGCCCTGACGGCTTTTCCGGCAAGTGTCTGTCCATGACCTGACGCCCTTCCAACGGCGGCCTCGTAGTCGCCCGCGCCAAACCGCCAGGCCTGCGCGCCGTACTCGCGAATGACGTGATTGCCAATCTGCACACCCGCCCAATCGAAATCGCCGTGGTAGCAGAGCCGGGCGCGCGCCTTCACCAGTTGCGATAGCAGACACCGCTGCGCAGCAGCCGGCATGCCATCGGTGCAGACGAGCGGCGCGCAGGAGGAGCCCAAATGATCCGCGGCGATCGCGACCAAGTTGGGATTTTCGCATACGAACACTTTTCGGCCCGCCACATCCCACGATGGTGGCGAGCGCAACAGCGACCGCAGCGACGCATAAACCGGTTCTCCCGGCAAAAGGCCGTGGTTTCCCGAATCGCGCATCGGTACGTTGAGGAAAAGCACTGGGCGCGCCAATTCGTTGACGAGTACGCCTGCTTTTGCCCAGATATCCCGGTCGCGTTCTTCCGCCGCCGCGGCGTTACTTGCTCCGAACTCGCTGTCTTCACCAGACTCGAACTCCGCGACTTCGTTGTCGCGAGCCCTAGCGGTCACTCGGCGCAAAACTGCCAACACCACGGTTGCAGTCGGCTTGCCGCTGTCGAGCGAGTGGGCATCGCCCAATACCTCGGCGGCCAACTGCGAACGCGTGATGCCGCTCGCGGGGAGGCGCTGCAATACCGCCTCGACGCGTTGACAAAGATCGCGCGCCACCGGCGGGCTCTGCCTTGCAACGCGTTTGAGCAAACCGATGCCGGCTGGAGCTTGCAGCAATCCGATCAATTCTGGGTGGATGCAAGTCTTTAGAACCTCCGACCACAGCGCTTGCAACGCGAGCCGCGCCGCTGCGAGATTCGTAATCGGCCCATCAAGCTGTTCGAGTGCATCACGCAGCGACGTGGCAATGCCCGCGTTCTGGAATGCGGCATCGAGAATCCTAACGTCAACCTGCAAGGACTGTGCGTTGCGAACCGGACGACCGAGCAGGGAAGCCAGCACGGAATGTTCCTCGGTTGTTAGCTTGTCGATGCGGAAGCCCTCAACCGCAGCGCCGGGCGGCGTCCGTTCGAAGCGCCGGCGCAAGCGCTTGCGCAGCAAGGCGTTGCGCTCGCCTCCGAGAAGGCGCTGCAGACGTGGATCGAGGGTGGGACTCATGTCGGAGCGAACCTGCGGTCCGGGTCGTTTTCTCGGGTCTTGGCACGGCCGTCCCAGTTCCAGCGCGAGACGAACACCGCGTCGATGCCTTCGCGCCGCTGCAGATGGCAGATGGCGACCCCGGGCAGTGCGGCGTAGCAGCCCCATTCGCGCTCGCTGGTGATGACGAAGTCGAGGTCGAACTCGCGGATCAGCCCCATGCAATGGGCCCGTGCGGTATCGTCGATGCCGGCGAACGCCTCATCTAACAGCATCAGGCGCGGCGCCAGCGCGTAACTCCCCTGACTGTAGAAACTGGAGACCGCAGCAAACAACGGCACGGTGAGGCCGAGCGCTCGTTCTCCGCTCGAGGCTGGACCGGAGAGCTTGCGCCATTGCCCGTCCTGCCAGCGCTCGACACGAAAGCGGTGCCAGCGGCGATAGTCCAGCGCACGGGCCAGCTGGTCGATCAAGCCCCCCGCATCTTTTCCAGCGCCTGCATCGGCCCGCTCGCGTTCGGCAGCGATACGCTGCTGCAACATGTCGCCGACCACCCTCCGGTCTTCGGCCGACCAGAGGTCCGCGCTCGTGTTCAGCAGGCGCTTGCGTGCGGCGTCGAGACCGACCGGAGCACCTTCCTCTTCAGTCAGCGGGGGCCACAACAGGCGGTAGCGTACTCCGGTGGAAGTCGGGCGTTGGCGGAGTTCCTCGTTGATCGCTTCGCGCTGCGCTTCGGCCGATTGCAGAAGGCGCTGAATCTCGGAAGCGATTTCCGCTTGGAGATGGTTCTCGAGCACGGCGCGCTCTTTCGCCGTCAATAGCTCGCTGCGCTGGGAGATCTCCTCGGCCAGGCGTGCGGCGAGGCGATCCGGCGGTTCGGGCCGGTTCTGATACACGATGCGCACGATGAGTCCCCAGTCGCTCTGTTCAGCATGCGATTGGTGACCGAGCGAACTAAGGGCGCGCTGCAGATCCGTCAGGTCGTCGCCGATCTGCCGCTGCAGGCGTGTCCACGCCTGATCGTCATCCTTAAGTTCGGACAACGCCTGTTCGGCGCGCCTAGCCACGGTGAGCGCGGGATCGATTGTCCACGGACTGTCCATGTCGGGCAGGTCGGCTCTTGGCAGCGCAGCCGCCAGCAGTCCGGTGGACGCAAAGTGCTGAAACTTCGAGATTGCCTCGGCGCGCGCGTCGCTGCGTTCTCGGAAGGCTGCGTTCGCAGTCGTCGACTTTTCACCCGCGATCGCGCGCGCCTCGCCGGATTTGCGCAGGACGTCCCGAGCGGTGTTCAACGCCGTGTCGTGGACCTCCACGGTCGCGCGCACCTCGGCTAACTGCCGTTGCAGCTCTTCGACCTTGGCGCCGACCGACGCGCGCAGCACGCCGAGCCGAACGACGGCTTCTTCTGATTCGATCTGGGCGACGCGGAATTGATCGTGCCGTTTGTTCAGATCGTCCCGGGTTTCGTTCTCACGGCTGCGCTGCCGCCGCATCTCGGGCAGTGCAAGACGCACCTCGTGAGCGACCTGCGCGAGGCTGGATTGGGCATCGTGATAGCGGTTCAGCGCCGTCTCGACGGCCGGCAGCTCGATCAATGATGCGGGCAGACGCAGATCGGTGGCATCGGCGGCGAGTAGTTGCCGCACCGTCTGGAGGGCCTGCTCGGCAGTCTGGTATTGACTGTCTGCCTCGGTCAATTGCTGACGGGCGATCTGAACCTCGCGCGCGCTGGCTACCGCCGCGAGGTGAGCATTTCGCAACGGCGCCTCGGCGGGGGCGAGGCGCCACTCGTCGGCAGCCTGATCCTGATCTCGAACGAGTTGCGCGACCTGTCCTCGGACGGCGGTGAGTTCGTCCACGATTTCTCTGAGGCGCCCAGCGATGTCGGCCAATCGCTGCACCCGCGCTGCTGCGCGGGCCGCATGGCCAATGTAGACCGCCGCCGGTTTGGTCCATGCGCCGGCGAGCGCGGCGAGCCGGAATCGACCGTCGGGGGCGACCCAAGCTTCGCAATCCGCGGGATCGTGGTCGGTGCACGCGATGCCCGACAGAAGGCGCTCAACAAACGCGGAGGGTACCGCGCCGTCGGCGGCACCGTCAGCCTGCAGCCAACCGATAAGCGATTGCACGTGCGGTCGGCGCTGCACCATCCGGACGTCATGCAGCAGTTCCATTCCGTTCGCTGCTTCCAGACGGCCGTCCGGCGAAATCCAAGCATCGAGCAGGCCGGATGCCTCTAGGGCGGCCTCGAGGCCTGCGCGCTGCACGGCCGTCAGTCCGCCACGAAAATCCACCAGTTGCCAGAACGGCGCCCCCTCGCGCGCGCTTCTGGCATCGGCGGCGCGCGTATACGGGTGGGGCGGTGCTGCATCCATCCCCGCTTCGAGGCGGTCGCGCTCTTGTTCAAGCGCATCGCGCTCCGTCTCCAGCGTCAGGCGCTGGCCGTCGAGTACGACGCGCCGCTGCGCCAGACGTACGCTGGCGCTTTGCTGGGCCGTATTCAGACATTGCAGCGCCGGGTTTTCGCCACCCAGGCCGCCGACCCAGTCAGTGAGGGCCTCGAGCGCCGCCCTTCCTTCATCGGGGCTGACATGCAATTGCTTCAGATTGGCGAAATGGCGATCCCAGGCCTGTATGAGGTCGCGGGCTTCGCGCTCGACCGCATCATCGGCTTTCTCGCGTCGATCCGCCGCGTCCTCGAGCGTGCTCTGCCTTTCGTCACGCGTTTTCTGGCATTGCGCATGCAGGAGTTCCGCTGCAGTCACCTCGGCATGACGCCGCCGCAATAACGCGATCTGTTCGCGCCGCTCGACGCTCACGCCGCGAAGCTCGGCGCACGCGTTTTCGAAAGTCTGTGGCGACAATGCGGTCAGATTGGCGGCATCGAGTGTCGCAAGCGGGCTGCCGCCGTGCAGGCTGGCGATACCGGCGGCTTCGGCGTGCGCCGCGCTGTCCTGACGCTGCTTCGCCAGCCGACGTTCGGCCTGCATCATGCGCTGGTCGGCTTGCGCGGTCTCCTCGGTGCTGCGCGTCAATCGCTGTTTCGCCTCATCGACCGCAGCCGATGCGGCTTGCAACGCACTTTGTCGTGCCTGGGCTTCGCGCTCCGCCGATTCGAGACGGTTGGCGTCCTGCATTGTCGGGTGTTCCCGCAACACATCAAGCCGGGCCTGCTCGCGCTTGAGTGCGATTTCCGCGTTGTCATGATCGGACCGGGCTGATTTTTCCTTGGCCTCGGCTGCCTCGAGCTTTGTCTGCGCGTCGGCACGCGCCCGACTGGCGTTGTCGAACTCAGTCTGGGCCTGACGTAAGGCGCGCGCCTGCCGTCGGCTTTGGGTGCCGGCGTAGATCCGGTATCGCTGTTCGAAGCGAACCACCGCTCTTTCCAGCGACTGATAGTCTTCGAGTTGACGACGATCCTCCTCCAACTGTCCGAGAGCTTGGGCGACGTCGCCGAGCAGCTCGGACGCAAGCGGCGGCAACGCCTCAGTGAGTGCGTTCGAGAGAGCCGTTTCATCGGGCTTTTTCGACAATTGCGGCTGGCGCAACTGGATCAACGTATCCATCAGGGCGTCATATCTTCTCGTGCCGAGGTGGAACAACCGCTCGTCGACAGCGCGCCGATAGCTGACGGCGGTGTCGAACACCTGGCCGCGGCCCTGGAGCGCATCGCGCAGGCGTTCCCGGGTCAACACAACCCGCTGCTCGCTCATCAGCCAGAGACCCTGATTGATGCGCTGGCCGCCTTCGGAATCCTCCACCACGAAGAACCAGCTGTCGACCTGGGGACGCGCAGCGACTGCGGCAAGGCCGGCGCCGAGCGTGAGGTAATGCGGCGTGCCATCCTCGGCGAGGCGGCCGAATTCAATCCAGGCATAACCGATCCGCCGATCGTAGTCGTTCATCAGCAGATTCCAGGACATCCTCTTGCCGATGTCGCCGTCGGGTTCGATGCGCGACGATTTGAGCTGTGCGTCGAACAGGAAGGGCAGCGTCAATGACAGCACCTTAGACTTTCCGGTGCCATTGTTGCCGCGCAGCAGTAGGTGGCCGTCACGGAACCAGAATTCCTCGCTGTCGTAGCGGAACAGCTCAACCAGTCCAAGGCGCAGCGGCTGCCAGCGTTGGCGCGTCGGGACCGGCAATGCTGGTTTCTCCGAGAGCGCGGTGAACAATGCCGGGCGGTCGTTCATGGCGGACCGTACAAGGTACCGGCAACGGCCCTCGGCTCGTCACGCTCACGAAACTCGCGGACTTCCGCATCGCCAAGCGCGAACCGGGCGATTGCGGGGCGCGGATGGAGCGCGTCGGCTTCACGCACGATCAGTTGCAGCTTTTCCAGTCGCCCGATCGCGATCTCCGCAAGCTCGCGCTCGGCGCCAGGCTCTCGCGCCGATTTGCGCCAGTATTTGCCATAACGGTGCTTGCTCTCGCGCAAGTGGTCTACGACGTCTTGCTCCCGTATCAACCCGACCTGCAGCCCGGGTGCGCCGACGGGGCGCTCCCTGTAGACCGAAGCCAGGAACTCGGCCACCAGAAGAGTGGCATGGGCGTCGGTGCCCTCGGCGGGCATCGCCACATCCGTCAGTGAGCCGGCCTCGTCCACCAACGCCAGACCCTCGGCGCGTTGCTCCGCGATCAATCCGGTCGCGTCGCACAGGCGGACCGCCATGGCGCCGCGTTGATTGACGAAATAGGCTCGGGAATCCGCGTCCAATGTGTCGATATAGACGACCGGATCGTCAAGCAGTCGTCGCGCCATTTGGCGGCGCAGAACGGTTCGCCGACCCTCATCGCTGTCGGCTACATGCTCGTCGACGAGGGCATGCAACCGCTGTTCGAGCGTCAACGGCGCGTCTTCCGAGCGGAAGGTCGACGGCCCGCGCACTGCGGCCAGCATGCCTGCGAGCACGCGGCGCTGCACGTCGTACAGCGCGTCCGCCTGCTCGCCGCCGGAATGCACGAATGCGTCTTCGTCGCCCGCGACCCTCTGCACTACGCCCAACTCGAGCAGGGTGCGGCACACCGCCACCAATTCACGCCGCTCGTGCGGCGAGCCGAGCGTGAAGCTGAAGCCGGAAGCCGCGAGCGTCGGTTCGGCGGCGAACTGCAGCAGCCGCTCACCCAGCAGCCGCAACGTGATCTGCGGGTCGGCGCGCTCGAGCACCGCGCAGGCCAGACAGAGCAGCACATACCGGCGGCGATCGTAGAAGGGCAGGCCGCGGGTGGTGTTGGCGAGATCCGCCGGCAGCTTATAGAGTCGCGCGCCCTCGTGTTCGATCTGGAGCGTCCAGCCGGTTTCACGCCCGAAAAAGTCGCGCAACGCGTCGGCTTGGCGGCGGACCGCGGGGAAGTCGTCGTGATCCGGACTCATCAGCGGCGTCATCAGCAGCGCGCGCACGGCGCTACGCAACTCCTCCTTCTGAAATTGCCGCTGTTGCTGGCCGATGTTGCGGCTGTCTATACCGGCGATGGTCATTACGGGCTGCCTTGCGTCGGTGTAATGGTGATCAAGTGGTCGCGCCCCGAGAATACGCCTTGGGGCGTGTTGATCACGGCGCGGCTGCCGACGGCGAGCGGAACGAGGGTAATCTGCAACAATCCGTCGCCGGTCTGCCGTTCTGCGAGGGTATCCGGACCGGCTTGCTCAGCGAGCACTTCACCGAGAAGTCCGAGGAACAGACCGAAAGCGTCGCTGTCGAGTTCGCCGAGGTCCGAAAGGCGTGTAGGCTGACCGGTGGCGAGGCGCGCACGCGCCGCCTCGACCTGCAGCGATTCCTGAGCGAGTTCATTGGCCAGGCGCGCGCGGGCTTCCGCACGGTCACGTACGCGGGGCAGTGGTCCGCGCGGCGCGGCCTCGCCGTATTCGCGCAGCCGGGGGTGTATCGTGAGAGGCGGCGCGTCGGCCCAGCGGGTGGAGGCTGGTAGGTCCGTCGCGGCATCCAGATTCAGCGAAAAATGGCGTGCCGGGTTGAGCGCGAAAGCCGCGCGCGCCAATCTGTGCGCCTCGCCATCGCTGCTGCAGCCGGCGAACCAGCCGGCGAGCATCCGGAAGTCCGCGGAACGGTCGCTGCGTCCGCTGCGCCGCTCGTTGAGCGCGGCGATCGCGCCCAGCAACTGCGGGATCGCCGACCGTGCCCTCGCTCGCAACAGCTCGGCCTGCGAGGGTTCGTGGCCGGTGCGGAAGAACCATCCCCGAAGGCCTTTCCAGCGTTCGCGCCATGCATTGAAGTGAAGGGTCTGAGCGTCGGCGCGTTCCTCCGCATCGCCGGGCGCGGCGTCGCGTGCATCGCGGGCGGCCACCTGCTTCAGCAACGCATCGATGCTCGGCTCCAAGGCAAGAATATGTCTTGCGATGGTATCAGAGGAGCGCACGAGATCGCCCATGAACCGCTCCAGATAGTCGATCAAGCGGCGCTTGTAGTTCGCCACCGTAATGGCTTCGGCCTGCTGCAACTCGATGCTGCGCGCGACGCCGGCCATGAATGCCTGCGCATTTTCTGCCAACCCTTCGAAAACGCGCACCAAATCCCTCAGCGTTTCGTGAACTTTCGCAACGTCGGCTTCGGCCTCGCGGGCCAGTGCCAGAAGCGCCTGCAGCCGGCTGGCGATGTCTTCCAGCGCCACTGTTTGCAGTTCTGCGCGCCGTTGCAGCGTCTGCAGGAAGAGCGTCAGCGCCGCTTCAACGGCTTCGCCGCCCTGCGACAGACGGTACAGGAAACGCGCACGGTAGAAGTCGCTGAGACTGGAAACCCGGGCCGTGTCGGGATGCGATTCAAGGTTGCCCCATGCGGCAAGCTGAGTCAGCGCGGCGTTGACATCCTCAATCCGCGGCGGTTCGCCCGACCAATTTGCCTCAGCCAGCACTTCGTCGGGTCTCAATTGCAGACGGTATTGACGTTTCGCTGCCGCGAAGACGTCCAGGATGCAGCGATACAATCGAGATTTGTCGGCATTCACATGCCTGAACAATTCCGCCGACTCGCTCACGGCTCCCATGGGCTTGCTCCCCGGAAAGTCTCGCTGTGGTTCCCAATTCCCTGGCTACGGTAGTGCAATTTGCGTTGCAGTCGAATTGGATTCCGTCCACGTTCTTTAAGTTGTGAGCGCCCCGGGGCCCAGCAGCAAGGCCCCGAGGCGAGCCGCCGATACCTCGCGGTTCAAACCCTACGCGCTGCTAAAGACCGCGCATGGCGCGGCCGCTTGGGCGATTAAAGACGCTCGACCGCACTGACACGAGGTCTTCGCGGCCTCGACGAAAGTTCGGAGATGCCACCGGCACGGAGGTAGCCGGGCCTTGAAGCGCCTACGGCGGTTTGACTGCATCTCTCAGGGTTTTTAGAATTCTCACCGGGTCTGTCCCGACAGCTTGGCAGATGGTCAAAAACTCCACGATGTCAATGCGGCGTTCGCCGCCCTCATATTTGGCAACGAAAGACTGCGGTTTATGAAGTCTCATCGCCAGGTCGTGCTGAGTTAGACGTGCGCCCTTGCGCGCCTTGATCATGAGTCGGCAGAAGGCACTCTGGCCTTCTGAATGGACCGATTTGTCGAGTTTTCGCGCGCGAGGAGCCATGGGCGCGGGAAAATGATCCGATCATCGGATTATCCCAAAATGGGATGTATTTTAACTCTCTTGCTTCATTCTCAGCCAAATCAGTGGACTTCACGGCCGCGGGAAGCACATTGCGGCAAGCGTCCCTTTGGAGGCTAAATTGGTGATGGATAAGCCGTTCCGCCCGCTTAGCAGCGGTGCCAGCCACGAGCCGGCCGGGCCTGGCTTGGGACGCTCGCAGGTCGACCAGCTCGAGCAAATCAGGGAGCGGGATCGTGCAATTTTGGAAGTCGGCGCGGTCAGATACATCAAGCTTGGTGAAAAAGGAAAGTGGGTAAGTCGAGCACTGAGCCAAGGAATCCTTCCGTTCGGCTATCGCGCGGTTGATCACCGGTATTGCACGAAAGGCAATTGGGAGGAGGTCCGCGGCCAGCTCGTTGGCATGGGGCGAACGAACGGAGGGGCGAGCCAGGGTTTGCGCGAGTTGAAGGATTTTTACAGCCTGCCTGACGATACGCTTTGGGTCACGATAGCAGACGGGCACGTTTGGTGGACGTTTGCTGACGGGCCGGTCATTGAGAACGATGAAGCCGATCCCGAAGCGCCGACGCGTTTCCGGCGGACCCGCAAAGGGTGGTGCAAGACCAGCTTGAACGGCGTTCCCTTCACGGTGCGCAGCCTGAGTTCAGCCCTGATCAGCACCGCCAACTACAAGATGACCATTTGTGCGATCAAGCAGGCCGATTACTTGCTTCGCAAGATATGCGATCAAATCGATCCGTTTCGGGCAGCCGCAAACGCCTTGCAAACCGAAACGACACAACTGGCAGTCAAGATGATACGTCAGCTCGACTGGAGGGATTTTGAGACGCTCGTCGACCTGATCTTTATGCGCGGCGGATGGCAGCGGATCAGCGCGCTGGGCAGGGAACAGGCCGATGTTGACCTTATCCTCAAGCAGCCGGTCACCGGCGAGACCGCATGGGTTCAAGTCAAGTCTCGTTCGACCCAACCAGAGCTTGACCAGTACCTTGACCGCTTCCAGCGGCATGGAAGCTGCGACCGCTTCTTTTTCGTCTACCACAGTGCCGCCAAGCCGCTTTCAGCACCCGCAGACGCCAGGATACATCTCTGGTCCGCGGAGCGGGTCGCGAGCGCCGCGGCGGAGGTCGGACTGATGGACTGGCTAGTCGATCACGCGGCCTACGCAGGTGACTCCGGCCCGGCAGTTCGCCGGACCGGAGCTTTATAGATCCGCCTCCCAGGAGAGGATTCGGAACTTACGCCACCTCGCGGCTGCGCCCGGATGCAATTTCCTCAAAGGTCTCTCCAGTAGTCCCCAGGACGGCCTGCAAGCCGCATACGGCACGGAGGCGGCGTATGGTTACATCGCAGTACTGCGGATCGATCTCGATGCCGTAGCCCCGCCGGCCGGTCTTTTCCGCAGCGATCAAGGTAGTGCCCGAGCCGGTAAAGGCATCAAGCACGATGCCCTTGCGGTTTGAGCAATCCCGAATCGCATCGGCGACCATCTCGACGGGCTTAACCGTAGGATGGAGATTCAAATCGGAACGATCCCCGCCAAAGCTGTTAACGCCAGCGTAGTTCCAGACGTTGGTGCGATAGCGCCCATGCTTGCCCAGCTCGACATTATTTACGTGCGGAGCGGTGCCTGACTTGAAAACAAACACGAATTCGTGCTGCGAGCTATAGAGCGAGCCCATTCCGCCGTTATTTTTGGCCCACACGCAAACGTTTTTGAGCTCCGTATAGGCGGCGTCGCCGGCTGCCAGTATTTCCCCCAGGTGCCGCCAGTCCATGCATTGAAAATGGATGGAGCCGTCGGCCGAGTAGGCTGCTAGATGCCGAAAAACCGAACCGAGGAAGCCCGTAAATTCGGTTTCCGACATCTCGCCGGAGGCCATCGCAAACTCGCGATGCTGAATCGCTCCTAAGCCGCCAACGTGGCCCGAGATAGGCACGTTATACGGCGGGTCGCTGAAAACCATTTGAGCGCGCTCAGGGCCGAGCAGGGCCTGATAGGATTCAGCCTTGGTTGAGTCGGCGCAAATCAGGCGATGCGTACCAATGCGCCAGATATCGCCGAGACGGCTAACGGCAGGGCCGGGAGCAGGCTCGACGATTTCATCGGCCGGATCGTTATCGTTTGCTGCGGGCACGTCGCCTATCAGCACATCGATGTCGGGCAGGTCAAAGCCGGTAAGCGTGACATCGAAATCAATTTCAAGCTCCGTCAGGTACTGCAGTTCAAGCCCTAGCAACTTGCGATCCCAGCCGGCGTTTTCCGCGAGCTTATTGTCGGCGATCACATAGGCGCGAATCTCCGCCTCACTCAGATCCGAAAGGCGAACGGTCGGCACTTCAGCGAGCCCGATTATTTTTGCAGCCTCAACCCGGCCGTGACCGGCCACGATGCCGTTGCCATCGTCTATGAGGACAGGATTGGTAAAGCCGAACCGACGAATTGCATTGGCGATCTGGCCAATCTGTTTTTTCGAGTGGGTGCGGGGGTTGGAGGCACGCCGTTTCAGTGCGCTCACAGCCTGATATTCGATCGAAAGGGAATTCATAGGAAGCTCCATGGGTTAGGAGCTCGCAAAAAAAATGCGCAGCTCCGGTTTAATCCGAAACCACGCAATCTGCCCATGCAGCGTCGAGGTACCTTAAGAACGGCTCCGGCCCATGCCGGCTATCCGCTCGCAACGAGGGGTTGATGCGACCCATGCCGCAGCGCCGTCACTCGTCTCAGGCCATAATGAACTACCAACCCAAGCATTCCAGGTCAACAACACGAACGCGCTACAGCGCGACATAAGCAGCAGGGCTCAACGGATAAATGCAGGTGTGATTTGTTGGACACATCAAATTCTACCGTAGACCAAGGGGACCATACTTTTTGTGAAAAGAGAGCAGCGCCTCACCTAGGGGGGACGGTTCGCCCCGCACAGCCTTGAGGAATTCTTCTGTCTCAACATTAACCTCCGTGCCCGGCTCAGCAGCAGTAGCGTTGCGAGCCTCCGCTTCCGCTATCCATTCGTCTGGCATCAGCTCCGCCGGCGCGAGTAAGAACCCGCCCCCTTCAGGCTCTGGTTCAGCCATAACATTCAACAAATCGCGCATGACTGCCGCAGCGCCCGCGTTGCCTCCGAACGCCATGGAACGCGTTTTGAGAACGAGGAGCTCGAGCAAGGTGCGCCGCTGAGGTTCGCCATCGATGACGGCGCTGTGTTTGGTACCAGCAACTCCGCGGGCGAGGGCCTTCAGGCTGACCGATCCCTGCGGTCGACCTTTGTAGTTGCCCGACTTACCCTTAGCTATCCGGTATTCTTCAGGCGGACGGACCCGGCCTTCGGCGGAAACCCCGTCAGGTCTCGATGCCATGGTACTTCTCCTTTGCCTCTTTCAACAATTTCTGGATATGCGCGCAGTCCGCCTCATATTCGGCTTTGAAGGCATCGAACACGTCGGCTTCCCACGGGGGTACCCCGACCAACTGAATAAGCCGCACTGCCAATTGCATCGGCACTCCCTTTGGCGCTACGAGGACGCCGCTCGATTGCGGCCAATGTGGCGCTTCCAACAGGCCTGCGATTTTGAACTCTTTGAAGATCTGTCGCAGCGAGCGAATTTTTCCCGACAGGGCCGGCTTCGCCATGGCGAGCAACATGGCCTCGTAGGAGTGCATTTTGACTGCCCGCCCATTGCGCGCAACCCTCACGGAGCCAGCTAGCAGCGCAGCAATATCAGGCTCTTTCCTGGAAGATTGGCGGCCGGAGCGGCCGGGCTGTGGGCGAACTCCAAAGCGTGTCGCTTTCGGAGGTTTGCCATAGCCGACCTCATAGTCGGCATTCGAACGACAGTCAGATTTCGAGCGCACTTTCCACCTCCGATGCTTTGCGCTTCGGAGTGAATTTTTCCCGCAGCCCGAGAAAAAAAGCACGACGAAGCGCGTTTAGATAAACGCGTTCATTGCAGATGCTCCTTTTCTGAGCTCCTCACAGGCAACTCGGGCGCGGAATTCCACCGCGCAGAGCGGCCAGTCGACTAGGTCGGTTGGCAGTGAGAGGCGGCTCGCTATAAGTCGGAGCTTCCCATCGGGTCAACTCCCATCAGGCGCAGCTTGCGCATTGTGAGGGCAATGTGACTTGGAGCCTCACCTCTGCTCAAGAAACAGGCGGATTGCGCTCCCAATCAGCCGGCCTGAAACTATCTCACTAGAAGCCGTGCAAGCTTTGTAAGAGGCGCTCGCACCCTAAATGCAAATCCCGTCCCCTGTGCCCGATACCCGTGGGCGAAGCGGCAATTCCCGTTCGTATTTCGCCGGGAATTTGTTCAACAAGACCCCGTAAATAGGCCGTTCCGCGACGGCGAATCCGAAAAAGATGCGTGAATTTGCGAATTTGCCCTGTTAATTCCCGTTTGGTTGTGGAGACCGGTTCGCATTTGACTGCGCACACCACCATCCAGACCCATCGAACCGCGGAAATCGTCGTCGATCGGAAACACGCCGTTTCTGCCGGGATTTTTCGCCGGTAAGGCGTCCCGCGCCTTTTTGAGTCGGCGTGTCTAAAATCTCGTCGAGCGGGACAGCAGAGGATCAGACGGTGGCGAGCATGTCAGCGAGAAGCTTGGCGTGGGGCGATAGATCATCGAACACGCGCGCGCAGAGCATCAATCGACGTGTCGCCCACTCGTCCTTGAGCAGCAGGACGCGGAGTAACTTGGCCTGCCGGCATCGACGGGCAGCGGCTTCCGGAACAACTGCAATGCCAATCCCGCGAGAGACGAATTCGCAAACTGCGTCAAGGGTTGCGAGCCGGATGCGAAAGCCGAGATGATACCCGAGGCGCGCCGCCTGTCGCACAATGTGTTCTTGCAGCGGGTTGCCAGGGCTAAGGCCCACAAAGGGCAGACCCGCAACGGCTTCGAACATGACCGGGCGATTTTGAACCGAGAGGCGGCGCTCTCGGGGTGCGATAATGACCAGACGGTCCGTGCGGAAGGGACGCTGCTGCAGATGGCGGAGGTCGGCCCAGGCGGCTGCAATTCCCAGATCGGCGGCTCCGCCCGCAATCGATTCCACGATGGCGTGACTCGGTCGCTCCTCAAGATCGACATCAATATTGCTATGTTCACATAGAAAGGATGCCAGTATCTCCGGTAGAAACTCGGCAGCGGCGGCGGTATTCGACAGCAGCCGAATATGAGCGCGTAGGCCCTTCGCATATTGACCGAGTTCTCCCATCATCCGGTCAACCTGATTTTGTACGGACTGCGCGTGGTGAACCAGCGCGCGTCCGGTGGACGTCAGGGCTACACCCCTCCTTCGACGTTCAAGCAGTGGAACGCCGAGCCTGTCTTCCATTCCCTTGATCCGGGCGCTGGCGGAGGCGAGCGCCAATCCGGCCCGTTCCGCGCCGATCGTGATGCTGCCGCCCTCGGCGACAAGCAGGAAAAGCCGCAAATCAACCAGATCGAAGCGCATTCAACGTCAACCACTCCTCTGCCATCGTCTTTGACGAAGGCTGGAAACGGAACTTCCATATTGTGAGGGAGCGTGGGTGCCGTCAAGCTGTCCGCCATATTGCTGCGGTGAGCTCCCGTGATCACATCCCTGGAAAAAACGCGCGAAACTTCGGCCGGTATCATGGAATGGACGGCGGTGACACTGGCGGGCGTTATCGCCACCGCCAGCCTCTTGCGTTTCGCAGCCCCAAGCGCCGCGTATTGCCCGCGGACAGCACCAATCGTCATGGCGGAGCAGTCGGGCACGCAAGCTGAAACAGCGGCAATTATCAAGGACATGATGCGGCATGACTGAACCGGTAACGAACTGCACCGGGCGGCGACGTGCTGAACAGTTTTGACGTGACGTGGATTGTCATCCTCGGCGTTTTCCTGTTGGCAGGAATCGTCAAAGGCGTCGTGGGAATGGGCCTGCCTACGGTGGCCATGGGCCTTTTGGCAATTACGATGCCCCCGCCCGACGCCGCCGCGATCCTTCTGGTCCCTTCGTTCGCGACCAACGTCTGGCAATTGCTGGCCGGCCCATCGTTTTTTGGCCTGTGCAAGCGGCTCTGGACGATGATGGTCGGTATCGTGATCGGCACCGTCAGTGGCGCGGGATTGATTGCAGGCGCGCATTCCACAGGGGCGCTCGCCGCGCTTGGCGTCGCGCTCACCCTCTATGCGGCCCTCGGCTTGCGCTCAAAAAAATTCGTGGTACGCCCGACCCACGAACCCTGGCTTTCGCCGCTGATCGGCGTTGTCACCGGCCTGATCACCGGAGCCACAGGCGTTTTCGTCATTCCCGCGGTGCCATATCTGCAGGCGCTTCAACTCGAAAGGAATGATCTGATTCAAGCTCTCGGTCTGTCGTTCACGGTCTCGACAGTGGCCCTGGCCGGTGGATTGTTCGGGCAGGGCGTGTTTGAAGCGTCGACGTCGCTTCTCGGTCTGTCGCTGCTGGCGCTGGTTCCGGCCCTGCTGGGAATGTTCGCGGGCCAGCACCTGCGCGAGCGGATGAGCGTCGAGACATTTCGCCGGGTGTTTTTCATCGGGCTGCTCTTGCTGGGGCTGTATCTGACGTTCAAGGGCCTATCTTGAGCGATGATGCGCGAACTTTAAGGAGGCGGAGATGATCCGTTTTGGAGCAAATGTGCTGTGGAGGCGTGCCGCGAGCGATGCGTTTACCGACAACCGGTACAGCAGAGTGCATCTTTGGCGATTTGACGGAGGCGCGCAGATCGCAGCGTCTTCTTCACCGCATGTCGTGCCGCTCCCTTATTCATCGGCCGAGAATGTCGATCCCGAAGAAGCCTATGTCGCGGCATTGTCGAGCTGCCATATGCTGACCTTTCTGTTTCTTGCGGCAAACAAAGGGCTTGTCGTGGATACCTACAGCGACGAGGCCGAGGGCGCGATGGCGGAAGACGAAATTGGCCGGCTGAGCATCACCAAAGTTCTGCTGAAGCCGAAAGTGACCTATTCGGGCAAACCGCCCGATCAATCGACTGAAGAAAGTTTGCACCGCCAAGCTCACGAACAATGCTTTCTGGCAAATTCCGTTCGGACCTTGATAGAAACCAAGCTCTGAGCAACCCATATCGGAACAGCGCAACACTCAAGGCCGTTAGCGCGTGCTTTGATCCCGCATTGTCCTCATCTCAGCCGGCCCATATCATGTCGAAGTCGACGCCGATTCTGCTGCTTCCCGGATTGAATGCCTCGGCACGGCTTTATGCCGAACAGACCCCGTATCTATGGAGATTCGGTTCGGTCATGGTTCCAGATCACACCCGGGACGACACGATCGCCGGCATCGGACGACGAATCCTTGCCGACGCGCCGCCGCGATTTGCCCTGATCGGCCATTCGATGGGCGGATATATCGCCTTTGAAATCATGCGTCAGGCGGCCGAGCGGATCGACCGCTTGGCGCTGCTCGATACCTCGGCGCGATCCGATACCCCCGAACAGACGAAGTCGCGGCTCGAATGCATTGCCATGGCCGAGCAGGGCCGTCTGGCCGAGCTTAATGACAATGTCTTTCCGGTCATCGTCCATGAAAGCCGGTATGACGACATGTCGTTGCGGGCGATCTGTGATGCCATGTCGGACGATATTGGCCCGGCCGCCTATGTGCGACAGCACAAAGCGATCATCACCAGGCCGGATTCAAGGTCGGCGTTGGCCGCCATCCGCTGCCCCACTTTGGTTCTGGTAGGCGATTCGGATCTGCTTACACCGCCGGATCTGGCCCGGGAGATCGCCGATGAAATCGCCGGAGCCCAGTTGGTTTTGATACCGAGCTGCGGCCATTTGTCGACGCTGGAGCAGCCTGCTGTGGTCAACGCGGCATTGGGACGCTGGATGGCCGCTTGACAAGTGCGTTGCGCCGAAAGGCGGTGAAACAGTCAATTTGAAGGGAATCCCCATGTCCGACAACATCGTGATCACCCGAATTGATGGGGCGACCGGCATCATCACCATCAATCGGCCCGACGCGCTCAACAGGTTCGACCTGCCGATGCTGGAGGCGCTCGGAGGCGCTCTTGCCGATCTGGAAATCAATGCCGAGGTGCGTGTCATCGTCGTGACCGGCGCCGGCGACCGCGCCTTCGCAGCCGGCGCCGACATCGCCGATCTCAACTCGCGCAAAGGCCTGGCGCATTATCTGGATTTTGCCGACAGGGTGCATCGCCTGTTTCGCCGCTTCGAGCGGTGTGAAAAGCCGACCATCAGCGCAATCAACGGCCTGGCGGTGGGCGGTGGATTGGAACTGCTGTTGGCCACCGATATCAGGATCGTCGCCGATCACGCCAAATTAGGACTGCCTGAGATTGCGCTCGGGCTGTTTCCAGGCGGAGGCGGCAGCCAGCGTCTCATTCGCCAAATCGCCCCTTGCAAGGCCCGCGAAATGATGTTCACCGGCGACAGCATTTCAGCCGCGGCGGCGCTCGACATGGGTCTCGTCAACCGGGTCGTGCCCAAAGAGCAACTGCTTGCGGAGACGATGGAGCTGGCGCGACGCATCGCCAGGAAATCGCCGCTCACGCTCAAGCTTCTCAAGCGCACGCTGATGGCCGGCGCCGACATGCCGTTGCCCGCCGCTCTGGCGCACGAGCAGGCCATGGTCAGCCTGCTGTTCGACAGCGCCGACGCGCATGAAGGCTGCGCGGCGTTTCTTGCCAAACGGCCGCCGGTGTTTGACGGCCGATAGATCAGGACCGCCGCGTCCGGATTGCCCATTTTAGCCCGCCCGACGCTGGAACAGCGACACGATTGCGGCAAGGCCAAGCAACGCCGGCGATGCCCACAGTCCCGCGGCAACCTGGCCTGTCATATCGGTGATCGTTCCCGCCAGAATTGGTCCGATCGATTGACCGAGCGCGAAAGCGACGGTCAACAAGGCGACTGCGGCGGTCAGAGCCGAGGCGGGAAGCTGGCGCTGGGCCAGGATGGTGACGGCGGCCGGCCCCGCCATGAAACTGCTGCCGAATACGACCGCGGACAGAAAGGCCGAGAAAAGGCCGGGTTGAATCAAGACCGGCAAGGTGCCCAGCATGGTGATGAAGAAGATCAAGGCCGGCCCGCGCCCGCCCGGCAGTTGCGCCAGCACTCGGCCCCACAGCAATGTCGAGATCGTCGAAGTAAGCCCGAGCACGATCCAGAATGTGGCGGTCTGTCCACCGCTGGCACCCTGATCGCGCAACAGCGCGATGATGAAGGTCATCCAGCCGACATAACCGGCGCCGAACAGCCCATAGCCGAGAATGGCCGGCGTCAATCGACGAAATTCCGCGAGCCCCAGCATTGCCGAGGCGCCCTTGGCCGGCGCAGGCACCGATCGCGCCGCCAACGCCGCAGGAACTGCACCGAGCAAAGCAAGACATCCCAGGATCACCCATCCCTCACGCCAGCCCTGCGCCCCCTCTTGCAGCGCAAATGGAACGGCGATGCCTGACACCACGATGCCGAGACTGCTGCCGGCGACGTAAAGGCCCACCAGAAAGCCCTTGCGTTCGGCGCTGCTGCCAGGACAAATCGCCCCGGCCAGCGCGGCTCCTAGAATGAAGGCGAAGGCGGTCGATACGCCGCCGATCGTTCTCAGCAAAAACAACATCCTGAAATCGGAGGCCGCGGCCGAGAGCGCCAGAATGAGCGCGCTCACCAGGAAGCCGAGCTGAAAGGGGCGCTTGGCGCCCCAGCGCCGCGCCGACAGCGCCGCGGCGAGCGAGCCAAAGATATAACCGACGGCATTGGCAGTATTGAGCGCGCCCGCCTCGACATAGGTCAAGCCGAGGGTCTCGCGCATCGGCGGCAGCAGCAGCGCGTAAGCGAAGCGGGAAAAGCCCAGCGCGACCGCCGCCCCGATCGACAGTCCCAGCGCTATCAGCACCTCGCGCTGCAAGCTTTCGCGCGCGACGTCGCGTGTCATCTCCATGACGTTGAACACTCCAGCCGGTCGCCCAAGATATCACGATCGTTGCCCGAAATGAGGCGGCCGGGACAGTTTTTGGGCATGGCAAACAGTCGGACTTGACGCCGGCCGGCGGGTGCGCCGCGGAGCGACCGGCGATCGTTGTTGCACACCTTCGATTGCGTGAATCCGCCCGCCGAATCGGCACTTCCAGCATTGCCGCAAGCCCGGGCAATCGGTCTGCGCATCGGCTTCGGCGCCATCCGCGAGCCGACCACGTCGCCGCCGAGCTGTTTCCACAGGCGCCCCGCAAGCTTATATTCGACACCGAGATTGCTGCCCGTTTGGAAGCGCGCATGCGATCCGGGTTCACCGCCATGAACATTTACGATCCCCTGATACTTGCATTGCCGCTTTATGACGAGCGCCATCGCCAGTTGGCCGCGCGCATCGAGCAATGGGGCGATCGCATCTCGCCATGCCTCGCCGAGCTCGACAATCTGCACGCCTCGGAATTCGGCCGGCGGATGACCCGCATTCTAGGTGATGAAAAATGGTTCGAGTTCGCAGCCGGCACGCAAACGGCTGCGCCGGATTTCCGTTCCATCGCGCTGATCCGGGAGGGGTTCGCATTCATTCACGATCTCTGCGACTTCGCATTTTCCATTCAAGCCCTGGCGGCCACGCCGTTGATCCGCCATGGCACGCCGGCGCAACGCGAGCGCTGGCTGCCGGATATTATCGCCGGTCGCCTGATCGGGTCGCTGGCCATTTCCGAGCCCGATGCCGGCTCCAACGTCGCCGCCATCGCGCTGCGGGCGGAGCGCAAGGACGACGTTTACGTGCTCAACGGCAACAAGACCTGGATCTCGAACGGCGACATCGCCGACTTCCATTCCGTTCTGGTCCGCACCGGCGAAGGTCCCGGCGCGCTCGGGCTCAGCATGCTGCTGGTGCCGGCGGATGCGGCCGGCCTGACCGCAGAAGCGATCGACTTCATGGCGCCGCGCGCCTTCGCCTCGCTGGCCTTTCGCGACTGCGCCGTGCCGGCGGACCACATCATCGGCAAGCCGGGAATGGGATTTGCGATCGCAATGGACGTGCTCGAAAGCTATCGCCTGACGGTCGGCTCGGCCGCGATCGGCTTCGCCCGCCGGGCCCAGAGCGCGGCCATCGCGCGGTGTCGATCGCGCCAATTGGGCAACGGCACACTGTTCGATACCGAGTTCGCCAAGGACACGCTGGTGGATGCCGAAGTCGCATCGACGGCGGCGGCGCTGCTGGTGGCGCAAGCGGCTTGGCTGCGCGACCATGATCGCAGCTATGCGAAGCATTCAAGCATCGCCAAGCTGTTTGCTAGCGAAGCATCGCAACGCATCATCGACGACGTGGTGCAGCTGTTTGGCGCCGCCGGAATGGTGCGTGGCTCGCTACCCGAGCGGCTGTATCGGCAAATTCGCTCACTGCGCATTTACGAGGGAACCTCCGAGATTCAGTACAACATCATCGCCAGCCATTTGCAGAGGCGGTCGTGAGGCCATGCCGATGAAGAAGCAGCCGACCCGCTGGTTTCTGAGCCGGCCTTTGCCTGCCGCCAAGGCGCATCTGTTCTGCTTTCCCTATGCGGGAAGCGGCGCATCGGCTTTTGCCGGCTGGCAAGCCCAGCTCGGTGCCGACATCAAGGTCCAGGCACTGGAAATGCCCGGTCACGGCCAGCGGTTCGGCGGGCGGCCGGAAACCGATATCCGCCGCCTTGTGGGCGAAATCGTCGACGCGATCACACCTCTGCTCGACCGGCCGGTGTTCTTCTTCGGCCACAGTCTGGGCGCGGTGTTGGCATTTGAAGTGCTGCGCGAATTGAGATCCTTCCCGATCCGCCACTTGTTCGCGTCCGGCTGCCGCGCGCCATGCCATCTACCCTCGCCGCAAATGCGAGACATCGTCGCGCGGAGCGAACGGCCATTCATCGAATTGGTGCATGGCTATGGCGGCCTGCCGGAAGAAATCGTGCAGGACCGCGATCTGCAGGCGGTCTTTCTGCCGATCCTGAAAGCAGATTTCACCATGATTGCCGACTACGTTTATGACCGGCGCGATCCACTTCAGGTGCCGATAACGCTGTTGACCGGCGATCGCGACACCCACGTGCCGGAGCATGTCCTGGCGGCATGGCAAAACGAGACCGTGCACAAGGTTTCCCGGCAACGCTTCAAGGGCGGTCACTTTTTCATCGCCGACGCTCAAGTCGATGTCGTGCGCTTCGTCGGCGCCGCGATCCGCCGGCAGCTGGCGCGCGACCATCGCCCATCGACGGCACCGTTGGCCTAACCAATCGGAGGCGCAGCATGGACCCGCAAAACCCGATAGCGGCGGTCACGCACCACGACCCTTATCCCTATTATGCCGATCTGGTCGAGTCACGGCCGTTCTATCGCGACGATGCGCTGGGTATGTGGGTCGCGAGCAGCGCGGCCGCAGTTGACGCGATCCTCACGGATCGGAGACTGCGGGTCCGGCCGCCCGGCGCGCAGGTCCCGCCGGCCCTTGTCGGCACGGCGGCGGGAACGATCTTCGGCCATCTGGTGCGGATGAACGACGGCTCGCCGCACCAAGCGTTGAAGCCCGCCATCGCCGCCGCCATCGATGGCGTTGATCGCCATCGGGTGGTTTCTGAGGCGGTTCGGCTCCTCGCGCGGAGCGTTGGCGCCGATATCGGAAAGTGCAATCTTAACACCGTGCTCTTCACGCTGCCCGTGGCAGTGGTCGCCCGGCTGCTCGGGGCGACCGATCAGGAATTGCCGATCATCGTCGAAGCGATCAATGATTTCGTCAAATGCATTCCCGCACATGCGACCCCCGAGGCAATTGCCGCAGCCAATCAAGCAGCGACGCAGCTTCTCGGCATCTTTCGACAACCTGCCGCCGGTCGCACCGACGGCCTGTTCTCCGAACTCGTCCGCGGAACCCGGAAGGACAGCGACATCGATTCCGGCGCGGTGGCGGCGAACGCGATCGGGTTGATGTCTCAGACCTGCGAGGCCACTGCCGGATTGATCGGCAATACACTGGTCGCGTTTGCACGGAACCTCGATTTGTTGACGCTGGCGAAGCACAAGCATGATGCGATCGAAGCCATCGTGTCGGAAGTGGCTCGTCATGATTCTCCCATCCAGAATACACGCCGCTTCGCCGCCGAGGCCTGCCGTGTCGCCGGCGTTACGATAGCGCAAGGCGATGCCATACTGGTGGTGCTTGCAGCCGCCAACCGCGATCCACAAGCCAACCCGGCCCCACACCAGTTTACGCCCGGCCGAAACACTTCGCGTATTTTTACCTTCGGCGCAGGATTGCACAAATGCCCCGGCGCGGCGCTCGCCAACTCGATCGCGACGATCGTCGTTCGCGAATTAATTGCCGGCGGCTTCGATGCGCGCGACCACGCGTCCGTCCGCTATTGGCCTTCTGCGAACGCGCGGATTCCGGACCTTGGCGCCGTCGCCGGCTGAAAGCGCCGCCGGGCTGTGGCGGAACGTATCCCAGCGCGACCCCGCCGCGCCCGCGGCCCTCGCATCGGCCAACTCTCAGATCAGAACTCCGGCGCGATGATCCGATGCATCTGCGGGCACGAGTGCGCCGCCTTCCGTTGCCTGACGGCCCTCGGCAAAGTAAGCAAACAGCGCATAACCATTCCAGATGCGCCGCCATTCCGCGTCGACGGCAGCCGGACCGAACTGCCTTTCGACTTGACCGAGATAAGACTGGATGATTGTGGCGGCCTGCTGGGCATGACCGGCCGATACATTGTCAATCGACAGATGCGCCTCCTCGTAAATCGGATCGAGACCCCAGTGCCGCAGTTTTTGAATTTCATGAAGCCTGAGTTCGCCTAAGCCGAACATCTCGATACCGAGATTGTATCCGACGATCTCCGGATAGAAACCGTCGGGAAAAAGACCCAGGCAAAGCTGGTTGATTGGAAATGCGTAGAAGGTGTCCGGAATCTCGTCTTGATCGACAAATGCCTCATCGCGAATGTGCGGCAGTATGATCTCCATGCTGCCCAAAACACGATGAATAAGAGTGATATGGTTCTTGCGGATATCGCCCATGCCCATCTCGTCGGCATAGATAGCGAACAGCATTCCATCGCTGATGCGGTTGTAGCGGCCTGCATTTCCGATCCGGAACACCCATGACCCATCGATCAGACTTCCCAGGGCAAACGTCTTCTGACCAAAAATAACGTCATCGCGCGACGGAACCTGCTCAAGTGGAGCATAAGGATCGACCAGCTTGGTCCAATATACCGATTTTACCCGCTCGATCAGTGCATCCGGCGTATAAGGGAAAAAGCTTGCGTCGGTATATTTCCCCTCGGCACCCGTATCGAACAAGGTTCGGGCCGCGCTCAAGCCCGCTTCCGCCCGTTGTTGGGCGATAGCGAGGACATGGGGGAAGTTCTCGATATTGACGAGGCGATACAGCAGCGTCCGATCGTCAACCTTGCCGGCAACTTCGAATACGACTCCGGCCGGGCTGCACCGGCGGATGCTGTCAAGCCGTTCGATGGACGTTTCCTCGCTTGGACGCGCGGACGTGATGACGATTGGCTGGTCGATGGTATCGGGAATATGCTCGACCCAATCCTTGAAGGTGCGAGCGTCCTGCTCGGTAAAGATGCCGAACATCGGTCCGCCGAGCTTCAATGCATCGGTGAACCGGCATCCTCCCGCCGTGTTCTTTCGGACGTACCATGAGCGCTTGAAATCCTTCAGGAATGCCGCGATGTCCAGATCCGGATCAGTAAACCGTTTGGTGAGCGGTATATCCCCAACCCGAACCTGGCGATGTTGCTTGCCGGCGAACGGCGCATGGCGCTTGACGATATCGGCTACTTTTCCGTCGAGCGTTTGGTTGGCGCTTCGTTCGGCCATCTCAGCAAGCATGCCGGCATGTTGAACCTCGAGCTCCACGCCGAGCGCTATCGACCGCGCGACGCGCCAAACCAGCATTTTTGCCGCTCCGGCATCGGGCAAATCCAGATAGTTCGCGAGAATCGCTTTCACTTCCGACTCGGTAATGATCGGCGCCGTTCCGACCAGCACGTCGTCAATACCCAAAGCGTGATAGGCATAGTGAATGCCCACCACTTCCGGCAAATAGTTGACGGGATAGCGCGACAGAGACAACAGGAAGGCGGCGTAAAGAGCTGTCGTGGCTCCCATGCCGGAGCGGCGCGGAAAATCCGTGTCACCCACCGGCGATAGAAAGGCGCCAGCCTGTTCGAACAGCCGACTGCGTGTGGTGGCGATCGAACGCGCCGTGTTTCCTTCGCCCTGCAGTCGCCAATAATGCCCAAACAGCAGATTGACGATACCGGCCGGTTGGGTCGCCGGCTGAGAGATCATGTCGAGCCAGCACCCCGCCAGCATGGCAATGCCGGCGCGTTCGCGAAACATCGCGATCCGCGCCTCGCTCCCAAGCGACAATGCCTGTTGCAGACGGCAAACGGCCGCCGAGCGCCGGGTGTCGATCCATTGGTCCAGTATCCGCTGGTCGATCCCGCCATTGACCAGCGCGTCGAACGGAACCTTCGCCGGATCCATTGTTGCCAAGGTCGCATCGAGAACGTGCTTGCACGCCAGCAATGTGCCCTCGCTCTCCTGATCGCGCATCAGCGCGGAAAATATCTCAACCGCGCCTTTTGCAAGGATCGCGTCCGCGGCGGTTCTCGCCGATGGACTGAAGCGGAATGTGTCGATTGCGCTGCCGTGGAACAGGTCCCGCCCGATGGTTTGCGTGGCGCTCTCGATCATGACACAATCTCCCAGAGAACAGCTTACTCAATACAACTAGGCAAGGCGCCTGGAGTTGCATATCATCGCAGCCCTGTCGTAATTTCATTGCCGCCGGTATGTCTTTCCGCGCTGGGTGATTGCTGTCGTTTCCTGCATGAAAGACCGTGGCCACGCCGATGACCCCCGCAAAAATCTACCTGCACGGCTGCCGTTACGTGATCGGGGAGGACGAGCGTCCGGTCGCGGACATCGCGAACTTCTCGGACTTTCTCGTGCAAAATCAGATGATCGACGACGCCGACCTGTGGGGATGGGATCGCTACCGCCTGACCAGGCGCAGCGCGATCGAACTCGGCGCGGAAGCTGCGCAGCGCACATTGGCCGCGTTCGGCTCGCGTCGCCACGAAGTCGATGCAGCCATCCTTTGCGGGACACGGTTTCCGAGCGACGTCGATGGACATGCCGATGTGGTGGGCCGCTTTCTCCAAAGCCTCGACCTCCGCGAAACCATTCCCTATGGCGTCAGCCTGAACCGATGCGCGACGCTGATGGCCGGCCTCAGTCTTGCAGAATCGCTGGTCGTGAGCGGCAAACATCGCGCCATTCTGCTGACGGCTTGCGATACGTCGGACAACGAACCGCGGTTGCGTCCCTTCGCGACCTTCAGCGACGGCGCGGCCAGTTGCGTCATCACGCGCGACATCTCCGGCGAGTTCGAACTGATAACGACCGCCGCGGCGGTCGATGCCGCGGCGATGCGGCCAAACGGCGAGATATCCGCCGCGCTGGCACGGCGCGTCAATGCGGATCTCGAATCCCGCAGCGGCGTTCCGATCGATAGAATAAAACGGCTGACGCATAATAATCTGTTCAAGCCGATCGTCATGATCAAGGAACAGCAAGCCGGTTTCCGCAAGGATCAACTGTTCATGGACAATATCGGCCGCATCGGCCACGTCTTTGCCAGCGATCCGCTGATCAATCTCATTGATCTGCTCGGTTCCGGCGCGCTCGACAAAAACGACCTCGTCGCCATGGGTTCCAGCGTCTCGGGCGCGCGTTTCGGGGCGCTGCTGCGCGTGGTTTGACCGCACCGGGCAGCGTGTGGAAAAATGCGCTTCACCAATTCGCGTGCAGGTCCTAAGCATGCAGATGAAAGGTCTGCGTCGACGCGAGCGCCGGATCGCCGCGGCGAACATGCATGATGCCATCTTCCGGAGACATGATCACCGTTCCGACCGTTCGCTCACGCCGGATATCGCCGTTGCCGCGAACGCGAATGGGCTCATGACAGAAAATCTCCATATAGTCCTTGCTGGTCGCTGCGGTGCCCAACTGCTGCAGCCGCTCCCTGCATGCCACCAACCGGCGAACAGAAGAATTGCGCGCAAACGGATTGATCGCGTCGGCGGCCGCAAAATCCCGATTCAGGAAATGATTGGTGTGCACCAATTCTGCGCCGGAGGCCACCGCCATTTTGCCTTCGAGGAGCTCGACCGTAACGGCGCTGCGGCGATCGCAGATCGTCAAAGCGCGCGAACTCGCAAGATGCAATCGCGAGAGACCGTCGATACATGTTTCAACGTCGGAACAGGTATCGAGCAGATGACGGATCGCAAGATAAGGCGGCAGGCCAAGGCACCACGTTCCTCCCAGAACGAGGTTGAGACCGATCGCAAGTCCATCGCTGTTCATTCCCAAATAACCAAGCAGTCCGACGAACGATAGAACCAGCACCCGGCGTCCGCTCGACGGATGCGTGATGTCTAATATCATCATATGATCATCGAGATCGCCGTTGAGATCGATCGTCTGAGCAAGAACGGAGTGTTTGGACTGCTTGCGACACAGTGTCGTGCAATCGCCACCGGTCGGAACCCTGTTGTATCCCATCACCTCCCGCCGCACCTGCAGCAGCAACGACTCCTCGATACCGATTTCAGCGCCTGCGGCCAAACCGCGAATTTCGTCGAACAATGCGGGAGTGTCGCGCGAGATAGCCTCGCCGTAACGGGTTATCGTTTCGCGCAGATCCGCCAGACTGGTTCTCTGGTAGAAAATGCGGTTGAGCCGGCAAAGATCGTCATCCAGGAAGCCGCGTATTTGCGCGCCAAGCGCTCGGCCGTGCGCCTCGCCGATCTGAAAGGCATCACCACTCAATTTGATGGGCGTCATTGGCATCATCGTGTCACGCCGCGGCCGATACGCTCGCCGGCGCCGATAGTTTCCCGTGCTCGCGCAACCCGGCTTCAACGATCGGCCACTCCTTCTTCAGGATGCTGTAATAGACGGCGTCGCGACGACGGCCATCGGGCATGTAATTGTAACTGCGGAACACCCCTTCCTCCGTTGCGCCGATGTTGGCCAAACCCTTGCGCGCCTGAATGTTAAGAACATCGGTCTTGAACTCGACGCGCTCGGCCTCGAGGGTTTCGAACGCATACTCCAGCAGCAAATATTTCGCCCATCTGTTGATACCCTTGCCGCGATACGCGCGCCCCAGCCACGACCATCCGATTTCGAGCCGACGCTCGGCCGCGGCAAGATTACCGAACGCCATGCTTCCGGCGAGGCGCCCCGTCGATTTATCGACGATTACAAACACCACACGTCGGCCGGCCCGCGTATCGTCAAGGGCGAGCGCGATGAATCGGTCGAGATCCTCCTCGTTATCGATCCGCTGCACAAAATAGCGCCAGATGTCCGGATCGGAAGCTATGACTGCCAGATCGGGACGGTCGGATTTTTCGATCGGCCGGAGACAGACGCGATCGTTTTCCAGTTTGACATCGGCCGCGATATGCCAGGACATGTCACCCCTCCTGCTCGCTGAATCTGCTGATCAGGCTCACAATGTCGCGCGGCGTTTGAAGGCGGGCGATGTCGTCCTCGGTGAAGTGTATCAAAGCAGTCTTTGTCTTCTCGCAAACGGAGGTCATCAGAAGCACCATATTCAGGGAAGTCAGTCCGTAATGGCCGTAGAGGTCGGCATCAAGATCCACCGCATCGGCCCTGTGGGCTGGCGCGGAGATCAGTCTGGCAAGGTCCTGCGATACGACGGTCTCGATCGAATTCATTGAAGTTCTCCATAGCCGCGCTCAATGTGCTGCTGGTAGCGAGAGAGAATTGCCTTGCGCCTCGGTTTGTACTGAGATGTCAGCAGCCCGTTTTCTATGCTGAACGGCTCGTCGGTCACGATGAAGCGGCGGATCTTTTCGTCGGAGCTGTGCATTTTGTTGATTTCAGCAATATGCGCCTCGATCTCGTCCCGAGCGGCATCGCCGTGAGGCGCGCAGACGACGGCCAAAAGGTAATCGTGGCCGAAGCCCGCCAAAACACAGTCGGAAACTGCGGCGCAACACTTCAAGCGCTCTTCGATCTTGCGGACCATGACGTTGCGTCCGTTGGCGAGAACGATGACATCGTCGGCGCGGCCGAGAACATAGAGGTATCCATCCGCGTCGATGCGGCCGATGTCGCCGGTATAGACCACTCCATCCGGGCGGAAGATTCGCTCGGATTCGCCCGGCGCCGAAAACAGGTAGCTCGTGTTCACGGGGAACTGGCTTTGAACCATGATCACGCCGTCGTCGTCGAGCAACACCTTCTTGCCTTGGAGCGGGCGACCGACGCTGCCCACCCGGTTGGCGTCCGGCGTGTTTTTCGTAACGATGCAGGTCTCGTTCATGCCGTAGCCTTCGAAGATCGGCATTCCGCATGTGTCGAAAAACTGCAGCATATCCGGGCTCGCCGGCGCCGACCCGGTCCACAGATAGCGAATGCGACGTCCCAACACTTCCCTTGCCTGTGATCGGAGCAGCTCGATCCTGGCCTCGGCAGCGTGCGCCGCCTGCGGCTTCGCATCGGCCCGCGACATGATCTCTTTGCGCAAGGTTTCGAAGAACGCCGGGACGCCCATCACCACCGTCGGCTCTTCCTGCTTGAGAGCTTGGAAAGCCAATTCATAGGTAGCCACCACGACGTCATGTCCGTAGGCAAGCGCCGAATAGATCCAATAGCGCTGCTGCAGAAGAGAAAGTGGCAGGAACACGAACAGTTTGTCGGACGCCGAATGATTGAACAACTGCTGCACGGCGGTGATCGAGCTATCGACACTTCCCACGGTTGCCGCCAATCCCTTCGGCTGCCCCGTGCTTCCGGAGGTGAACTTTATCGTCGTGACATCGGCAGGCTGATAGACGACGGGCGCGAGTTCACAATCGTCAGATATGTCGGAAATCGCGGCAAGAAGACCCGTAATCGGCAATATCCGGCGATCGTCCGTTGGGCGATTGGTAAAAATCAGGCGCAACCCATAGCGATCAAGCAGATCGGCCGTCGCCGCAAACTTGCCGGCCTCAAAGCCTGCGGTAACCGCCTTGATCTTCAGCGCGGCGAGATCGAGCAGCACCCATTCGAGACAATTGCCGGCGAGGATACCGATCCGATCGCCGGAACGAACACCGAGCCTGACCAGGTGGGCCGCGACCCGGCGAGCCATGGCATCGAGTTGTTCGAGCGCGATCCGGCGCTGATGACCCGGCTGGAAAAAGGTGATCGTATGAGCCGAAGGCGATCCCCCTTCGGCGACGCAAGCTATGACCGATCTCATCATCTCACTCACTCTCGATTCCCTGCTGTCGCGCATGGCCGGCCTGCGGCCGTTCACGAAGCCGCACGCATCGCGACTTGGCGTTCGATGTGCGTGGCCATTGCGCGGGGGCTTTCAAGTTGCGGAAGATCCGCCAACGGCACCGATACGTTGAACTCCTTTCGGACCCGCGCCAGCAACCGCACGGCGAGCAGCGAAGTTCCACCGAGCCGGTAAAACTCGCTAGCCGGCTTGATCGTTGAGGTCTTGAGGATGTCCGACCAAATCGTCATCAACCGGCGCTCCAGTTCAGTTTCGCAGGCGTCGAGGGGCGGGGTTTCCGCCTGAGGCGCGACATCCTCCACCTCGTCCTGCAGCCGCCTGCGATCGACCTTGCCGTTGGCCGTAAGCGGCAATTGCGCAAGCCAGACGAACCGGCGAGGAACCATGTAGTCCGGAAGCGCCGCGGCCAGTTGTCTTCGAAGTTGACCTTCCAGT
>NZ_DASYMN010000025.1:0-90018 GCF_036009065.1 Bradyrhizobium sp. | reverse complement strand
GCATTATCAGCGCACCGCGCAGGACTGGCTGGCCAATTTCGATGCGCATCGCGATGAGATCGACGACGTGCTGCGCCCGGTCTACGGCAGCGACACCAATTTGTGGATGCGCCGCTGGCGGTGGTTCTTCCTGGCGACCGCCGGATTGTTCGGCTACGCCGCCGGCAGCGAATGGGGGGTGAGCCATTACCGGATGCGGATGGGGTGAGGTGCTTTCGTGCCCCGGACGCAGTGCCATAAGCGCGTTTACGCGCGTCTTCGACGCGCTATGGCGTAGCACTTGCGAAGCGGTGCACTGCAGAGCCGGGGTCCCGGTTGCTAAGACTTTAACCGGGGTCCCGGTTCTGCGAAGCAGCATGAAGAACGCTGCATCGCGCCCGGGACACGTGGGACCAGCGCCCAACAATTCCGCTCTATGCTGTCTCGCTTAGCATCCAAACGGCGGTCTTTCATCAAAATGATTTTCATTTTCTTTTCCCTGCGCGCTCACGTGGATTCACGATCGTGTGAGCAGTCAAAAGCCCCGCCCTTTCAATGCGCTAGCCTCGTGTGGCATTGAGCCGCCGCACAAGTATGTTGCATTGCAACCGAAGTTACCTAACTTCCCCGTCATCAAAGATGTTGCGGTGTCGCGAAGCGAAGCTGCGAGCCTTACGGCTCGTCGAGCTTTGTTGCGTGTCCGCATCGCGTTGGGATTTTGAAAAACCGATGACACGATCACTCACACGGCTCGCATCCGCCGCGCTTCTGATGTGCGGGCTCGCGCCGTACCTCGGTGGATGCGAAGACCCGAATCTCGCGGTCGCGGCTACCACCCAAACTTCCGAACCCGAAGTCAGCATTGTCACCGTTGCGCCGCGGCCGCGCGCGGTCGTGCGCGAATTGCCGGGACGCATCGCGCCGACGCGGGTCGCCGATGTGCGGCCGCGGGTGTCCGGCATCGTGGTCGAGCGCAGCTTCAATCAGGGCAGCGAAGTCAAGGCCGGCGATCCACTGTATCGAATCGATCCGCGGCCGTTCGAGGTCGAGCTGCAGTCGAATGAAGCGGCGCTGGCGCGGGCCAATGCGGTGTACGACCAGGCGGCGCAGCAGGCGCGGCGTGTTGCGCTACTCACAAGCCAACGCGCCACAACCGAGGTGGAGAACGAAAAAGCCATCGCGGCGATGCGCCAGGCCGAAGCCGACGTGGCGGGGCGCAAGGCCGACGTCGCGCGCGCAAAACTCAATCTCGATTACGCCACCATTCGCGCGCCGATCGACGGCATCGTCGGTGCTGCGCTGGTCAGCGAGGGCGCGCTGGTGGTGCAGAACGATGCGACGAGTCTAGCGACCATCCAGCAGCTCGATCCGATCTATGCCGATTTCACGCAGTCGGTAGGCGAACTCAATCATCTGCGCCGCGCCTTCGAGGCCGGCGACCTCGACCGCATCGTGCCCGGTGCGGCAAAAGTCCGTCTCGTGCTCGACGACGGCACGCCCTATCCGCTCACCGGAAAACTGCTGTTCTCCGAAGCAAAGGTCGATGCCCACACCGGACAGGTGACGCTGCGCGGCGAGTTTCCCAATCCGAAGCGCGAATTGCTGCCGGGCATGTATGTCCGCGTGCTGATCGAGCAGGGCATCGACACCGACGCCATCGCGGTGCCGCAGCAGGCGATCCAGCGCAATGGCGGCGGCGGCAGCGAGGTGTTCGTCGTCAAGGACGACAATCACGTGGCGACGCAGGTGGTGCGCACCGGATCGGTGCAGGACGGCCAGTGGTTCGTGACCGAGGGCCTGAAGTCCGGCGACCGGGTGGTGGTGGAAGGTTTCCAGAAGTTCGCCGCCGGAGACAAGGTCAAGCCGCGGGCGTGGACCGAGGCCGATGCGTCCGCGGGCCCGATACCGGATCATCATCCGACCACGCAAGCGCACCGGTAGCGTCCGATGCCGAGCTTCTTCATCGACCGGCCCATCTTCGCCTGGGTCGTCGCGCTCTTCATTTGCCTGATCGGCGTCATCGCGATCCCGCGGCTGCCGGTGGCGCAATATCCGATCATCGCGCCGCCCTCAATCTCGGTCTCTACCAGCTATCCCGGCGCCTCGCCGGAAAACCTCTACAACAGCGTGACGCGGCTGATCGAGGAGGAACTGAACGGCGCCAATGGCATCCTCAATTTCGAATCCACCAGCGACGCGCTGGGCCAGGTCGACATCATCGCCAATTTCGTGCCGGGCACCGACACCGCTCTGGCCTCGGTGGAAGTGCAGAACCGCATCAAGCGCGTCGAAGCACGATTGCCGCGCGCGGTGATCCAGCAGGGCATCCTGGTCGAGGAAGCCTCCAGCGCCGTACTGCAGATCGTCACGCTGCGCTCCACCGACGGCAGCCTCGACGAGGTGGGCCTCGGCGACTTCATGATCCGCAACGTGCTGGGCGAAATCCGCCGCATTCCCGGCGTCGGCCGCGCCACGCTGTATTCCACCGAGCGTAGCTTACGGATCTGGATCGATCCGGCAAAACTGGTGGGCTATGGCCTGACCGCCGACGACGTCACCAAGGCGATATCGGCGCAGAATGCGCAGGTAGCCTCCGGCAGCGTCGGCGCCGAGCCGTCGACGCCGGACCAGAAGATATCCGCGCTGGTGCTGGTGAAGGGGCAGCTGAGTTCGCCGGACGAATTCGGCGCCATTACGCTGCGCGCCAATCCTGATGGTTCGACCGTGCGGCTGCGCGACGTCGCCCGCATCGAGATCGGCGGCATGAATTATCAGTTCACCACCCGCCTGAACGGCAAGCCGACTGCGGGCCTCTCGGTGCTGCTGTCGCCGACCGGCAATGCGCTGGCGACCGCCGGCGCGGTCGAAGCCAAGATGAAAGAACTGTCGAAATTCTTTCCCGCCAATATCGCCTATGACATTCCCTACAACATCACGCCGGTCGTAAAAGCCTCGATCGAAAAGGTGCTGTCGACGCTGGTCGAGGCGGTGATACTGGTGTTCATCGTGATGTTCCTGTTCCTGCAGAACATCCGCTACACCATCATCCCGACCATCGTGGTGCCGGTGGCGCTGCTCGGCACGTCAGCGGTGCTGCTGCTCGCGGGTTATTCGGTCAACATGCTGACCATGTTCGGCATGGTGCTGGCGGTCGGCATTCTCGTCGACGACGCCATCGTGGTGGTGGAGAACGTCGAGCGCATCATGGCCGAGGAGGGGCTGCCGCCGAAGGAAGCCACCCGCAAGGCGATGGCGCAGATCACCAGCGCCATCATCGGCATCACGCTGGTGCTGATGGCGGTGTTCGTGCCGATGGCGTTCTTCCCGGGCTCGGTCGGCATCATCTACCGGCAATTCTCGGTCACCATGGTCGCCGCCATCGGATTTTCCGCGCTGCTGGCGCTATCGCTGACGCCGGCGCTGTGCGCGACGCTGCTCAAACCGGTGACGGCGGGACACGGCCACGCGCGCAAGGGCGTGTTCGGATGGTTCAACCGCGGCCTCGATTTCGTGCGGGATCGCTATTCGGGCACGGTGGGCTGGTCGCTCAAGCGCACAGGGCGGCTGATGCTGATCTATGTGGCGCTTCTGTTCGGACTGACCTGGGCGTTCGCCCGTCTGCCCGGCGGCTTTCTCCCCGTCGACGACCAGGGTTTCATCACCACCGACGTGCAGACGCCTTCCGACTCGTCCTTCAACCGCACCGAAGCCGCGATCGAAAAGGTCGAAAAGTATCTGGCGCAGCGCGCCGGCATCGACAACGTCACCTTCCTCACTGGCTTCAGCTTTTTAGGCCAGGGCATCAACACCGCGCAGGCCTTCATTACGCTGAAGGATTGGTCGGAGCGCCCGCCGAAGGATTCCGCCGCCGCCATCGTCGCCGATATCAACAAGGACCTGTCCTCGATCCGCGATGCCAGGATCGCAGCACTGCAGCCGCCGCCGATCGACAATCTCGGCAATTCCTCCGGCTTCAGTTTTCGGCTGCAGGATCGCGGGCAGAAAGGTTATCCGGCGCTGGTGAGCGCCGCCGACCAACTGATCGCCAGCGCCAATGCCAGCCCGATCCTGCACAAGGTCTATGTCGAGGGGCTGCCGGCTGGTCCGCAGGTCAATCTGATGATCGACCGCGAAAAGGCCGGCGCGTTCGGCGTCACGTTCGAGGACATCAACACCACCATCTCGACCAATCTCGGCTCCAACTACATCAACGACTTTCCGAACCGCGGCCGCATGCAGCGCGTCATCGTGCAGGCCGACAGCGGCAAGCGAATGAACGCCGACGATATTTTGAACTACAACGTCAAGAACAGCCGCGGCCAGCTGGTGCCGTTCTCCGCCTTCGCGAGCGTCGACTGGTCGAGGGGACCGACCCAGATCGCCGGCTTCAATTTCTATCCGTCGGTGCGCATCAGCGGCGAGGCGCGGCCGGGCTATACCAGCGGTGACGCCATCGAGGAGATGGAGCGGCTCGCGAATCTTTTGCCGCGCGGTTTCGGCTACGAATGGACCGGGCAATCGCTGCAGGAGAAGCTGTCCGGCTCGCAGGCGCCGTTCCTGCTCGGCCTCTCCGCGCTGGTGGTGTTCCTGTGTCTCGCAGCACTCTATGAGAGCTGGACCATTCCGCTGGCGGTGCTGCTGACCGTGCCGCTCGGGATTCTTGGCGCGGTGCTGGCGGCGACATTCCGTGGATTGCCCAATGACGTCTATTTCACCGTCGGCCTGATCACCATCATTGGGCTCGCCGCGAAAGACGCCATCCTCATCATCGAATTCGCCAAGGATTTGCGCGCACAAGGCAAGCCGCTGATCGAGGCCACCCTGGAAGCCTGCGCCTTGCGCTTCCGTCCCATCCTGATGACCGGCCTCGCCTTCGTCTGCGGCGTGCTGCCAATGGTGATCGCCACCGGCGCCGGCGGCGCCAGCCAGCAGGCGCTCGGCTCAAGCGTGATGGGCGGCATGATCGCCGTGGTGGTGCTGGCGCTGCTGATGGTGCCGGTGTTCTTCGTCGCGGTGATGCGGTTTTTCGGGCGGGACGACGAGACGAAGGTGGAGAGTGCTGCTGCCGCGGAGCTGCATGGGCCGCCGGCGCCCGCGGAGTAACATCGACGACGGCAACAACATCACCACCGTCATCCTGAGGTGCTCACCGCCTAGCGGTGAGCCTCGAAGGATATGCCGCAAGAACGGTGGTTGAACATTCATCCTTCGAGGCTCGCAGGGGCTCGCACCTCAGGATGACGGCGGTCGGTGTGGCCGGCGAAAGCAACCGTCGTTCCCCGGATGCTGCACAGCGCGCCACTTCGCGGCGCGGTGCGCTGCCAAGCAGGGTCGTACAGAACGCAGCGCTTGGTACGGTCCCGGCTCTGCGGAGCGGCATGAAGAATGCCGCACCGCGTCCGGGACACGATGCTTGCCTGGCCCGGAACCCGATGCGACTCTTGTAATGACAATGACATTACGCCGTGTTAGTTTGGTGTATGGCTACGACACCGAACCGAACCGCCACACGTGACTCCCTCAACCTGCGCATCAAACCTGAATTGCGCGGATTGATTGATCGTGCTGCCCAGCTTGCCGGCAAGAACCGCACCGACTTCGTATTGGATGCTGCGCGCCGGGCCGCGGAGGATGCGCTGCTCGACCGCACGGCGTTCAGCGTCAACCCCAAGGCCTACGCCGAGTTTCTGAGGCGGCTTGACGCGCCGCCACAGCCGAATGAACGCCTGCGCCGCACCATGCAGGCCGCTGCGCCATGGGACCGCGGGTGAATCTGAGCGCGCCCGCGCTGCTGGCCGACCATCATCAACTCGAAACCTTCAATTCGGGCGTTCCCCCTCTGGACGAGTGGCTGCGGCGTCGGGCCCGGGCCAATCAGGTCAGCGGTGCTTCGCGCAGTTTTGTAATTTGTGCCGATGATATTGTCGTCGGGTACTATGCGCTAGCCTCCGGCGCCGTGAACGCAGCGGTGGCTCCCAGCCGATTCCGGAGAAACATGCCGGACCCGATACCCGTAGCGGTGCTCGGCCGCCTTGCCATCGATCAAAGCTGTCACGGGCAGGGCATCGGCCGGGCGCTGTTCCGCGACAGCGCCTTGCGCGTGATGCAGGCAGCCGAGGCGATCGGCATACGCGGCATGCTGGTCCACGCCATTTCGGACGAAGCCAAGGCGTTCTACCTTGCGCTCGGTCTTTCGGAATCGCCGCTTGAGCCGATGACGCTGATGGTCACGCTCGCGGATCTTCAGGCAACGCTGTAGGGCCACTCGTGCCCCGGACGCAGCGCAGCGCCTTGCGGTGCGCTGCAGAGCCGGGGCCCATGTTTCACGAGGACCGGTGCGCGTAATGGGTCCCGGCTCTGCGGAGCGGCATGAAGAATGCCGCACCGCGTCCGGGACACGATGCGTTGCGACCGGGCAGGCGCTCCGTCACGGCCATGCCGCATAGGATGCACCGTGTCGCATTTGCTCCAGTCGGGCGCGGCGCCGCCAGGCGCCGGGCGAAACCCCGCGGTGCTTGCGAAAGAAACGATTGAAATACCCCGGATCGCGAAATCCAAGCCCGTAACCGATCTGTTCGACCGGCAGATCGAGTTGCTGCAGGCGGGTGCAGGCTTCCTGGATCAGCCGCGCATGAACGACGGCGCGAGGGCTGAACCCCTTCTCGCGTTTGCAATGCGCGTGAAGCTTGTCGTCTGTCACACCCAGGGCGGTCGCGTACCGCGCGACGGGCCAGCCGTCCCGATAGTGCAGTTCGACCATCTGGAGGAAATTTCCGACCAGCCTTGGTCCATCTCCCCGCTCTGCGGCATCGTCGGAGGATTGGCCTGACAGCACCGAACGCCACAGATGCAGGCAGAGCAGCAGCACGTGCGATGACATCATCGTCGTCGTGCCTCGGCCGGGAGAATGCACTTCGCACACCAGCGTGTCGCAGCAATGGACGACGGCGCCGAAGGTCGCCTCGACCTGTCCCGCCCTCAGGAGCACCAGCCGGTCGATGGTGCGGCGCAGATGAAGGGCCTCGGCGCTGCCCGCGACGGTCCTGGTGAGAAAATCTTCGGAAACCGCGACCAGATATCCCTGTGCGCCGGCCTCGACCTGCAGATCGCCTTCCAGATCGGCGGGCAGCCACAGCAGCGCCGGCGCCTCGAATTCGATCCTCGTGCCGCGCAACGCAACGCTTCCTCGTCTGGTCTCGGTCACCAGCAGGTGCGCGCGACGAGGTCCACGTTGACGGATAATCCAGTCGGCCGGCGCGAGGCCGGCAGAAAACCGCTCGGCGTGGAGCGCGGCGACGGGCTTCTCCGCAAAGGTTTCCAGCCCCGAACCCAGCTGCATGTCCCCACCACCCGAGACAATCGGTCGCCCCTTTTCAAGGCATCTTTGACGGCAAGATACAATCAATCCCCGAATACGTCCAATACGCTGCGGGAAACGCGCGCATAGGCTCTGCGCAGTCGAACGCCGCTCAAGGCGATGGACGCGAAAGTCTCTGGGAGGAGAACATGGTGTCATCCGTCACCCGTTTCGCAGCGGGTCTGCTCGCCGTCACCGGTGCTGCCATTTTTGCGGCGGACACGCCCGCACTGGCGCAGAGTTCAGTCAAGATCGGCTACGCGCTCTCGCGCACCGGCCCCAATGCCGGCGGCGCCGCGGTGACCACGCTGCCAAACTACGAAATGTGGGTCAAGGAAGTGAATGCCGCCGGCGGCCTGAAGCTTGGCGACAAGCGCGTGCCGATCGAGGTCGTGCAATATGATGATCGCTCAAGCGCGGAGGAAGCGGCGCGTGCGCTGGAACGGTTGATCACCCAGGACAAAGTCGATTTCATCCTGCCGCCCTGGGGCACCGGCCTCAACCTTGCGGTCGGGCCGATTCTCAACAAAGCCGGCTATCCGCATCTTGCAGCCACGGCCGTGACCGACCGCGCGCCTGAACTGGCGAAGCGCTGGCCCAACAGTTTCTGGCTGCTCGGCACCAGCGCGGGCGCTGCGAACACCCTCGTCGATCTCCTGGTCAAGCTGCGGGGCGAAGGCAAGATCGGCGACACCGTCGCGATGGTCAGCGTCGCCGACGGTTTTGGCATCGATCTGTCGGGCGCGGCGCGTCCGGCGCTGGCCAAGGCCAATTTCAAGCTCGCCTATGACAAGACCTATCCGGTCGGGACCCAGGATCTCAGCCCGATCGTCAACGAGGTGAAGGCGCTCAATCCGGATGTCTTCATCGCCTTCAGCTATCCGCCGGACACGCTCGGGATTACCGAGCAGGCACGGATCGCAAGCTTCAACCCGAAGATTTTCTACACCGGCGTCGGCACCGCATTCCCGTTGTTCAAACAGAAGTTCGGTCCGAATGCCGAGGGCGTGATGGGGATCGGCGGCTGGAGCGGCGACAGCGCACCGATCAAGGATTACCTCGCGCGTCACAAGGCCGCATCGCCGAACGGCGCCGAGCCGGATCGCTGGGCCAGTGCCGTGACCTATGCGAGCCTGCAGATGCTGCAACAGGCGATCGAGCGCGTCGGCAAGCCCGACCGTGAGGCCGTCATCAAGGACCTGCAGACCGCAACGTTCGACACCGTGATCGGCAAGGTCAAGTTCGAGAACAACCTGCCGACCAGATACTGGTGGGTCGGGCAATGGCAGGACGGCGAGTTCTACGGCGTCGGACCGGCCACCAACGAAGGCGCGCGCGCCCCGATTATCCCGAAACCGGCATGGAAGGCGCCGTGATTGCCAACTAGAGCACCTCTCCCCGCAGGGGAGAGGTCGCCGCGCATCGTCAGATGTGCGGCGGGTGAGGGGCCTCTCCGCGAGTCCGAGTGCGTGGAGATACCCCTCACCGAAGCCTCGCTGGCGCTCCGGCTTCGACCTCTCCCCTCCGGGGAGAGGTGAGAAGGAGCCGCTTCAACCTGACTTCGTCATGCATTGGTCACACCGGCGATGAGTAAATGACGAACGCTGTCCTCACCGGCCTGATGCTCGGGGGCATGTACGCGCTGATCGCCATGGGGCTGACCCTTCAATATGGCGTGGCGCGGATCATGAACCTGTCCTACGGCGAGTTTCTCGTCGCGGCGGCCTTTGCCTCCTGGTGGCTGTTCACCGGATGGGCATTGAACCCGCTGGTAGGCCTCGCGTTCGTCATTCCTGCCGGTTTCGGCGTGAGCATGGTTCTCTACCGCGTCCTGCTCACGCCGCTGGTGCGCCGGGCGCGGTCGCGCGACGCGCTCGAAGTCGACAGCATCCTGGCGACGTTCGGCATGATGTTCATCGTTCAGGGCATCATGCTTTCGATATTCGGGGGCGCCTATTTCAGTTACTCGTTTCTCGCGATACCGGTCAGCCTGTTCGGGGAAATTCTCGCATTGAACCGGCTGATCGCTTTCGGCCTTGCGGTGGCGGTGGGGCTTGCACTTTATCTGGCCCTGACCCGTACCCGGCTTGGCACTTCGATACGCGCCGTTGCGGTCGATCCCGCGGCCGCGCAACTGGTTGCGATCGATGTCGTCCGTACGTCCGCGTTTGCGTTCGCGCTTGGCGGCGCGCTGGTGGCGGCGGCGGGCGTCCTGATCAGCATGTTCCTGACGTTCAGCGCGTCCTCGGGCGTGATCTTCACCATGAAGGCCCTGATCGTGGTCGTGATGGGCGGCGTCGGCAACCTTTTCGGTTGTCTCGTCGCGGGATTGGCGTTGGGCCTGAGCGAATCGCTGGTTGCAACCTTCGTCGATCCCGGGCTGACGCTCGCGGTGAATTTTGCACTGTTTCTCGGTGTCCTGCTGGTCAAGCCGGCGGGTCTGCTCGGGAGCGCGCAGCGATGATCCGGATGCGCGTTGCCGCCGTGCTTGCGGCCTGCGCCGGTCTCGCCGTGCTGGCGCTGCTTCCGGTTTACGCCGATGCCTATCATCTCGCGCTCGCGATCGGCCTGCTGCAATTCACCGTGCTTGCGACGGCATGGGGTCTGTTCTCCGGGCCGACGCGCTATGTATCGCTGGCGACGACGGCATTTTTCGGGGTGGGCGCGTACACCGTGGCGGTGCTCGGCGAACTTCTTGCCTGGCCGCTGGTGCTGCTTATCGCCAGCGCGATCGGGGCGGTGATGGCGGTGATCGTGGGAATTTCCACGTTGCGGCTCAGCGGCCTGCACTTTGTGATCTTCACCTTTGGCCTCGCCGAACTCGTTCGCCAATTGGTGATCTGGTACGAGGTCAACAAGACGCGCGTGCTCGGCCGTTACGTGTTCGTGGATATTACCCAGAGCGATATCTACTGGCAGCTTCTCGCACTCGCAGCCGCAGTGTTCTTGATCGGCTGGATGATCGCCCGCTCACGCCTCGGATTTGCGCTGCGTATCATCGGCGAGGACGAAACCGTCGCAAAACATTGCGGGATCAATGTCACCATCGCCAAGGTCGCGCTGTTTGCGATCAGCGCCGTCTTCATGACGCTGGTCGGCGCGGTCATGGCGCCACGCTGGACCTATATCGAGCCATCGATTGCATTCAACGCCACAATTTCTTTCGAGGTTGTGATCATGGCGCTGCTTGGCGGCGCGCACCGGCTCTGGGGTCCGGCGCTCGGAGCGATCCCGCTTACGTTGCTGTTCGAGGTCCTGGCGGCACGGTTTCCGACCGCATCGACGCTGATCATGGGCGTTGTCTTTCTGCTGATCGTATATGCCTTGCCCTCCGGCGTCGTAGGTCTGTGGGACGATTTTGCGCGGCGCGCACCTGCTCCTGAGGCCAAGGCATGATGCCCGCAGCCTCAACCGTCCTCGAGATCAGGGGCCTGGTCCGGGCATTTGGCGGCCTTGTCGCCGTCAACGCGCTGGATCTGACTGTTCGGTCCGGCGAGATCGTCGGGCTGCTGGGTCCGAACGGATCGGGCAAGACAACGGCGCTCAATCTCGTCTCCGGCGTGCTCCGTCCGGATTCCGGAGTGATCCGTTTCGCAGGGTTGGATATTGCGGGGATGGCGACGCACCGCATTGCGCGTCTCGGTTTGGGGCGGACCTTTCAACTCGTACGCGTGCTTGACGGCATGAATTGTGCCGAAAACGTCAGGGCCGGCCTCGCCTTTCATTCCGCACCGCTGACGCGCGGCGATATGCAAGCTGCCGCAATGGCGCTGCTGGAGCGGGTCGGATTGAAGGGGTACGACCGGCGATCCGCGAGCGAACTGACATACATTGACCGAAAGCGGCTCGAGCTGGCGCGTGCGCTCGCTCTGAGGCCGCGTCTTCTTCTGCTCGATGAATGGCTGGCCGGACTCAATCCTTCCGAGTTGCTGATCGGGATCGCGCTGATCCGCTCATTGAAGGACCAAGGGTTGTCGATCCTGCTGGTCGAACACGTGATGGACGCAATCCGCTCGCTTTGCGATTCCTGCGTGGTCATGAACGGGGGCCGGAAGATCGCCGAGGGGACGCCGGAGACCGTGCTGTCCGATCCTGCCGTCATCGAAGCCTATCTGGGAGCGCCGCTGGATGCTTGAGGTCTCGGATGTCAGCGTCACCTATGGCCAGCATCGCGCGCTGACGGACGCGGCGCTCACCGTGGGCCGTGGAGAAATTGTCGTCATCCTAGGCGCCAATGGTGCGGGCAAGACCTCTTTGCTGAAAGCGATCGCCGGTATCGTGGGCTGCCTTCCCGGCAAAAGCGCAAAACTGTCCGGACGCGATATCTCCGAACTGCCGGCGCACGAGATTGTCGAAGCCGGCCTTGTCTTGGTGCCGGAAGGCCGCGGCATCTTCGCCGACCTCACGGTCAAGGAAAACCTGTTGCTGGGCGCCAATCCGAAGCGCGCCCGGGACGGCGAGGCGGCGCGGCGGGGCAGGGTGCTGGCGCTGTTTCCTCGCCTCGGCGAAAGGCTCGGACAGACCGTGCGGACCATGAGCGGAGGCGAGCAGCAGATGGTCGCCATCGGCCGCGCCCTGATGTCGAATCCGGATATCCTCCTGCTGGACGAGCCTTCGCTCGGTCTGTCTCCGTTGCTGGTGCGCGAATTGTTCGCGGCACTTCGGAAAGTGCGCGAGGGCGGCGTCGGCCTGCTGCTGGTCGAGCAAAATGCCCGCGAAGGCCTCGCCATCGCCGATCGCGGCTATCTCATCGAAAACGGCGGAATCGTCGGGAGCGGCACGGCAACCGCATTGATGTCCGACAACGCCGTGCGGCGCGCCTATCTCGGCGGCATCGTTGCGAAGGCTATTTGAAATGCACAAAGCAATTCCGAAAACACGGAGGAACACGCCATGAACCAGATCAGCCTGCTGCTTGAGAACCGGGACGTTCAAGCTGTCGACGGCATAACGTTCGATCGCCTCAATCCCATCACGGGCGATGTGGCCACCCGCGCTTCCGCGGCGCAGATCGCCGATGCCAGGCGCGCAGCGGATGCAGCGGCGGCGGCGTTTCCCGGATGGTCGTCGACCGGGCCGGGCCTGCGCCGGAAGATATTGCTCAAGGCCGCCGACCAACTCGAGGCGAAAGCCGCGCAATTCGTCGAGCTGATGGCGACCGAAACCGGCGCCACCGCCGGCTGGGCCGGATTCAACGTCGGCCTAGCGGCGGGAATGTTGCGGGAAGCCGCGGCAATGACCACGCAGATTTCCGGCGAAATCATTCCATCCGACAAGCCGGGCTGCATCGCCATGGCGGTCCGGCAGCCGGCGGGCGTCGTGCTCAGCATCGCGCCGTGGAACGCTCCGGTGATTCTCGGCGTCCGCGCCGTGGCGCTGCCGCTCGCATGCGGCAATACCGTGGTCCTGAAGGCCTCGGAGATCTGCCCGGGTACGCACCGCCTGATTGCCGAATGTTTGCGGGATGCGGGACTGCCGCCCGGCGTCGTCAACGTCATCACCAACGCCCCGGAAGACGCGCCGGCGCTGATCGAGGCATTGATTTCGCATCCCGCGGTGCGGCGTATCAATTTCACAGGCTCGACCCGCGTCGGCCGCATCATCGCGCAGATTGCGGCAAAGTATCTCAAACCGGCATTGCTTGAACTCGGCGGCAAGGCGCCGCTGATCGTCCTTGACGACGCCGACCTCGATGCCGCAGTCGCCGCCGCGGCCTTCGGCGCATTCATGAATCAGGGACAGATATGCATGTCCACCGAACGGATCGTGCTCGATCACAAGGTGGCCGACGCATTCGTTGCGAAGCTCGCAATCAAGGCAGGCTCGATGGTGGCCGGCGACCCGCGCAAAGGGAGCGCGCCACTCGGATCCCTGATCGGGTCCGATGCCGTCGATCGCATCCAGGGGCTGATCAGGGACGCAGTAGGCAAGGGCGCGCGGATCGTAACCGGCGGCCGGTCGGAGGGCACGCTGATGTCGGCCACGGTACTCGATCACGTCACCTCGGCGATGCGGATCTATACCGAGGAATCGTTCGGTCCGGTCGTGGGTATCGTGCGCGTCGACGGCGTGGACGAGGCCGTCCGCGTCGCGAACGACACCGAATATGGATTGTCGGCGGCGGTGTTCGGCCGTGATATCGCGCGCGCGATGGACGTTGCGAGAAGGATCGAGTCCGGCATTTGCCACATCAACGGGCCGACCCTGCACGACGAAGCGCAGATGCCGTTCGGCGGCGTCAAGGCGTCCGGCTACGGGCGCTTCGGCGGCAAGGCCGGCATTGCCGAATTTACCGAGCTACGATGGATCACCATCGAGACCGGGCCGCAGCACTACCCGATTTGACTTCAGCCAGGTCGCTTCCCAGCTTCATGGCGACAGCCTCCGATGCTGCTTGCCGGCATATATCCTGCAGTGCGTCCGGTACGCGAGACTCAATCCAGCCCTTTTCGCTCCGACGACCAGGGGAAATTGATATACTGCTCGCGCGTGTCATAGCAGATGTTCCCGTACATCTTAAGATACGAAGCGCGGCGCGCTGCGTCGCGCCAGACCGCGGCGGGGTCGGCGAGATCCGCTTCATACGCCGCGATGTTATCCTGTGTGAGCGATTTCGGAAGAATGTCCATCGCCTGCGGAATGGTCTTTCCCTCCAGCCAGTCGGCAGCATGCTGGCCCATCGCATAACCGAACACCGGGGATGCAAGGCTGATGCTAGCCTTGTAGGGACCGCCGCGTTTGATCTCTGCGATCGCCTCCGGCTCGCCATCAATGCCGCCGAGAAATTGGTCGGGCCGCGCTTTGCCGGCCTCGCGCAACGCGATCAGCGCGCCGAGCACCACGGTGTCCGCACCAAGCACCACATCGACGCTGGGGTTGGCGAGCAGGATGGTTCGCATCATCGCCGCGCCGCCTTCCTCGTTCACCGTCAAAGGCGAGATGTCGGCGACGATGGTCACCCCGGGAATGTCTTTCAAGGCGTCGCGCATCGCAGTGAAGCGCGGCGCGAGGAACTGCAAACTATCATGAGTCAGCAGCACAACCTTCGCCCTGCCGCCGAGACGGTTGCGGATATAGGAGGCGGCGGTGTCGCCGAGCACCTTGCCGGTCAGGTATTGCGGGGCATTGAGCAGCGAGGTTGCCGGCGGCGGCACTACGGCGCCGACATAGGCGCCTGACCAGATCACGCGCTGCAAATGCGGGGCGAGCGACGGCGGATCGACGGGAGAGGCCACCACGGCGCCAAGCTTGGAACGGCCGAACGCCTGGACCTGTTCGATCATTTTTGAGGGGCTGTTATCGGCAACGGCAACACGATAGTCGAGTTGCCGGTCTTTGGCCGCCATTGTCAGTCCGTATGCGACGCCCTTCATGAATTGCCGCTGATTGTCTTGAGCGAAGGCGAGCACGCGCTGCAGCCCCGGCGGCGGCGTGCACGCCGGAGCATTCGGATTGAAGAGCGGAAGCAGCACCGGCTTCGTCAGGCCAGGGGGCCCTTCCTGTGCAGACGACGGACCGACCGCTGCACAACAGCCAGCCAGGAAGACCAGTCTCGCGGCAAGCCACATCGATCGCGTTGTACGAGAAATCATTCCGCCCCCGACGGACCCCCGTCATTCGAGGCTCAATCTATTATCAGGACCGAGGCGGAAGCCAGTCTGAAACCTAGGCCGCGATCGGAAAAACCAGCCGCGCGCCGGTTCCCGGATTGCGCGCATCATAGTAAATTTCCGCGCCGATGCTTTTTGCCATCGCGCCCACGAGCCGGGTTCCAAGCCCAGTGCCCTTTGCCTGCTCGTTGCTGCGGCCGACGCCGTCATCCTCGACCGAGAGTTCGCCGCGGCCGCCAGGCAGGCGCTTGAGGTCGACGCGGATTTCGCCCTTGCGGTCCGGATAGGCATATTTGACCGCATTGGTGACCCATTCGGCGACGATGACGCCGAGATTGATGCTGGCGTCGGTGCCGAGTTGCAGCGATTCGAGCTGATATCGCAGCAGCGCGCCCAGCCCATCGCCCCGCATCGAGGTTTGCAGATGGTCGAGCAGCCCGGCGAGATACTCATCCAGTGCGACGACGCGGGCATCGCCCGATGTGTATAGGCGCTTGTGCACCATCGAGATCGCATGGATGCGCGCCTCGGTCTCGTCCAGCGCGATTTTGGCGGCGGGGTCTTTCACCGCGTTGGACTGCAGCTTTACCAGCGAGGCAACCAGCATCAGGCTGTTGGCGACGCGGTGGTTGACTTCGGCCAGCAGCGTTTCGGCGCGATCCCGCGCCTGGCCGAGAGCGGCGGTACGCTCGTTGACCCGCGCCTCAAGGCTGACATTGAGGTTGCGGACGTCGTCGCGGGCCTGAGCGATCTCGCGGGCGTAGCGGCCGAAGGTGATCGTGACGCCGCCAACGACAAGGACGATGGCGATAGCGCCGAGGATCGACACCCAGCGCAACCGTGTCGCGTTGTCGCGCTGCTCCGTCACTCCCTTGGTCAGACGCTCGTCGGTCGCGCGTATGATGCTGGAAAGGAATACGTTGGCCTCATCCATCAGCGCCTTGCCGCGATTGCTACGGAACACGGCCGCCGCCTCTGCGTCCTGTAGGTCGCGTTTCAAAAGGTTGGTTTTGTCCATCTCGGCGAATTTTTCGGCGATGACGACAGCCAGCCGGCGCAGCACGGCCTCGGTGTCCTGTCGCGGCGCCAGCAGCCGCTTCAGCCGGTCGAGTTGTCGGTCGGCCGTGGCCTTGGCGTTATCGTACGGCGCCAGATAGATCTCATTGCCGCCGATCAAGTAACCCCGCTGGCTGGACTCCGCGCTCTGCACGGCGCTGCGCAATTCGACCGCGGCGGTCTGAGTGTCGCGCGCCTCGGCGGCGTCGTTGGAATAGATGCGGGCCTGCTCGCCGAGCCAGATCGTCATTCCCACAATACCGAGCAGGGTCAGAAATCCGACCGCGAGCAGGATGATAGTCGACTGGACGACGTAACGGACGGAAATGGGCATGGTGGCGGCGGCTCACGAATTCGAACGCGTTCGCACCGGCGCAGGCGCAAACGCAACGGATCGACGCTAGCCGGTTTACGGAGAGATTTACCAGCATTTCGGTAGTGGAACTCTATTGCGCCAGGGCGCAGGCCGGTAGCCGGCGGAGCGCAGCGATACCCGGGCCTTCGTTCGTTCGCGCGGTTTTCCGGCTGTCGCTGCGCTCATCCGGGCTACGGCTTCGGCGCTCCCAGCGGCTTGAGAATCTTCACCAGCTCCGCATGCACATGCTCATTGCCGCACACCACGTTGCCGGTCTTGAGCGCATCGTCGTCGCCCGCAACGCCGCTGACGATGCCGCCGGCTTCGCGGACGATGATGGTGCCGGCCGCCATGTCCCAAGGTTGCAGGTTGCGCTCCCAGTAGCCGTCGAAGCGGCCGGCGGCGATGAAGGCCATGTCGAGCGCGGCGGAGCCGAAGCGGCGCAGGCCCGCGACGCGCGGCTGCAGCTCGGTCATCTCCTCGCGTGACAAAGCGTGGTCGCCGCGGCCGATATGCGGCAGGCCGCAGGCGATCACGCATTCATTGAGCCGGCGGCGGCCGGCGACGCGCAGCCGCTGGTCGTTGAGGAAGGCGCCCTTGCCGCGCTCGGCGAGGTAGAGGTCGTCATTGGCCGGATTGTAGATCAGCCCGGCGATCATGGTGCCCTCGCGCTGCAGGCCGATCGAAATCGCGAAATGCGGAATGCCATGCAGAAAATTGGTGGTGCCGTCGAGCGGATCGACAATCCAGGTATGGCTCTTGTCGGCGCCTTCGCGGGCACCGCCTTCCTCGCCGATAAAGCCGTAACCCGGCCGCGCCTTGCTCAAGTCGTCATAGAGCATTTCCTCGGAGCGCTTGTCCGCCAAGGTGACGAAATTGGCCGGACCCTTCAGCGACACCTGAAGCTGCTCGACCTCGCCGAGATCGCGCTTCAGGCTGCGCCCGGCGCGGCGCGCGGCCTTGACCATGACGTTGATGAGGGCTGAATGCAGCATGATCTCGGCTTGTTGTTGAACTCGGTGTTGCAGCGCTAACATCGTCGTCCCCGCGAAGGCGGGGACCCATACGCCGTGTCGCTTCAATTGAAACGACGACGGGCCACGCTCGCGCCAGAATCACAAGCGCCAGGGGTTATGGGTCCCCGCCTTCGCGGGGACGACGGGGAAGGGGTGCCCTGCGGAAGCTGCGCCGTCAAGGCGGATCATTTGGTCCCTAACCATTTGCGCGCGGCGGCTTCGGCCTTGGCGCGATCCTCCGGGCTTGCCTGCGCCAGCGCCTCGTCGAGCTTGAGGTCGCCCTTGCCCGCGGTTTTCGCAACGATGTGCCATTTCAGGCCTTCGATCCTGTCCTCCGGCGCCTCCGGCCGGGCCACCAGTACGCCCGCCAGACGGTTCTGCGCGATCGGGCTGTTTTGCCTGGCCGCCTTGCGCAGCAGCGCCACCGCCGCGGCCTCGTTCTTCGGCGTGCCAGTGCCGTTATAGAGCGCGATGGCGTATTCGACTTCCGCGTCCACATTGTCGGCGAGCGAGGCCGCCTGCAGCAAGCGCACCGCCTTCTCGATGTCCTTGGGAACGCCGGTGCCCTCCTTGTAGAAGGTGGCGAGCGCATATTGCGCTTCCGGGTTACCGGCATCGGCAGAGATGCGCAGCAGTTCGGCGGCGCGCTTTAAGTCCTGCGGCAGCGTCTGTCCATCGAGATAGAGCAGCGCCAGATTATAGGCCGCCTTGGGGCTGCCGAGTTTTGCCGAGGATGCCAGCAATTTCACGCCTTCCTCGCGATTGACCGGGCCGCCGCGTCCGCTGATGCGCATCATCGCCAGCGCGAACATCGCCTCGCGGTCGCCGAGGTCGGCGGCGCGCTTGTACCACTCGGCCGCCCTGGCGTAATCGCGCTTGATACCGAGCCCGCCGGAATAGAGCTCGCCGAGCATCGCCATCGCCTTCGGATCGCCGTTGCCGGCGCGGCTGGTCGCCAGATCGAACGCGGTCTTGTATTGCCCGCGCTGATAGGCGCCGAACACGACGTCGGCATTGGGATCGTCGGCGGGTGCGGTGGACGCGGACGGCGGTTGTGGCGTCGCGGCGGGGACGGGCTTCTTGGCCGCCGGCTTTATGATTTTCGTCTTGGCCGGTTTGGCAGCCTTGCTCGCGGCCGGTACAGGCGCTCCGGGCGGCGGCAACAGTTGAACTTGCGCCACGGCCGGCAGGCTCAGGCAAATCACAATCGATATCGGACGCAGGATGTTCATTCCGGCGTCATCCCTGTGCGGCCTGCGCTTTTCCGGTCATGGCGGCGTGACTCTGCCTGATCGCCTGCCCGGCGTCCATTAGTGCGGCGGCGGCCCCACGCGGATCGGCCCAGATGAAATCGCCGACCAGCACGAAATCGGCGCCGACAGCCGCAAATTCGCCGGCTTCGGTAATCGTCGCCGCATAGCCGACACAGGGCGGCTCGAACAGCTCGGCCCACCATTGCAGCCGCTCGGCGACCGCGTCCGCCGATGGCCGCTGCCCGCGTCCATCCGGCTCGCCGAACAACACGTAATCGGCGCCGGCTTCGCCCGCGGCCATTGAATCGTGGCGGGTGATAAGCCCGCCGACGCCGGCGATGCGGTCGGGTTTTAACGTCGGCAGCGCCTCCTGCATCGCCTCGATTCCGGTCAGGTGCGCGCCATCTGCGCCGGAGCGGGCCACCAGTTCGGCATTGCCTTCGATCAGCAACGCCGCGCCGCCGTTCTGCACCGCCGGCGCCAGCGCCTTGATGCGCGAGATCATGCTGCGCGGATCGGCTGGCTTCAGCCGCAGCAGCACCGCCGCGATATCGGCGCCGGCAAGCAACGCCGGCAGACTTGCGATCAGCGGCATCGGGTCGTCCACGATCGGCGTCGCGAGGTAGAGTCGCGGCACCGGGCGTGGCGGCGCGGATTTTGTGGCCAAGCTCAGGCCGCCTTTTTCTTTTCCAGATCGGCTTTCCACTCGCCCTTGCTGGCCAGCGAATTCATCTGCGCGCGATGAGTAAAAGCCTGCTGGCCGGCGGCGGTGTTCTCGGTCTTGCCCGACCACGCCTTCTGCGGGGCCGCCTGCAGCGCCCGGCCATAGGAGAAGGTCAGCTTCCACGGCAGTCCGCCGATCCGGTTCATGGCGTCGAGATGGGCGGTCGCCTCCTCGTCGGACTGGCCGCCCGACAGAAATGCGATGCCCGGCACCGCGGGGGGCACGCAGCCCTTGAGCAGGCGGACGGTCTTCTCCGCGACCTCCTCCACGGAGGCGCGGTTTTGCGCCTTCTTGCCCGAGATCGCCATGTTGGGTTTGAGGATCATGCCTTCCAGCGCGACCTTCTGGTAATAGAGCTCCTGAAACGTTTCCTTCAGGACGAATTCAGTCACCTCGAAGCATTGGTCGATGCCGTGGTCGCCGTCCATCAGCACTTCGGGCTCGACGATCGGCACGATCTCTGCCTGCTGGCACAGCGCCGCGTAGCGCGCCAGTGCATGGGCGTTGGTGTGGACCGCGGCGTAGCTCGGAATGCCCTTGCCGATGTCGATCACCGCGCGCCATTTTGCAAACCGCGCGCCCTGCTCGTAATATTTCTTCAGCCGCTCAGCGAGCTTGTCGAGGCCGACCGTGATCAGCTCGCCGGGGCAATTCGGCAGCGGCTGCGTGCCCTCATCGACCTTGATGCCGGGGATGGCGCCCGCCTGCTCGATCAGTTTTACCAGCGGCGTGCCGTCTTTTGCTTTTTGCCAGATGGTTTCGTCGTAGAGAATGACGCCGGAGATGTATTTCGACATCGCCTCCCTGGAGCGGAACAGCATCTCGCGATAGTCGCGGCGATTGTCCTCGGTGGATTCCACCTTGATCGCGTCGAACCGCTTCTTGATGGTGCCGGACGATTCATCGGCGGCAAGAATGCCCTTGCCGGGCGCAACCATGGCGTTGGCGATTCTGTTGAGTTCGGCGAGATTCATGGTGGGTTCCTTCGGCGATAGTTTCTTAAGGTTCGAAAGAGACGGTTCTCAGGCAAAGCTCAGGTAGAGGGCAAGGGCGCGATGGACGGCATTCATATCGTCGTCGTCCAGTCTCCCGAAGACGACACCGACTTTTGACAGTGGTAACGTGCTGCATTTGTCGGCCATGACTTGGGAATGGGCCTGCAGACCGTTACTGGCAGTCGGGGACACGGTTACGCGAAATACTTGCTTGGGAAGAATCTCACCGGTCAATGGCAGGAAGGTGATCGATTCCATTTTCTCGAAAGCATCAGACTGAACGACTACTGCGGGGCGGGGCTTTCCATAGGCGCCGGGGAGCACCACCGTGACCAGATCGCCTCGTTTCATTTCCAGCCTTCAATTTCGACGTTCGAAAGCTCCTCAAGAATTATCTTTTCTTCGGCGCTGTTATTGATGATCTCGATCGCGCGCGCGACTTCTTCCTTGAATCCCGGCGCGTTGACGTCCGGAACCCAGATCGTGACCGGCTTCAGTCCGGCCGCCTTCATCTTTTCGCGGTGCTTGCGCACCCGCTTTGCGCCATCGGTCATGGCAGCCTCCATTTGTTACATGTAACATATTGGAGGTAGGCCGCCTGTTCAAGACCTCACGCCACCTTCGGCGCCAGTTCCCCTGCGGCATAACGCTTCGCCATTTCGGCGGTTGTCAGCACCTTCTTGATCTTGCCGGCCTGGCCGGCGGTATTGAATTCCTCCAGGCGCTGCTTGCACAGCTTTGCCATCGCTTCCATCGCGGGTTTTAAGTATTTGCGCGGATCGAATTCGCTGGGGTCCTCGCTCAGCACTTTCCTGATCTGCCCGGTCATCGCCATGCGGTTGTCGGTGTCGATGTTGATCTTGCGCACGCCGTTCTTGATGCCGCGCTGAATTTCGCTGACCGGCACGCCCCAGGTCGGCTTCATCTTGCCGCCATAGGTGTTGATGATCTCCTGCAGATCCTGCGGCACCGAGGAGGAGCCATGCATCACCAGATGCGTGTTCGGCAGCTTGCGGTGGATTTCCTCGATCACGTTCATGGCGAGGATGTCGCCGTCCGGCTTGCGGGAGAATTTGTAGGCGCCGTGCGAGGTGCCCATCGCGATCGCCAGCGCATCGACCTGGGTCTCCTTGACGAATTTTACGGCCTCATCGGGGTTGGTCAGCAGCTGGTCGTGGGAGAGCTTGCCCTCGGCGCCGTGGCCGTCTTCCTTGTCGCCCATGCCGGTCTCGAGCGAGCCCAGCACGCCGAGTTCGCCCTCCACCGAAATGCCGCCGAGATGCGCCATGTCGGCGACCTTCTTGGTGACGCCGACATTGTAGTCCCAGTCCGCCGCCGTCTTGCCGTCAGCCTTCAGCGAACCGTCCATCATCACCGACGTAAAACCTGCCTGGATCGCGGTCATGCAGGTGTCCGGGCCGTTGCCGTGATCGAGATGCACGCAAACCGGAATCTGCGGATAGATCTCCGTCACCGCATCCATCATATGCCGCAGCATGATGTCATTGGCATAGGAGCGCGCGCCGCGCGAGGCCTGGATAATGACCGGCGCATCGAGCTTCGAGGCGGCGTCCATGATCGCCAGCGCCTGCTCCATATTGTTGATGTTGAAGGCCGGCACGCCATAACCGTTTTCCGCCGCATGATCGAGCAGTTGGCGCAGCGTTATGCGGGGCATGGCTCAAGTTCCTTTGAAATCAGAGGCGGGGTGGGAAATGCTGCACCGCTCATAACGCGGCGCGTCCTGAAATCCAAGGCTATGAATTGCGCAGTTTCGCGCGCCAACAAAACGTGATCTTCGCGACCGGTGGGTCAGCTTTTGGGGGTTTCCAGCGCCGATACGCGCTCTTCAACAGCACCGACGCGCTGGTTGAAGTGGCTGACGGTCGCTCGCATGATCACCATCATGGCGGCCGCGTCATGCCGATGTTTGCGACTGGTTTGCTCGAGCTGATCCAGCCGTCCCTCGACGGAGGCTCGAAACGACGAGATATCCTCGCGGATCGCAATCAGAATGTCGGTCGTTATGCTGGTCGGTCCATCCGGCATTGCGGCCCTCAGCTTTTGTACTTTTCCAGCGCAGCTACACGTTCCACTACCTCGTTCACGCGCTCGTCGAAATCGCTGACGGTTGCTCGTATAATGATCATCATCGCAGCCCAGTCGCGCCGCTGCTTGCGGATAAGACCTTCCATTCGCTCGTGCTGAACTTCGTTGCCACGCTTAAAGTCCCCAACCTCTGATCGGAGTGCACTGATGCTGTCCTGAATCTTGATCAGGATTTGCAGCACGGCATTGGTCGGTTCATCAGCCATGATGAGAACATAACATAAACGATAAGTTGCAACAACCGACTCATGGTTGCAAACCCTTACACTTTCAGCACTTCCACCCCCGGCAACGGCTTGCCTTCCATCCATTCCAGGAACGCGCCGCCGGCGGTCGAGACATAGCTGAAATCATCGGCGACGCCGGCCTGGTTCAGCGCCGCCACGGTGTCGCCGCCGCCGGCGACCGCGATCAGTTTTTTTGCCTTGGTGCGTTCAGCGGCGTGCCTTGCCGCGACCATGGTGCCGTGGTCGAACGGCGTCATCTCGAAGGCGCCGAGCGGGCCGTTCCAGACCAGCGTCGCGGCATCGTCGATCGCGGCATGGATGCGCTCGATCGATTGCGGGCCGACGTCGAGGATCATGCCGTCGGCTGGAATCGCATCGAGGCCATAGGCATGCGACGGCGAGTTGGCGGCGAAGTGGAACGCGACCACGGCATCGACGGGAAGGATGATGGCGCAATTGGCGGCCGCGGCCTTTTCGAAAATCCGCAAGGCCGTGGCGGCGAGGTCTTTCTCCGCCAGCGATTTGCCGATCCCGACGCCTTGCGCGTGCAAAAATGTATTGGCCATGCCGCCGCCGATCACCAGCGCGTCGACCTTGCTGACCAGATTCTGCAACAGGTCGATCTTGGTGGAGACCTTCGCGCCGCCGATGATGGCGATGACAGGTTTCTTCGGCGCTTCCAGCGCCTTGCCCAGCGCATCGAGCTCGGCCTGCATGGTGCGGCCGGCGTAAGCGGGGAGTTTGTGGCCGAGCCCTTCGGTGGAAGCATGGGCCCGGTGCGCGGCGGAGAAAGCGTCGTTGACCCAGATGTCGCCGAGTTTTGCGAGCTCGGCGACGAAGGCCGGATCGTTCTTTTCTTCCTCTTTGTGGAAGCGGGTGTTTTCCAGGCAGAGGATGTCGCCATCCCTCATCGCGGCGACGGCGTTTTCCGCGATCTCGCCGATGCAGTCGTCCGCGAACGCCACCGGCCTGTTGATGACTTCCGCCAGCGCGGCCGCGACTGGCTTCAGCGACTGCTTCGGATCGCGCCCCTTGGGCCGGCCGAAATGCGCCAGCAGGATCACCTTGCCGCCCTTGTCGGAAATCTCAGTGATCGTCGGCGCGATCCGCTCTAGCCGCGTGGCATCGCTGACGCGGCCGTTCTCCATCGGCACGTTGAGGTCGACGCGCAGCAGCACGCGCTTGCCGTTGACGTCGACGTCATCGAGGGTGTGGAAATTCGGCATCGGTATGTGTCCCGGACGCGGTGCAGCGCTTCTTCAGCGGTGCACCGCAGAGCCGGGACCGCCGCAAACGAAGCGTCATTGCCGGGCTTGACCCGGCAATCCATCCTCTTCGAAAGACTCTTGCGAAGAAGGATGGATGCGCGGGTCAAGCCCGCGCATGACGAAGTGTTGGTTCGTTACGGCCCCGGCTCTGCAGCGCATCACGCCGCGAAGGGCGGTGCGCTGCGTCCGGGGCGCGAGAATTTACAGCAGCTTCCCCATCGCCACGGCGGTGTCGGCCATGCGGTTGGAAAAGCCCCATTCATTGTCGTACCACGACATCACCCGCACCAAGGTTCCGTTCTGCACCTTGGTCTGGTCCATGTGGAAGGTGGACGAATGCGGGTCGTGGTTGAAGTCGATCGAGACGTTGGGCGCGGTGGTGTAGCCGAGCACGCCCTTGAGCTGCTGCTCGGACGCGCGCTTCATCGCCTCGTTGATTTCCTTCACGTCGGTCTTGCGGGACGCCACGATCTTCAGATCGATCACCGAGACATTCGGAGTGGGCACGCGTATCGCGACGCCGTCGAGCTTGCCTTGCAGTTCCGGCAGCACGAGACCAATGGCCTTGGCGGCACCGGTCGAGGTCGGGATCATCGACATCGCCGCCGCGCGGCCGCGATAGAGATCGCTGTGCAGCGTGTCCAGCGTCGGCTGGTCGCCGGTGTAAGCGTGGATCGTGGTCATGAAGCCGGTCTCGATGCCAACGGTGTCATTAAGCACTTTTGCTACCGGCGCGAGGCAATTGGTGGTGCAGGAGCCGTTCGAAACCACCAGATGGTCTTTTGTAAGTTTGTCATGGTTGACGCCGAACACGATGGTCATGTCGGCGCCGTCGGACGGCGCCGACACCAGTACGCGTTTGGCACCGGCGGTTAGGTGCGCTGCGGCCTTGGCCTTGGCGCTGAAGATGCCGGTGCATTCCAGCGCGATGTCGACGCCGAGATCCTTCCACGGCAGTTTGGTCGGATCGCGTTCCGCCGAAACCTTGATCTTGCCGTTGCCGAGGCTGATGCTGTCGCCATCGACCGTCACGGTGCCGGGAAAGCGGCCATGCACCGAATCGAAGCGCAACAGATGCGCGTTGGTCTCGACCGGGCCGAGATCGTTGATCCCCACCACCTCGATATCCCGGCGGCCGGACTCGGCGATGGCCCGCAGGATGTTGCGGCCGATGCGGCCAAACCCGTTGATCGCGACCCGGACTGCCATTGATAGTTCCTCCAATTTCCCTCGTCATGCCCGGGCTTGTCCCGGGCATTCACGTCTTCTCTTGAGTGCCTGGTAAAGACGTGGATGGCCGGGACAAGCCCGGCGATGACGGCTCACCAAAAGTTGGCCGTTGCTAGCCTTTTTTGCAGGCAATCTCAACCGTCAGGAAATGCGTTTCAGCGCAGCGTTAACCGCGGCCTCGGCTGTGATCCCAAAATGCTTGAACAGGTCCTTGGCCGGCGCGCTGGCGCCAAAACCGTGCATGCCGATAAATTCGCCGTCGTGCCCGATCACCGCGTCCCAGCCCCAGCGCACCGCGGCTTCGATCGCGATTTTCACCGGCGCGTTGCCGATGATGGCGCGCTGTTTTGCCTCATCCAGCGCCAGCAGCAATTCCAGCGACGGCACCGAGACGACGCGCGCCGCGACGCCCTTCTCGGCAAGCTGCTTTTGCGCGGCGACTGCGATCTCGACCTCGGAGCCCGAAGCGAACAGTGAGACCTTCGCTTCGTCCTGCGCGGCGACCAGTTCATACGCGCCCTGGCTGCACGGATTGTCGTTGCGTGCGATGGTGCGCAGTTGCGGCAGGTTCTGCCGCGTCAACGCCAGCACGGTCGGGCCGTCGATGCGATTGAGCGCCAGCTCCCAGCATTCCGCGACCTCCATCGCATCGCAGGGGCGGAACACGCGCATGTTCGGCATCGCGCGCAATGCCGAAAGATGCTCGACCGGCTGGTGCGTCGGGCCGTCTTCGCCAAGCCCGATCGAATCATGCGTCATCACATAGACCACGCCCGTGCCCATCAGCGCCGCCAGCCGAATCGCCGGCCGCGCATAGTCGGTGAACACCAGGAAGGTCGCGCCGTTCGGTGCGAACCCGCCATGCAGGAAGATGCCGTTCATCGCAGCGCACATGCCGTGCTCGCGGATGCCGTAATGGATGAAGCGGCCCTTTGGGGTCTTGGCCGCAAACGCCACCGCGGATTTCGCCTTGTTGTTGTTGGAGCCGGTGAGATCCGCCGAGCCCGCCAAAAATTCCATCGGCATTGCGGCTGCGATCGCCTCGATCGCGGCTTCGGACGATTTGCGGGTCGCGATGTTCTGCGGCGTCTCGATCAGCGCCTTCTTGTGCGCCTTCAGCGCCTTGGCCAGCGACGCCGGCCGCTCATGCCGCAGCCGGCGTTCGAACTCGGCGCGCTTGCGGCTGCCGAGCTCGGCGAAACGCGCCTCCCACTCTTTTCGCGCGGCCGCGCCACCTGCGCCGGCCTCGCGCCAGGCTTGCAACACATCGTCCGGCACCGAGAACGGCTCCAGCGAAATGCCGAGTTTTTCCTTGGCGCCCTTCAACTCGTCGGCGCCGAGCGCCTCGCCATGCGCCTTCGCCGTCCCCGCCCTGGTCGGCGCGCCGTAGCCGATCGTGGTCTTGCAGGCGATCATCGACGGCTTGTTGGACTTTTGCGCCCGGGTGATCGCGGCGGCGATGGCGGCCTGATCCTGGCCGTCGATCAGCTCGGCCGCCCAGCCGGCGGACTTGAAACGCTTCACCTGGTCGACGGAGTCAGCGAGCGAGGTCGGGCCGTCGATGGAAATGCCGTTGTCGTCATACAGCACGATCAGCTTGTTGAGCTTCCAGTGCCCGGCAAGCGTGATGGCTTCCTGCGAGACGCCCTCCATCAGGTCGCCGTCGGAGCAAAGCACATAGGTGTGATGGCTGACGATCTTCTTGCCGAACTCGGCGGCCAGCATCTTCTCCGCCAGCGCGAAGCCGACCGAGGTGGCAATGCCCTGGCCCAATGGGCCGGTGGTGGTCTCGATGCCCTTGGTGTGGAAATTTTCGGGATGGCCGGGTGTCAGCGATCCCAGCTGCCGGAAATGCTTGAGCTGGTCCAGCGTCATGTCGGCAGTGCCGGTGAGATACAGCAGCGCATAGAGCAGCATCGAGCCATGCCCGGCCGACAGGATAAAGCGGTCGCGGTCCGGCCATTTCGGGTCAGCCGCGTCGAATTTCAAAAATTGCGTGAACAGCACGGTGGCGATATCGGCGGCGCCCATCGGCAACCCGGGATGGCCGGATTTGGCCTTTTCAACGGCATCCATGGCAAGGCCGCGAATCGCGTTGGCCATACGGGTGTGATCGACGCTCGCCATGGGGATAATCCGTTTGAGGTGATTGTGCTTGTGAACGCTCCGCGCCGGGATTGGATGCGGTTCCGGCAGCGGGAAATGAGGCATGGGTGGATAGCACCTGCGGCATGGGAGTCCAAGGGCGGGAACCGGCAATGCGTCTGCCGATGCGGCTTTGCGGTGCATAGCTTTTGAGCGCCGTTGCGCTGGCCTCGCTTGCCACGTAAATTTCGTGCGCTAAAGGCTTGCCGCGCCGGGCTTTATGGCCGGCGGCAGCCGCATTGAAGGTTCGCGCCGCCGCTATGAATGATCGCCCCACCCCCGGTTCCGAGCCAGTCGCCGCCGATATCGACGCGGCGACGCGGCGGCTGATGGCGGCGCTCGACGCGCTGGAAAGCGCGGTGGAACGGCGACGCGAGGCCGACCGCGACGAGGACGAGTTGGCGACCCGCATTCAGGCCCTCGGCGCGGATCGCTCGCGGCTAGCCGACGAGCTCGACGGATCGCTGGTGAAAACGCGCAAGCTGGAGCGCGCCAATCGCGAGATCGCCGAACGGCTCGATGCCGCGATCGGCACCATCCGTTCCGTGCTCGACGCGGGAGAGACCTCATGAGCCACATCAACGTCACCATCAACGGCCGCCAGTACCGTATGGCCTGCGAGGAAGGCCAGGAGGCGCGGCTGTTAAAGCTCGCCGAGAGCTTCGAATCGCGGATCGGCAGCCTGCGTGGAAAGTTCGGTGAAATCGGCGATGCGCGCCTCACGGTGATGGCGGCGCTGACGGTGTGCGACGAACTGCTCGACGCCAGCGCGCGCATCCGCACCCTGGAGGAAGAACTCGCGGCGCTCCGCGACGTCCGCGTCGCCGCCGCCGACCGCGCCAGGGCGACGCAGACCGCGGTAGCCGCCGCGCTGAATTCGGCCGCCGACCGCATCGAGAAGACGACGCAGGTGCTGAATCGCACGATCGGCGGCGGGGTGGCGATCGGGTGAATTTCCTTACCCTCCCCTGCCCTCCAGGGGGGTGAAGCAAATGCTGGCGTCTCGCCTCCATACCTCCTACATTACCCCTGCGAAGCTGTGTCGCGCGTCAGGAGCCATATATCCCCGGGGCCTTATCGATCCTTCCGGGAACTGTCCCTGGCCAGGTTCGTGGACCTGGCTACATGGTGCCCACCTACTTTCGTAGGGAACTCCGGGATCGAGTGCTCCAACGGCCATCGCGGCTTCGCACTTCAATTCAAGTACGGCGCGTTCTTACCTCTCCCCGCTCTTCCGCGGGGAGAGGTCGCCGCGCTTTTGCGCGGCGGGTGAGGGGCCAGGCACTGTGCGCAACGCAGTGGAAGGACGCTCGGATCGGAAGGTTGCATCGACCAAATCCGCCGCATTTTTCTTCAAGAGTCCCGACCCGACGGGCTGTGATCTTGTCCGGCGCAGTGCCTGGCCCCTCACCCGGATTGCTTCGCAATCCGACCTCTCCCCGCGAAAGAGCGGGGAGAGGTTGAGAACAGCGGCTTTCGCGATTTGTGATCGCAGAATATAAAGCTGCATGTCATCCACCCCGTCAAAAGGTGATCTGCGCACCGCCGCGCTCGCGCGGCGCGAGGCGTTGAGTGACGAGCAGCGCGCCGCTGCGGCCGAAGCCATCGCCAAACGCGGACTGCCCGTTGCGATCAAACCCGGCACCATCGTCGCCGGCTACTCGCCGATCCGCAGCGAGATCGATCCCACACCATTGATGAAAAACCTCGCAGCCCAGGGCGCGCAACTGGCGCTGCCGGCGATCACCGCGCGCGGCAAGTCGCTGATCTTTCGCGCCTGGTCGCCCAACGACAGACTGATGCTCGGATCGCTCGGCATTTTGGAGCCGTCGCCCGCCGCCGCCGAACTCGTTCCCGACGTCATGCTGGTGCCGCTGGCGGCGTTCGACCGCGCCGGCCACCGCATCGGCTATGGCGCCGGACACTACGACGTGACGCTGGCGCATCTGCGCAAGGCGAGAGCCAGCGTCGCCATCGGCCTTGCCTTCGCCGTGCAGGAAATCAAGGCAGTCCCGATGCAGCCGCACGACGTGGCGCTGGATTATGTGCTAACGGAAAAGCACGCATTCGATTTCCGGAGCAGCTAGTTGCGTATCCTTTTTATTGGCGACGTCGTCGGCAAGACCGGGCGCACTGCCATTCTCGAACGACTGCCCGGCCTGATCCGCGACTGGACGCTCGATCTCGTCGTCGTCAACGGCGAGAACGCCGCCGGCGGATTCGGCATTACGGAGGCGATCTACAATGATTTCATCGACGCCGGCGCCGACGCGGTCACGCTCGGCAACCACGCCTGGAATCAGAAGGAGGCGCTGGTGTTCATCGAGCGCGCGCCGCGCCTGGTCCGCCCGCTGAATTTTCCGCGCCATACGCCCGGCCGCGGCGCGGCATTGGTCGAAACCAAGCGCGGCGCCCGCGCGCTCATCATCAACGCCATGGGCCGCGTGTTCATGGAGCCGCTCAACGATCCCTTCGACGCGGTCGCCCGGGAACTCGATGCCTGTCCGTTGCGCGAGGCAGCCGACGCCATCGTGGTAGATATCCATTGCGAGGCCTCGAGCGAAAAGCAGGGCATGGGATTTTTCTGCGACGGCCGCGTCAGCCTGGTGGTCGGCACCCATACCCATGTGCCGACCGCCGATCATCAAATTCTTGCCGGCGGCACCGCCTACATGACCGATGCCGGCATGACTGGCGATTACGATTCGGTGATCGGCATGCAGAAGGAGGAGCCGCTGCATCGCTTCCTCACCGGCATCCCTTCGGGGCGATTCGAGCCGGCCGGCGGTGTCGCGACGCTGAGCGGCGTCGCGGTAGAAACCAACGACTCAACCGGCCTCGCGCTCCGCATCGCGCCGGTGCGGATTGGGGGCAGGCTGGAGCCGGCGATGCCGGAGTTTTGGGTGGGTTAATCTCGTGCCCCGGACGCAACGCAGCGCGCAGCTCTTCGCGGAGCGTTGCGCTGCAGAGCCGGGGTCGAGCTTTTGAACCGTAGCGGGGTTCCGGTTCTGCGAAGCGGCATGAAGAATGCCGCATCGCGCCCGGGACACGAGCACCTCACTCCGCCTTGATATTCGCCGCCTTCACGATCGGCCACCATTTTGCGATCTCGGCGGTCTGATGCTCTTTCAGCGCCGCCGGCGTCTGTTTTTCGGGCGGCGGCGTCTCCTGGCCCAGTTCGAGAAACCGCCGCTGCACGGCGGGATCGGCCAGCGCCACCCGCACCGCGGCGTTCAGGATCGCGACGACCTCGCTAGGTGTGTTCTTCGGCGCCCAGATGGCGTGCCAATAGGCGATATAAAGTCCCGGCACTCCCGCTTCATCCACAGTCGGAATATCCGGCGCCGTGGCAAGCCGCGTGCGCGAGGTCACGGCGTAAGCCTTGACCGTGCCGCCGCGCACCTGCGGCAGCGAATTGGTGGCCTGGTCGAACATGATATCGATCTGTCCGGCCATCAGGTCGTTGAGCGCTGGCCCGGCGCCGCGATAGGGCACAAACGCAAAGCTGGTGTCGGTCAGGTTCTGGAAGAAAACGCCGGCAACATGGGCACCGGAGCCAGGTCCCGCGGTACCCGCAGTCGCCTTGTTCGAATTGTCCTTCAGCCAGCCGATCAGTTCCCGCAGATCCTTTGCGGCAAGTTTCGGCTTGCCGATGATGAGCTGCGGGCCGTTGCCGACCAGCGCCACCGGCTCGAAATCGTTCAGCACGTCATATTGCAGCGCATAGACCGCGCCGTTGAGCACATGCGTGCCCCAGTGCCCGATGGTGAGGCTATAGCCATCCGGGTTGGCCCGCGCGGCGCGCAGCCCGGCGATGGCGCCGGACGCGCCGGTGACGTTTTCGATCAGCACGGTCTGCCCCAGCGTGCCCCGCATATGCTCGGCCAGAATCCGCGCCAGCACGTCGGTGGGCCCGCCGGCCGCGAACGGCACGATCAACGTAATGGAACGCGACGGAAAGTGTTGCGCCCGCGCCGCGGCCGGCCACGCCGTCGCGGCACCTGCCGCCGCCTTGATGAAATCGCGCCGTCTCATGGAGCCCCCTCCCATTCTGCTCGTCATGCCCGGGCTTGTCCCGGGCATCCACGTTTTCTTTTTTGACAGCTTGCAAGACGCGGATGGCGGGGACAAGCCCGGCGACGACGAACTTACGTATGGTCTCGTGCCCCAGCCGCGATTCCGGCTGGGCTAGTCGCGGCCGCCTGTGCATTATATGCGGACAACAGGGGTCATCGTGGCGAGCGAGCGCGTGGAACGGCGATTGGCGGCGGTGCTGGCGGCGGACGTCGCCGGCTACAGCCGTTTGATGGGCCGCGACGAGGAAGGCACGCTGGCGCGGCTGAAATCGCTGCGCAAGACGCTGGTCGATCCCGCGATCGCGGCGTATCGCGGCCGCATCGTCAAGACCACCGGCGACGGCCTGCTGGTGGAATTTGGCAGCGCCGTAGACGCGGCGCGCTGCGCGGTCGAAATCCAGCGCGGCATGGCCGCGCAAAACGCCGGCGTGCCGCAGGACACACGCATCGAATTCCGCATCGGCATTCACGTCGGCGACATCATCATCGACGACAACGATATTTTCGGCGATGGCGTCAACATCGCGGCACGCCTGGAAGGCATCGCCGAACCCGGCGGAGTCTGCGTTTCCGACGACGCGCAGCGGCAAGTCCGCGGTAAGGTCGAGGCCGCGTTCGACGACATGGGTCCGCAGAGCCTGAAGAACATCGACGAACCGATGCGGGCGTGGCGCGTGCGGATTGGCGATTCCTCACAGCCAGCGCCGGCCAAGCCGCCGGGCGAGATCGCCCAGCCTCTCGCGTTCCCCGACAAACCCTCCATTGCGGTGCTGCCGTTCCAGAACATGTCCGGCGATCCGGAGCAGGAGTATTTCGCCGACGGCATGGTGGAGGACATCATCACCGCGCTGTCGCGCTTCAAGTCGCTGTTCGTGATCGCTAGAAATTCGTCGTTCACCTACAAAGGCAAGATGATCGATATCAAGCAGGTTGGGCGCGAACTCGGCGTGCGCTACGTGCTTGAGGGAAGCGTCCGCAAGGCTGCCGGGAGAGTTCGGATAACCGGACAATTGATCGAAGCGGCGACCAACAGCCATCTTTGGGCGGACAAGTTCGATGGTGACCTGGCGGATGTATTCGAGCTTCAAGACAAGATCACCGCCAGCGTGGTGGGTGCGATTGCCCCAAAACTCGAGCAGGCCGAGATCGAACGCGCCAAGCGCAAGCCTACCGAGCGGCTCGATAGTTATGACTTTTTCCTGCGCGGAATGGCATTGACCTACCGGAGGTCGATCGCCGAGGCCTGCGCATCATTCAGGGAGGCTTTCGCGCGAGATCCGGAATATGCCGCAGCCTATGCGATGACTGCCTTTCTTATGAAGCTGCCTCAATCGATCGAGGGCACGCCTTTGCCTGTCGAAGTACGCCTGGAGGCCATTCGATACGCTCAACTCGCCGCGAGGCTGGCGAACGAGGACGCTTTCGCTTTGGCAAGGTCCGCGCATGTGCTCGCCTTCCTCGGACGCGAATATGAGCAGACGGATGCCATGATCGAGCAAGCGGTCGTTCTAAATCCCAATCTCGCTGTTGTTTGGTTCAGTCGTGGCTGGATTTCCATCATGCGGGGGGAACCCGAGCGCGCTATCGGAAGTTTCGATCACGTGATGAGGCTCAGCCCGCTCGATCCTTTGCGACGGGGAATCTGGTACGGTAATGCGTGCGCATACAACGCGCTTCGTCGCTATGACGAGGGTTGCACGTCTGCGATGAGGGCGGTTCAAGACAATCCCGATACTCATTCGCTCGGAGCCTTTATCATGAACGGAGTGCCGGCCGGTCGTATCGCGGAAGCGCGGGATGCGATCGGCCAACTCCTAAGACTTCGGCCAAACTTCCGGATTTCCCACGTACTTGAAATCTTCCATACGCGCGACGCCGAATGGGGTGGCAGAATGGTAGCCGCTTTTCGCCAAGCGGGATTGCCCGAATGACGCGCAACGAGGGTCTCGCGCCCCGGACGCAGCGCTACGTGCGGACACAAAGCACGAACCGTCATCCTGAGGAGCCGCGCAGCTTGCGCGGCGTCTCGAAGGATGGCCAGGAGTACCTGTGTTTGCGGCCATCCTTCGAGGCTCGCCGTGAAGAACGACGAGCACCTCAGGATGACGACGGAGGATAGTGGCTACAGCTTGTACGCCGTGCGGAACCCGCCCCAGTGCCGGCCCTGCACACGGATCGGCACGTCGATCTCGCGCATCATGATGGTCTTGCCGTTGCCCATGTCGCGGGCGTAGCTCTGGATCAGATAGGAGCGGGTGTTCTGGCCCGCCGCCAATCCCGCCTTGTCATTGAAGATGCGGCGGTTGCGGCTGTTGGCGGTGTTCCAGGTGACGTCGCCGGGCCGCTGGGGGTGCGAATAGATCTTATTGTGCACCGGCAGGTAGCCGTTGCGGTCGATCATGGCGCAGAACACCATGCGCGGGTCTTTCGCCAGAAACGCTTCCTGGAATTCGGGCAGCGCGCGGTCCGCCCAATCAAGGATTCGCGTGCGGTGCTGCACAGGGTTGGAGCCGGGAATCTCGACATAGTCGGTGTCGAACATGTCGTCGATCGAGATTGCGCCGCTCGCAACCGCGCTCTCGAAAATCCTGGTCAGCGCGGTGCCGGCATCCATGGCGCGGGTGACGAATTCGGTGTTCTCGTCATGGATCGACCATAGCTTGTCTTCGATCGCTTCGCGTAAAGCTGCATCGGGCGCCTCGAAGCGCGCCCACGCGCCCGCGGCCGAACGCTCGGTGACGCGGATCTTGCAGCCGCCGATATCCTGCAGGGTGGCGGCACAGGTTTCATTCGTCGGCAGCCTCTCGGTGCCCGGGCCGGAAATCAAAATGCCTTCCATCGAAATTTCGTAGACCGCGGCAGCGACCTTGCCGCCGCGCGCGGCGATCTCGATCCTGAGGTGGCACGGCAGCCGCTCGCGCTTGCGCTCTTCCTCGCGTTCGTCCTGGCGCAGCAGGACCGCGCAGCGCGATTTCAGCTTTTCGGCGAACATCGTGACGGCCTTGCCGGCTTCCGCGACGCTTGTCCCGTGGGCCTCGGCCTCCTTGGTGGCCGCGTCGATTTCGGCGGCGCTGTTGCCGACCGAGACGATGAAGTGCGAGGCGGACGCGGCATTCTGCGACATGTCGCTGGTAGTTTCGTTCTGCTCGGCCACCGCGCTGTTGACGTGTTCGAACACTGGGCGGATCGCCTCGATCGCCTTGGAGATGCGATGCACGGCGTCGACGGAACCGGCGGCGTCCTTCTGCAGCGCGTCGATCTTCTGCTTGATTTCTTCCGTGGCGTTTTGGGTCTGTACCGCAAGTGCCTTCACTTCGGAGGCCACCACCGCAAAGCCGCGGCCGGCCACCCCGGCGCGCGCGGCCTCGATGGTGGAATTCAGCGCCAAGAGCGTGGTCTGTTTTGCGATTTGCGCAATTAGGTTCACGACATTGCCGATCGCGGCGGAGGATTCCCGCAGGCGGTCGACATTGAGGCTGGCTTCATGCGCCGCGGCGCTGGCCTGGTCGGCGAGCTTCGAGGCGTCGCGCACCTGCGCCCCGATGCCCTCGGCGGAGTGGGTGAATTTTTCCGCGGCTTGCGAAAACGTGGTGGCGGTGGACTGCGCGGCGCTGGTGCGGCCCGTCAGCGCGTCGGTGCGGGAGCGGATATTGGACAGCGTCGCGGCGGTCGATTGTGCGCCGCCGGCCACCGAATTGGCCGCGCGCTCGAGCTGGCGGATCATGGCGCCGAGTTCGAGTTCCAGCAGTTCGAGGATTTCCTTGGCCGAATCGTGGTGCGCGACATCGGCGGCCGCCGCCGGGGGCATCTCGGGGGCGGCCGCCGCGTCAGCCGGCTTCTGGTCAGGTTTTCGGAACAGGCTAAACGCCATCGCTTCTCTCGATATGAAGGAATCCGGGCCCGCATCCTCGCATTCCCCGGTGAAGTCATGGTTAACGATTGCCTGACGCTGGGGGCACTCTCAGCCGTCATTGCGAGGAGCCCTTGCGACGAAGCAATCTCCCCACCCTAACCCTCCCCCGCGAGCGGGGGAGGGAAGGGAGGGGGTTCTGGATTGCTTCGCTGGCATCGGGCGCGCATTCGCGCGACCCATTGGCTCGCAATGACGGCCGATGGCTTTGATTTTACGGGGTTTGCGGCCTATAACCCCGCGCTTTCCACCCTTCGCATCCTGAACGCAGCCTAGAGACCCGCATGGCCGGACATTCCCAATTCAAGAACATCATGCACCGCAAGGGCCGGCAGGATGCCCAGAAGTCAAAATTGTTCTCCAAGCTGGCGCGGGAAATCACGGTGGCGGCCAAGATGGGCCAGCCGGATCCGGCGATGAACGCCCGGCTGCGCGCCGCCATCATTTCGGCCCGGCAGGAGAACATGTCGAAGGATTCCATCGAGCGCGCGGTCAAGAAGGCGATCGGCAATGAGGCCGAGAATTACGACGAGATCCGATACGAGGGCTATGGCCCCGGCGGCGTCGCGGTGATTGTCGAGGCGCTCACCGACAACCGCAACCGCGCCGCCTCCGACATCCGCTCCTACTTTACGAAGTCCGGCGGCAACCTCGGCGAGACCGGTTCGGTGGCCTTCATGTTCGACCGTACCGGCATCATCGAATACGACGCAAACGTCGCCTCCGACGACGCCATGCTGGACGCCGCGATCGATGCCGGCGCCGACGACGTGGTGTCGAGCGAAAACGGCCACGAAGTCTACGCCTCGCAGGAAACCTTCCGCGAGGTGGCAAAAGCGCTGGAGGCAAAATTCGGCGAAGCCCGCAAGGCTCAGCTTACCTGGAAGCCGCAAAACACCGTGCCGGTGGACGACGAGACCGGCGAGAAACTCTTGAAGCTGATCGATCTGCTCAACGAGCACGACGACGTGCAGAACGTGTATGCGAATTTCGAAGTGTCCGACGCGCTGGTCGTGAAGATGGGCGGGTAGGGAGGGCGGCCGCGGCTCTGCAGCGCACCGCTTCGCAAGGCTTCGCGCTACGCGGCGTCCGGGGCACAAACCTCTCAGGGAGCGTAGCGATGAAGCAACCCAATTCTTGCTTCGGGCTTCTGGATTGCTTCGCTTCGCTCGCAATGACGGTGGGGGAACGGCCTGTTGCTATTTCGTTCTTGCCGCTCCGGCAGTATCACTACCGCATGACACCGCTTCCGATTCGCATCCTCGGCATCGATCCCGGCCTGCGCCGCACCGGCTGGGGCGTGATCGAGACCTGCGGCAACCGGCTGACGTTTATCGGCTGCGGTTCGGTCGAGCCGCCGGACGGTCTGCCGCTGGCGCGCCGGCTGCTGGCGATCCACCAGGGGCTGACAAAAGTGCTGGACGAGTTCGAGCCCGCCGAGGCCGCGGTCGAGCAGACCTTTGTCAACAAGGATGGTGTCGCGACGCTGAAGCTTGGGCAGGCGCGGGGGGTGGCGATGCTGGCGCCGGCGATGTTCGGAATAGCGGTGTCGGAATATGCACCCAACCAGGTCAAGAAGACCGTGGTCGGCGCAGGGCATGCCGACAAGCACCAGATCCTGGTGATGCTAAAACTCCTGCTGCCCAAGGCCGACCCGAAATCCCCCGACGCCGCCGACGCGCTGGCCGTCGCCATCACCCACGCGCACCACCGCGCCAGCACCGCGCTGCGGCTGAAGGTGGTGGGCGCATGAGTGATTACCCCGCGTCGTCCCCGCGAAGGCGGGGACCCATAACCCCTGGCAATGCTTGTTGCGGAAGGCCTCTACCCCATTGCCGAAACGAGGCGACACGGCGTATGGGTCCCCGCCTTCGCGGGGACGACTCATCGTGTGTTGCACGATTGAGGCCAGCATGATCGGTAAACTCAAGGGCCTGATCGACAGCTACGGCGAGGACTACGTTATCCTCGACGTCAGCGGCGTCGGCTATCAGGTGCATTGCGCGGGGCGAACGCTGCAGGCGCTGCCCGCGCCCGGCGAGGCCGCGGTGCTGTCGATCGAGACTTACGTGCGCGAGGATCAGATAAAGCTGTTCGGCTTTCGCAGCGACGTCGAGCGCGAATGGTTTCGGCTGCTGCAGACCGTGCAGGGCGTCGGCGCCAAGGTGGCGCTGGCGGTGCTCGGCACGCTGCCGCCGTCCGATCTTGCCAATGCGATTGCGCTGCGCGACAAGGCCGCGGTGGCGCGCACGCCGGGCGTCGGCCCGAAGGTCGCCGAACGCATCGTCACCGAATTGAAGGACAAGGCGCCTGCATTTTCGAACGTCGATCCGGCGCTGGTGCACCTGGCAGGCAGCCTCGACGATCACCGCGCCCCGCGCCCGGTCACCGACGCGATCTCCGCACTGGTCAATCTCGGCTACGGCCAGCCGCAGGCGGCGGCCGCCATCGCCGGTGCGTCGCGCATCGCAGGCGAGGGCGCGGAGACCGCGCAACTGATCCGGCTCGGGCTGAAGGAACTGGCGCGGTGAGTGTTGGTGTTGCGCTGGTGGTTGTTCCCCCTCCCCCCTTGAGGGGGAGGGTCGGGGAGGGCGGTAGCCCCGGGCGCCGGCGCTTGTGGCTTACCCCCCTCCCGACGCTGCTGCGCAGCGTCGACCTCCCCCTCAAGGGGGGAGGTGTTGATGAACATTATCGCCGCGCCTCAGAATTAAGAGCGCGCTCCCATCGTGCTAGCATCACCCCATGACCACTTCGCCCCGCATCGTCACCCCCGAGCGCCGCGAGGATGACGGCGCCGACACCGCGCTGCGGCCGCAACGGCTGTCCGAATTCGTCGGCCAGCAGCAGGCGCGCGCCAATCTGCAGGTGTTCATCGACGCCGCGCGAAAGCGGGGCGAGGCGCTGGACCACGTGCTGTTTGTCGGCCCCCCTGGGCTGGGCAAGACCACGCTGGCGCAGATCGTGGCGCGCGAGCTCGGCGTCGGGTTTCGCGCCACCTCCGGCCCCGTCATCGCCAAGGCCGGCGATCTCGCCGCATTGCTGACCAATCTCGAAGAGCGCGACGTGCTGTTCATCGACGAGATCCATCGCCTCAGTCCCGCGGTGGAAGAAGTGCTGTATCCGGCCATGGAGGATTTTCAGCTCGACCTGATCATCGGCGAGGGCCCGGCGGCGCGCTCGGTGAAGATCGAACTGGCAAAGTTCACGCTGGTAGGCGCCACCACGCGGGCGGGCCTGCTGACCAATCCGCTGCGCGACCGATTCGGGATTCCGGTTCGGCTGAATTTCTATACCGAGGCGGAGCTGGAACAGATCGTCACCCGCGGCGCCCGCGTGCTGAAAATCGGCATGACAAAGGATGGCGCCAACGAGATCGCGCGCCGCGCCCGCGGCACCCCGCGCATCGCCGGCCGCCTGCTGCGACGGGTGCGCGATTTCGCCTCCGCCGCCGATGCCGCCTCGATCGACCGCGCCATCGCCGACCACGCGCTGATCGCGCTCGAAGTCGACGCCGCCGGACTCGATGCGATGGACCGGCGCTATCTCTCCACCATCGCGATGAATTACGGCGGCGGTCCGGTCGGCGTCGAAACCATGGCCGCGGCGCTGTCGGAGCCGCGCGACGCCATCGAGGACATCATCGAGCCGTTTTTGATCCAGTGCGGCTATCTGCAGCGCACCCCGCGCGGCCGCCTCCTGACCTCGCACGCCTTCCGCCACCTCGGGCTCGCTGAGCCCTCGCGCGACCCGGCGCAGTTCGGGTTGTTCGGCGGCGGCGAGGAGGAGTGACTCGTGTCCCGGGCGCGATGCAGCGCGTAGCTCTTGCGAAGCGCTGCTTCGCAGAACCGGGATCCCGGTTGCGGTCTTAGCAAGCTGGGCCATAGCGCGTTGAAGATGCGCGCAAACGCGCTTATGGCTCTGCAGCGTACCGCTTCGCAACAGCTACGCGCTGCACTGCGTCCGGGACACGAGACGCGCCTGCTGACGATCTGCACAAACGCACCCCAATTCGGCTGCAATCCCCGCGCAGGATGACGGTGCATCACGATTAACCATTCATGATTTCACGGCGGCAGTTCTTTCGTTTCATCGGCGGATTGGGAGCGCTCAGCGCTTCAACCGCGGCCTACGGGTTTGGTGAACCCCTGCTGCGGCTTCGTGTCGCGCGTTACGATATTACGCCACTGAGGTGGCCCGCGAACTTCCAGCTCAAGATCGCTGTCATCGCCGATCTTCATGCCTGCGATCCCTGGATGTCGCTGGAGCGCATCGAGGGGATCGTCGAGCGCACCAATGCGCTGGGCGCCGACATCATCGTCATGCTCGGCGATTATGTGGCCGGGCATCGCCGCGTGACGCGCTACATTCCTGCGAGCGAATGGGCGCCCGTGCTCGCCGGCCTGAGGGCGCCGCTCGGCGTGCACGCGATTCTCGGCAATCACGACTGGTGGGAGGACAAGGCCGTGCAGCGCGAGGGGCAGGGACCGACCATCGCCCGCCGCGCGCTCGAAGCGGCCGGCATTCCGGTTTACGAAAACGATGCACAGCGGCTGACCAAGGGCGGCCGCCCGTTCTGGCTCGCCGGGCTTGGCGATCAACTGGCTTACGTTCCGGCGCGCCGCTTCCGCCCGGTGCGGCGCATCGGCGTCGACGATCTCGCGGCGACGCTTGCGAAAGTCACCGACGACGCGCCGGTGATCCTGCTGGCGCACGAGCCCGACATCGCAGCGCGGGTGCCGGCCCGCGTGGCGCTGCAGCTCTCCGGCCATACCCATGGCGGCCAGGTGCGCCTGCTCGGATGGTCGCCGGTGTCGCCGTCGGGACCAAAGCTGGTCTATGGCCACATCCGCGTGAACTGCGACATCGTCATTTCCGGCGGCCTCGGATGCAGCATCATGCCCTTCCGCTTCGGCGTGCCCCCCGAAATCGTGCTTGTGACGCTGGGCGGGGCAAGCTCAGCCGCGGCATAACGCACCGACCCGCGGTTGCAAACACGGGCGCAATACTGGGCAGCAGACGTGGAAACCGGCATCCAGCGACGCTACGTTTGAAACCCGCTCCGGAGCCTGACCGTGACAACCACGACGCCTCCCCGACGATGAGTGCCGATCTGCTCGAGCAAATGCGGCGCAATCCGCTCGGGGACTGGACCATCAGCGACGTAGAGAAGGTTTGCCGCGCTTATGGCCTGTGGTTTCGGGCCGGCCGGGGGACATCCCATTGTCATGCCAAACATCCTTCCGCACTCGAAATATTGACCATTCCGGCTCGCCGGCCGATCAAGCCGGTCTACATTCGCAAACTTGTGCGTTATATTGATGCCCACGGAGTCCGGAAATGAAACTGGAATATGCTGTGCGGATTGATCGGCTGGCTGAGAGCGACGGCGGAGGATATCTCGCAACCGTACCGGAGCTTCCGGGCTGTATGTCGGATGGCGCAACGCCGGAAGATGCCCTCAGAAACGTGCAGGAGGCCATTGCGTCGTGGATCGAATCCGCGAAGGCGTGGAAGCAGGAAATTCCGAAACCTGCTCCGCCGCTGGCCCGCGCCGGATAGAGCCGCCCTGCCGCTATGAGTTCAGCCGCCGAAAAAGTTGTCGAAGTCCTTGAATTGCTGCCCGAGGACATGCGCGAGCCGGCAGGTGAGTATTTGCTTTCTCAGGCCAAAAAATTTCGCGCGCTCAAGGACGCGGTTGATGAAGGGATGGGCGACGTTGAGGCAGGGCGCGTCCGCCTACGGAATTTAGCCGATTTCCTGCAGCGTGCGCGCCACCGATGACCTCCCATCTCGACGGCGCGATCCGCGACGGCCGGCATCATATGCAAATCCGGGTCTATTACGAGGACACGGATTTTTCCGGCATCGTCTATCACGCCAATTATCTGCGCTTCATGGAGCGCGGGCGGACCAATCACCTGCGGATGATGGGCGCGGAACAGCACGCGCTGTTCGCGGAGGCGCTAGCCGAAACGCCGGGCTTTGCCTTCGTGGTGCGGTCGATGCAGATCGACTTTCTGAGGCCCGCGCGCATGGACGACGTGCTGGACGTGGTCAGCTGGCCGATCGAGGTGAAGGGGGCGTCGATCACGCTGGCGCAGGAAGTGCGCCGCGGCGGCGATGTGCTGGTCAGGGCGAAGGTGCGCGTCGCCTTCATCAGCGAAGGCCGCGCGCAGCCGATTCCGAAAGCGCTGCGGGTGATGATGAAGGCGGATGTGGAGTGAAACTCCGCCGTCGTCCCGGTGAAGGCCGGGACCCATACCCACCGTGCTCGCGATTCAGGAACGATGTTGCAACAATCGCTTCAATCGCCGACGCCGGTGGTTATGGGTCCTCGCCTGCGCGGAGACGACTCGTGGAGGGACACGAGACTCACGCCGCCGCCTTGTGCCGCGCCAGTTCCGCCTTGTACAGGGCGAACTCCTCACCCAGCGCCTTTGCGATGCTCGGCCGCGCGCGGGTGCGCCCGTAATAGGCCTTGATGTTGGGCCATTTTGCCAGATCGATCGGTGGCGTCGCCATGGTCCAGTTGATCACGGTGATGAGATAGGCGTCCGCGACGCTGAAATGGTCGAGCAGGAATTCTCTGCCCACGAAATAGCTGTTGAGATAGTCCAGCCGGGACAGGCCTTTCTCCAACGTGTAGGCCTTGGCCTCGGCCGGCGCGGTCTAGCGACGTCAGCGATGCTATGTAAATCGTCGTTTTGTATTGCGATCAGCGAGCGAACTCAGCTAATAGGACCCGATGAAGCTCGAGATATTTGGAAGCTACGTTCAGTCATGAATAACCCATCCGCAATTTCCACTTCACACCGTCAGGAGATCGGTCGCGGAGAACGTTTCGAGTTCGGCGACAACTGGGCTCACTTCCTGTCCGTGGTCGACGATGAGCGGATATCCCGGGCGGAAGCGGCGATCAAGCAGATGCTCGAAGTGGAAGATCTGAAGGGCAAGACGTTTTTGGACGTCGGCAGCGGAAGCGGATTGTCGTCTCTTGCTGCCAGGCGGCTCGGCGCCCGGGTGTTTTCGTTCGATTATGATCCGCAGTCGGTTGCGTGTACGGTCGAGCTCAAGCGCCGCTATTTTGAAGCGGATCCGAGTTGGACGGTGGAAGAAGGTTCGGCGCTAAACGCGGATTATCTGGCCCGATTGGGTAAGTTCGACGTCGTGTATTCCTGGGGTGTTCTTCATCATACCGGGGCGATGTGGGACGCGCTCGCCAATGTGGCTGCAAATGTGAGCGAGGGTGGAAAGCTCTTTATCGCGCTCTACAATGATCAAGGAAGGGCGTCGAAGGCCTGGTGGATTGTCAAGAAGGCTTATGTCTCGCTTCCGAAGCCGCTGCGGTTTATCGTGGTTTGGCCGTGCTTGCTGAAGTTGTGGGGGCCGGCGACTATTCGCGATCTGGTTTTCCTGCAGCCGTTTTCGACCTGGATCAACTACAAGAAAAATCGAGGCATGTCGCCTTATCGCGACGTGATCGATTGGGTTGGCGGATTTCCGTTCGAGGTTTGCAAGCCCGAAGAAGTTTTTGATTTTTATAAATCAAAGGGCTTTGAACTTACCAGACTTTCAACCTGTGCAGGCGGCATCGGTTGCAACGAATTCGTTTTCGAGCGAAAGCCCGTTTTGCCCGGCGACCCGACCTGAGTTCATCCGGCTCGGCTGTTCCGAACAGTCAATCAGGGAACTCTCAACGACGCCCTGGCTCTGAAGCTGAGCCAGCATACACCGGCAAGATTCACCAGCGCGCCCAGGACGTGCGCGACAATAATCGCGTGCAGGCCGTACCGGGACGTAAATGCAACGGCGATCGACAGCATGACCAGATCGCGCGGCAGAAGGGTCACGAAAATCGAGGCCCACATTCGGTTGTTGGCCTGGACGCTCATGTAGAGTGCGATCACGGCCGCTTCCGCCACGGCTGCGATCATCATCAACTGCAGTTCGAGAGCAGCCGACGCGAAGCCGCGGCCAAACAAAGTCAGCGCCTCTTTGGCGAACACGGCAAAGAAGGCGGCCGACGCGGCGGCAACGCCGAGACTCACCATCAAGGCGGTGCGGAATATCCGCAGCGCTACGTCGGGCTGTCCGGTTGCCAGGGCTTTTTCGGCGGATGGCTGCAGAGCCAGGGCGACGACCGAGGCGGGCAATACGATCAGCGATTTGATCATGAGAATGACGCTATAGGATCCGACCTCCGAGAAGTCCTGGGTATTTCGCGCCAGGATTGTCGGAAGCAACCAAAGCGTCGGGATCGTAATGCATGTCGCCAGGCCGGCCGGGAGTTGGTACGTGCTGATTTCGCGCAGGACCGATCGGTCCGGCATACCGCGCCAGGAAAGAGCCATTCCAGGTTCCTTCCTGCGTATTTCCAGCAATGCGGCGCTCCCCATGATCAGGCTGCGCAATGTCGAGCCCGCCACGAAGCCGACAACGGCTCCGTTCAGATCGCCCTGCCATGCGCCGGCAGCCACAATCGCGACAAACAGCACGCCCGAAACCACGGAAGAAATCGCCAGCATTCGAAAGCCGTGCAGCCCCTGAAGCAATCCACCCAGAAACACCATGCCGACCAGGCTCGGGACAGAAAGCGACACGAGTCCGATCGGCCCAGCCAAAGAGGGCTCGAGAAAGACACTGCGTGAAAGAAAACCGGATCCGAGCCCCAGCGCTGCGAGACCAAGCAATCCGCTGACCAGGCAGAACGTGCCGCAGATCCAGATCACCGAGAGCAGTCGCGCGCGGTCGTGGGCAAAACGCGCAACGAACCTGGAGACCGTCGAGCCCAGCGCAAATTGCAGGATGTTGGCTGCGTAGAACGCGGTCAGATTGAGCAGCGAGAACTTTCCATAGGCGGCATGGTCGAGCAGCTTGATGACCAGGAAATTGCTTACAAACGTCGAACCCTGATGGCTGAACGTCGCCACCGCATTCCAGTACGAATGCCGGAACAACGTCTTCAGCATGGGACTGGCACGTTTTTGCACGTATCGTTTGTCATCTGGCTCGCGCGGCTCCAAGGAAGCCATCAGGCCTCGCAGCACACCTTGAACTCACGACGCATCTATTTTGCGGCATCTCGCGGCGTGAACGTGCTCTGGTCGGATCGGACGATTGACACGATATGCCGGATGGCCAGAAACACCCCGACGAAAACCAGCAGCCGGAAAGCGATGAAGGTGACCCAGTAGAACGTTGCCGCACGATAGCTGTAATATATCGCCGTCAGCAGCCAGATATAACACACCGTCAGCAGGAAGCTTGGCGGGCGCTTGACGTATTGCCGATAAAAAAATCCGAGCACCAGCGCAAGACAAACGCCGCGGAGGAAAAGCTCGGGATTTCCCCAACCTGCTTCCGCCTGCGACTGTACGCCAAACATATAGCCCGAGCCGGTTTCGCTATATCCACTCTCGAGCAGATACCAGATTGACGGATCGATTTTCTCGGTTGGAAGAAGCTGCTGAGGGATCAGCATCAACAATTCGCTCCACCGAACCTGTGGAGGTACCTTGAGACCATCGGCGACCATATCACGTACATGAAGAGCCGTGCCCATCAGGACCTGGAATTCATTGGCGGTTGAAAAGTCGCTTGCATGATTCGAATAGTCGCGGACGTAGCCATACGCCAGCAGGAGCGACAGGAACAGAATTCCGACGGCGGCAGCAACCGGTACGCTAATCGGTCGAACCAGTCTGTGAAACGACAGCACCGTCGCAAGTACCAGGAAAGCAAAATAGCTGCGCGGACCGAACAGCGCCACGGTAGAAAATAGCTCGCTGAAGAGAAAGACCACCAGCGCGAATCTCGCCCATTTGTTTTTCCAAAGGCCTACCAGCGCGACGATCAGCGCGAGTTTCGCAATTCGCTGAACGGCCATGATGTTGTGGGTGATCTGCGCGACCAACAGCGGCAGATTTGGATTGATGCCGTCAGCTGGAAATTCGGTATCGGCTTGCGAAAGCGACACCCCAAAAGCAAGATTGATCGCCGTCTGGTAGAAGAAGCAGGCCGCCACTATAGACGCGCAGATCGCGACGTCGGTCGCTGTCACGGGAATCACGATGGCCGAGGCTGGTTTCTTCAGGTTCAAAATGACAAGAACATACGTCACGCAGAATCCGGACAGATAAAGCGCTCCGCGCCATACATAAGCGGCGACGTCGTCCACATTCGTGTGGAGCAAAACCAGCCGGGTGTCGGAGGTGTCCGACCATTCGAATCCGGAAAGCGCAAAAAAAACCCCGGGCAACGCGATATAAATCAGGGCGGAGCCCGCGGCGAAAAAACCGACATGAAAAACCAGGTTCTGGCCGTCATGAAGGTACAGAAAGCAGGAGAAAACCGCAAAAATCCAGGTGGCCGCCAGCACAGGCGCCAGCACGAGTTGCAGGTCGGGCTCCGCCAGCAGCAGTGCGACGGTCGAACCGGCGCTGGATACGACAAAGGCTATATAAGCCAGCAGCAAACGCCGCGTCGGCCGGGGTTGACGGTTCGATGCGACCGTAAGCCGCCGAGGTTCGAAATTTGACAGGGTGGTCAAGTCGCGACGTCGGACTTGGAGCGCGGCACGGGAAACATCAATACCACAAGCAACCACACCGCGGCGGCTACAACCAGGCCGATCAGCGTTGCCAATCCACGCCCAATGCCGACGAATCGGGTTTCCGGTTCGATCGGATTGGTTCTTGATTCATCGAAACGCGACAGAATGCGCTGCATCTGCATCCCGATATTCGCCAGCGCGTTTTCCGTGGAATTTGCCGCGTCATCTTCTTGGACGTCGGATTGCTTCGCCTGCTTGAGTATTTCCTTGGTCAAGCCGATCGAAGCACCGTCACCGATACGCGAGTCGAATAAATCCGCAAAACGGACAAACGTCTCCAGTCGCAATCGTTCGTGCTCCGCCAATCGCAACTTTTCCACCAATTCGGCGCGATCAGTCTCCAGTCCGATGATTTGCTGGAACGGAGAAAGATTGCGCGTGCCTGCGATTTGAAACTGGACGGAGGGAGCCAGGCCGGAGGGGGAAACGGCGAGGTCCTTTTCGTCCTTATGCCGGTCCTTGAGGCGCTCCATACTTTCGATCCGGCGATCGGCGGATGCCAGGTCGGATCGGAGATTCGCAACCGTTTCCCGGTTCGTCGCCAGCTCGGTTCGTGCGCCAGGACCCCATCTGCGCAAACTCAATCTGAGTGAGATCTCGGCCAGACTGTCACGTGCATATCCCATCGCCAGCTTCGCCAACCTGATCGCGGTTTCCGGCTCTCTGGCGGTCGCATAAACTTGGAGGTCGGACTGCAATCCTTGAGAGCCGATTTGCCGGCTCACTTCCTCCTTGGCATACACGTCCGGCAGATCGCGGGTGTCTTTCCGCGACAGCCGAAAAACATGTTCGATCCTGATCGGGCTGTTCAAATTTCGAACGAACTGACGATGAATCTTCTCAAAGTCCGCGGAGCCGATAATCTTTTGCTTTTCGCCATACTTTTCGAACATCTCGGGCGAGCTGAAAAGCGGCTCCGTCTCGCGAAACGTTGTCAAGTCACCTGACATGGCCAGAGAAAATCTCGCCTGATACTTCACAAGAAAAAAATGCTGAACCGCAAGCCCCGCGAGCGCTCCAAGCAGCAGCAAAGACAGCAGCAGGAGCGGTCTCATGGGCTTGATAACAACCGACAATTCGTTCATAAATCCTGAGGATTTCATGATTTACCTGAACCATATCGGTGTTCGTTCGTCAATCGCGGCGATACTATCGATGGCCTATGCCGCGTGCGAACGATCGTGATCCACCTCTGATCCGGATTCGATACGTGCCGAGTTTGGTCGTTGTCAATCGGAAGGAGTGAGGCTGTGTGGGTGCTGATCCTGTTGCTGCACAACGTCCACGGAGGTACGATCGCATCGGTGCCGGGGTACAAGTCGGAAGTATCGTGCAAGGCGGCGGGAGAAGAATACACAAAGCGGATCAGCGGCGAACTCGCCAAGATCGGGGGATTTGTCTGCATCCCCGGCCCCTAAATTGCCGAAGTTCTGTCCCGACCTCCATCAACTGCCGCCTAAACCCCGAAGTATTCACGATACCAATGCACGAAGCGGGCCACCCCCTCCTGCACCGGGGTGGCGGGCCGATAATTGACCGCTTCGATGAGCGAACTGACATCCGCGCAAGTGTTCGGCACGTCGCCAGGCTGCAGCGGCAGCAATTCGCGGGTGGCTTTCTTGCCGAGCGCTTGTTCGATCGCTTCGACATATGCGGTGAGGTGAACCGGCGCGTTGTTGCCGATATTCAGGATGCGAAACGGCGCATTGCTCGTCGCGGGATCCGGATTGTCGCTGTTCCAGCCGGGATTGGGACGGGCGACCTGGTCGCTGACGCGGATGACGCCTTCAACGATGTCGTCGACGAAGGTGAAGTCGCGGACGTGTTCGCCGTTGTTGAAGAGTTTTATGGGCTCGCCCGCCAGAATGCTCTTGGTAAACAGGAACAGCGCCATGTCGGGCCGGCCCCAGGGCCCGTAGACCGTAAAAAATCGAAGCCCGCTGGTCGGCAATCCGAACAGGTGGCTGTAGCTGTGAGCCATTAGCTCATTGGCGCGCTTGGTGGCGGCATAGAATTGCAACGGATGGTCGACGCCGCGATGCTCGCTGAAGGGCATGTTGGTGTTCGCTCCGTAAACGCTGCTGGTGCTGGCGTAGGTCAGATGCGCGACATTGGCGTGCCGGCACGCCTCCAGAATTCGGGTGAAGGCGACGATGTTGCTTTCAACATAAGCCATCGGGTTGGACAGGCTGTAGCGAACGCCAGCCTGAGCCGCGAGGTGAATGACGCGGTCGAAAGGGCCGTCGGAAAAGCAGCGTTCGACCGCGGCAGGGTCGGCCAGATCGGCCCGGTGAAATCGATAGTCGCCGGAACTCTGCAACGCCATCTGCTGCAGGATTTCGAGCCGGGATTCCTTGATCTGCGGGGAATAGTAGTCGTTCACGACATCGATCCCGACGACGGAATCGCCGCGTTGAAGCAGCCGGGCGGCGGTATGAAAGCCGATGAATCCGGCGTTGCCGGTGACCAAAATTCGCATGTCGCACTATCGCCCCGCCGTAGTCGTCCATTCTGGTTTCCGGGCACCCGGGCCACGAATGGTCCGGACCGCGGGCCGCCGCTTCAGCCGCAGCGCCGATCGTTGTCAGGCGCGGCATGTCGCCTTCTTAACCGTCTTGCACCATTTTGGAACCCTGCTTCGCAATTTTTTTGCGGTCGCGGTCTTCAGGGCGATTTTTGCGCCGCCCGACGTGAGACTGCTGCAAGAAAATCGAGCGTCTCGCTCGCACAGCGCGACCAGCTGAATTGAGCGGCGGCCGCGGAAGACGCGGCCGCCTTTTCGGCGCGCAATTCCGGCGCCGCCGCCAGCGTACGCACGGCGTCGGCGATACTTGCCGGGTTTTCCGGGTCAAAATAGATGCCGGCCTCGCCCAGCACTTCCGGCATCGGCCCGCGTTCCGAACATGCTATGGGAAGCCCCGCCGCCATGCTTTCGATCAGGATATTCGGCATGTTTTCGCAACTCGAGGCGAACACGCACAGATCGGCGGTCGCGTAGCACGCGTGAATTTCCTTGTAGTCGACCTCGCCCCAATAGCGCACAAACTCCCTTCGCGGGTCGGCGCGTTTCATGGCCTCGGTCAGACGGGGCAGCACGCTGGCTCTTGCCGGACCGTACAGATCGAGCCGTATCGGCAAGCCTTCGGCATGCAGGCGGCCGATCGCCTCGACGACGGACCACTGATGCTTGAATACGTCGATGGTAGAAACGTAGACGACACGCAACGGATCAGAAGGCGTGAACTCGCCGAGCGCCCGCTGCGGACGAGGGCTGAGGCGAAATCTCGTGTCGATGCCGTGTGGCACGATCGAGGTCGTGCCTCGCAATGGTCCGGTCGCCGCCGTGACCGCATGATAGGCATATCGGGTCAGAAAGATCGTTCCGTCCGCCTGCCTGAAAGACCGGACTTGAAGCCACCGCAACAGCGCCAGTTTCAGGGTCATGGTCGAGAAGCCAAATCGTTTCAGTTCTCTCCATTCGAACGGCAGCATGTTGCGGCTCATGGTCACCGCCGGACGAAAATTTGAAATAATCGACCCGCCCGGCACAAATAACAAATTCACTCCCATGGCCTTGATGAGTTTGTTCAGCTCCCAACGCTGCCAAATGATGCGTTTCAAGAGATGGGCTTCCAGCGCCGGATCGCTGCGCTTCTCAAGCCAGGGCCGATCCTCGATGCGCGCCAATGTGGAGGCGCAGGCCCAAACGAAGATTTTCTCGATCCCGTGCCGCGAGGGTTCAGCCACCCGCAGCAGTTCGACCAGGTGCGTGACGCCGCCGCCGACACGGATGTTCGAAGCGTCAATGGCCAGAAGCATTTCGCGCTCCGGGGCACGTCGCTTCATGGCTTCTTCTCGCAGGCAGCCCGGCTATGATAATCACGCTGTCCTCAGGTTGGCGGCTGTGTGCTGGTACTCGGCGGGGCTTACCATTTCAACCGTCGCTTGGTCCCTCGCAACGCAGCATTCTTCCTTTTTGGTATCTGGTTCTGCCATCCACTATGGGTCTATCACAACCACCGGGGGGTTGAAGTTCCGTACCGCGCTGCCAACCTTAAGCTTTATGAGACAACGAATCTCGGTTTCCATCAACCCGCAGGCAGCTCCCGAAGCGGGAAAAATTCATATCCCGTAGGCGCGCCGCCAAAGCTCAAACATGGTCAGCCCGAACAATCGCTCGCTGTTGTTGCGGCGCTTGCCATGGCCGTCGATCAGATTGCTCACCGCCCGCCGGTCAAACGTGCTTTTGGGATCGAGCAGCACATCCGAAACGAAATCGCGCCACGGCCCCGCCTTGAGCCAGGTGGGCAGCGGAATGGAGAACCCTTGCTTGCGATCGGCGTCGAATTGCGGCGGCAACACCCGCTTGCTCAGGCGCTTCAGCAGGATCTTGCGTTCGCTGAAGCTGGCTTTCAAGCGGGAGGGGACTTTGCCGAACGCGAATTCAGCAATCCGGAAATCCAGCAGCGGCGCCCTCATTTCGAGCGAGGCCAGCATGCTGGCGCGATCGACCTTCACCAGTATATCTTCCGGCATGTAATTCTCGAAATCCATGCGCGTAACCCGCTGCAACAGGTCGGTTGCAACCGGCACGCGCATTTCGCGTATTGCATCCGCCGGCGTTTGCCAGCCGGGCCCCATCAACGCGCGCCGCTCCGATGCGCCGAAATGAGCGGCAACGCTTGGAAGTCGTGTATTGAAGTCGACTGCAAGCGCCTGAATCCAGTTGCGTCCCCGGAATCCGGTGGGCAGCGCCACATCGCCAGCCGCGGCCGCAAGCTTGCGCAAGCCCAACGGGACATGGTCGACCTTGGACTTCATCCACAGCAGCCGTCTGTGCTGCTCGTAACCGCCAAACATCTCATCGCCGCCGTCGCCGCCAAGAGCCACCTTGCAGTGTTGCCGCACCAGCTGGCTGACCAGGAAGGTCGGGATCATCGACGAATCGTTGAGCGGCTCGTCATACTGCGGGGCGAGCACGTTGAGTATCTCGGGACCGGTGTGGCCCGCCTGAAGCTCGATATGCTCGGTTCCGAAATGATTGGCGATCAGGCGGGCAAAGCCGGTTTCGTCATAATTTCCGTAGCCGTCAAAACCCACCGTAAAGGTCTTTACGCGCGATGAGGCGCGCGCCGCCATCGCCGTTACCAGACTGGAGTCGACGCCGCCGCTGAGCAAAATTCCGACAGGCACGTCGGCGACCAGTTGCCGTCGCACGGCATCCGCAAGGAGAACCTCCAGCTCATCGACCAGCGCCTCCTCGTCGCCGGCATTGTCATCGGGAGCTGCCGGCATACGCCAGTAGCGCCAGATCTTCGTCTCCTCGCTGGCAAGATTGAACGTCAATGCATGAGCCGGCGGCAACTTGCGCGCGCTCTGGAGTATGCAGGCCTCGCCCGGCACATATCCCATCATCAAATAACAATCGAGCGCCGCCGGTTCGATCTTGCGATCGAAGGCGGGGTCTGCCAGCAGCGCCTTCAGCTCCGAGGCGAAGCGGATTCCGCCGTTCGCGGTCGAATAGAACATCGGCTTCTCGCCGGCGCGGTCGCGCGCCAGGAACAGCAAGTTTCGTTTGCCATCGTAAAGGGCAAGCGCAAACATGCCGTTGAGATGCGCGAGGCAGTCCGTACCCCATTGGTGATAGGCGGCGAGCACCACCTCGGTGTCGGATTCTGTATGGAACTTGTGCCCCAGCGCCATCAGTTGGGGACGAAGGTCGAGATAATTGTAAATTTCGCCGTTGAACACGATGCTCAGGCGATTTGTCTCGTCGTGCATCGGCTGGTGACCGCCCGGCGACAAATCGATAATCGCCAGCCTTGTCTGGGCCAGGCCAACGGTTCCGTTCGGCGACCACCAAATTCCATTGTCGTCCGGCCCGCGATGCGCCATCGCAGCGCAGCCGGCGCCGAGCCATTCCCGATCCGTTATTGCCTGGCGTGAAGCGACGCCGACGATACCGCACATCTAGCTTTTCCCGTTCAGCACGTCCTTGTAGACGGCATCGTAGGCATCGGCCATTGCCGTGACTGTCATGGAACCCACCCGCCCGGACGCGCATTTCGCCCGTCGCAGCGCCGTCCCCTTATTGGCGATGAACTCAGCTATCGCGGTTGAAAGCGCTTGTACATCGTCAACCGGAATAAAAACGGCGGACGAAGCGTCGGCCACCTCGCGGTGCGCGGGTATATCGCTCAGAATTACCGGACAGCCGCCCGCCATCGCTTCAAGAACGACGTTGGGATTGCCTTCGTACCGGCTCATGCTGATCAGGCCGTCTGCAATCTTCAGCCACCGCCACCAGTCCGGCTGATAGGGCAGGATTGTGAACCGCGCCGAGAGTGAAGCGGCTTCAATCTCCTTTTCGATCGCCGGAAGGTGCGGCCCCTCTCCGATCATGACGACATTGACGGCTCCATCCCCGGCGAGATTGCTGACCGCCCGAACGATCACGTCCAGGGCTTTTTCGCGGACCAGTCGACCGACAACCAGAAGCAGCGGGCCGGCAAAAGATTGCGTAGATAGCGGCTCGGCCTCTTGAATGGTCTGGAAATCCAGCGCATTCCCGATCGTCGCCAGCTTGATGGGTCGACCGGTTGTGGCTTGCCAGTAATCCTTCCCGCCGTCGGAATTGGCAACGACCGCCGATGCAAATCCCCCGAGTAAAAGTCGCAGCCGCGCGACAGACGGGATTTCCGCGTAATGCTCCCTTGATGATCGCTCAGTCACGATCCATGGCGTATGGCTTCGCAGGGCGGCGAGCCCTCCCACGATATCCATCTGAGGAAGCCAGGTTTGCACGATCGCGGGCTTGAGGCCTTTCAGGATGCGCCGGATCGCAAGGAAAAGCCTTGGATTTACGCTGCGTAAATTGCCGAGCTCATGAAGCTGCACCCCCCGGTCCCTCATTGCCTGGGCGTGCACCCCGCCGCGGCGGATGGCGACGTGAACGTCGATGCCGCGGCGCGCCTGTTCGGCCGCCAGCATGGATAATTGACGCTCGGCCCCACCGCCTTCGAGCGTTGGGATCACGTGAAGAACCGTCACCATCGACGGTCCACGCCGACTGTAAGAGCGGCGCGCCGCATCGGCCCCGCGCCATATCCCTTGAATCCAAAAGCTGCTTTGACTATCCGTAGCGGCATGAAAACGGTCGACGATATCGGGGGCAAGCTCGACTTTCTGGTCTGCGCTACTTGCAGGAGCGGAAGCCTTAACTTGAACGAACAAGGCTTGCAATGCGCTGATTGCGGAACGGTTTTTCCGGTCGAGCTGGAAATACCGCGTTTTGTACGCAATGAGGACTATGCGGGCTCGTTTGGGTTCCAATGGAACGAGCACGCACGCACGCAATTGGACAGTTTTACGAATAAATCGATATCGCGGGACCGGCTGTTCGACGCCACCAAATGGCCCGCTGATCTATCGGGGCAGAACGTGCTGGAAGCCGGCTCCGGCGCCGGCCGCTTTACCGAAGTGCTGGCCGCCACCGGGGCGACAATCATCTCATTCGACCTTTCATCGGCGGTCGAGGCCAATTATCTCAACAACGGCCACAACGCCAATTTGCTTATCCTGCAGGCCAGCATTCTGAACATTCCGGTGCGACCGCGCTCCATGGACAAGGTGATCTGCCTCGGCGTGATCCAGCATACGCCAGATCCGGCGCAGACGTTCCGCTGTCTCGCAAACTGCGTCCGCCCCGGGGGCGAAATCGTTATCGATGTCTATGCAGCCCGGCTGCGGTCGTTGCTTTCGTGGAAGTATCTTTTGAGACCCATTACCAAGAGGATGGACAGCAAAAAGCTCTATGGGCTCATCGAGCGCGCAACCCCGGTGCTGCTTCCGGTTTCCGAATTTCTTTCCCGGGTGCTCGGCCGATTTGGTCCTCGTCTGCTGCCCATCGTGCATTATCCTTCGCTTGGACTTTCTCCCGAACTTGCTCGCCGGTGGGCGGTGCTGGATACTTTCGATATGTATTCTCCCGCCCACGACCATCCCCAAAGCGCGGCCGCGGTGAAAAGCTGGTTCGACGCGGCCGGATTTATCGACGTGGCGGTTGAGTATGGCCTGAACGGCGTCGTGGCCCGGGGCCGAAGACCTCCACCTCAAGCCTGAGAAATTGATCGGATTTGGCCCGACGATTGCAGGTTATGCTGCCGTCACATCCGCCATAGCCGCACGTTCGGCGGCGCGTTCGTGCGATCAAGAATTGCCTTGATATCCATTACCAGGCCGCCGGTGGACTTCAACCGTCCCTTCACAAGCGTCCACCCGCCCTGTTTGTACTCATCGTGACTGACCGCGAGGATCACCGCGTCGGCCGGCGGAAGCTCGGCAAAAGGCGTGAGCGTGACGCCATATTCGTGCTGGCACTCCGCCGCATCGGCAAGCGGGTCGGCGATATGAACGCTGACGCCGAACGAACGAAGTTCCGTGACAATATCGATCACCTTGGAGTTCCGGATATCCGGCACATTCTCCTTGAATGTGGTTCCAAGAATGACCACGGTTTTGCCGTTGCCGCGATTGAAAAGATCCTTGACGCATTCCTGGGCGATCCACGAGCCCATGTTGTCGTTCACGCGCCTGCCGGCGAGAATGACCTGGGGGTGATAACCAGCCCGCTCGGCGCGATGCGTGAGGTAATAGGGATCGACGCCAATGCAGTGCCCTCCGACCAGGCCGGGAGCAAACTTGAGAAAATTCCATTTGGTCGCGGCCGCGGCCAGAACGTCGGACGTGTCGATACCGAGCAGGTTGAAGATCAGCGCCAGTTCATTGATCAGCGCGATGTTCAGATCGCGCTGGGTGTTCTCAATGACCTTCGCAGCTTCGGCGACCTTGATCGAGGATGCCCGGTAAACCCCTGCATTGACGACCGCACCATAGACCTCAGCCACGATTTCAAGGGTCTCCGGATTCTGTCCCGAAACCACTTTCATGATAGTTTCAAAACGACGTTGCGGATCTCCGGGGTTGATGCGCTCCGGACTGTAGCCGACGTGAAAATCGATCCCGCTCTTCAGTCCGGATTCGCTTTCCAGCAGCGGAATGAATTCTTCCTCGGTGGCGCCGGGATAAACGGTAGATTCGTAGACGACGATATCGCCTTTTTTCAGGGCCTTGCCCACGGTTCTCGACGCACTCAGGATGATCGACAGATCGGGGCGGTTGGTCGCATCGATCGGCGTCGGCACTGCGACAATGAAGAAATCCACCTCGCGCAAATCCGCGGCATCCGCACTTATTCGGATGTCGACCGCTCTCAGTTCGGCTTCGGTGGCTTCCAGCGTACGATCGAAATAGCGCCGAAGCTCTTCTACCCGGCGGCGATCGATGTCGAAGCCGAGGACAAGAGCGCCTGCCTTGCCGAACGCAATCGCCACCGGCAAGCCCACATAACCAAGGCCTACAACCCCGACCCGGCGACGAATTTGTCGTAAATCTGTAATGGCTATCACCAAGGTTCCTGTCAGGCGGCTGACTATCGGTGTCGATCATGAAAGTCAACGTCCCGCGGCCCCCGCGGCAGGACGAAATTCCGCAAGAAGGATGGACCGCAAGCGCCACGGGGCCATCCTTGGACGCCGCGCACGCGCGGCTCCTTTAGGATGCTGGCCGCATGTAACTCAAATTTCTTTCCGCACCCCGGTCGGCATTGGCTAGTCTCGTTCGTCTTGCAACAAATGGGTCGTTTCCGCATGCTCTACGCCATCCTATGCTACCACGACGAAGACACCGTCGGTTCCTGGTCCAGGGAACAGGACGCAGCCGTTATGGAAAAACTCGCCGTGGTGCAGGATAAACTGGCAAAGCAAGGCCGGCTCGGTCCGGTCGCGCGCCTGCTGCCGACCACGGCAGCGGCCACGCTGCGCAAGGACGACCCGCCGCTGGTGATCGACGGACCGTTCGCCGAGACCAAGGAGCAGCTGCTCGGCTTCTATGTGATCGATGCCAAAAATCTCGACGATGCGCTCGAGGTCGCGCGCGATCTCGGCCGCGCCAATCCCGGCGGCGCCTATGAAATCCGTCCCGTCGGCTACTTCACTCCCGGGAGCACGCCGACGTGACCGACACCGCCTGGATCGATGCGGCGCTGACATCGGCGCGTCCCCAGGCGCTCGGCGCGCTGCTGCGCTATTTCCGCAATCTCGATACTGCCGAGGAAGCGTTCCAGAATGCCTGCCTGCGCGCGCTGAAAAGCTGGCCGAAGAATGGGCCGCCGCGCGATGCCGCGGCATGGCTGATCATGGTCGGGCGCAATGTCGCGATCGACGATATCAGGCGCGGCCGCAAGCTGCAGCCGCTGCCCGATGATGATGAGGCGATCTCCGATCTCGATGATGCCGAGGAGGCGCTGGCTGAGCGGCTCGACGGCTCGCATTACCGCGACGACATCCTGCGGCTGCTGTTCATCTGCTGCCATCCCGATCTGCCGGCGACGCAGCAGATCGCGCTGGCGCTGCGCATCGTCTCCGGGCTCAGCGTAAAGCAGATCGCGCGCGCGTTTCTGGTCAGCGAGGCCGCGATGGAGCAGCGCATCACCCGCGCCAAGGCGCGCGTCGCCGAGGCCGGCGTGCCGTTCGAGACGCCGGGCGCCGTGGAGCGTTCCGAGCGGCTCGCCGCCGTCGCCGCGATGGTCTACCTGATCTTCAACGAGGGCTATTCCGCCGGCGGCGACACCGCCGAAATCCGTGCTCCCTTGAGCGAGGAGGCGATCCGGCTGGCGCGGCTGCTGCTGCGGCTGTTCCAGAGCGAGCCGGAGATCATGGGGCTGACCGCGCTGCTGCTCTTGCAACACGCCCGCGCGGCCGCGCGCTTCGACGCCGATGGATCGCTGGTGCTGCTGGACGATCAGGATCGGCGGCTGTGGAATCAGAACATGATCGCCGAGGGGCTGGCGCTGATCGACAAGGCGATGCGGCACCGCCGCAGCGGGCCGTATCAGATCCAGGCAGCGATCGCGGCGCTGCACGCCCGTGCCGCAACGCCTGAGGATACCGACTGGCTGCAGATCGACCTGCTCTACGGCGCGCTGGAGATCATGCAGCCGTCGCCGGTGGTGACGCTCAACCGCGCGGTCGCCGTCGCCAAGGTGCGTGGCCCCGAAGCCGCGCTGGAGATGATCGAGCCGCTGGGCGCGCGGCTGCAGAACTATTTTCACTTCTTCGGCGTCAAGGGCGCGTTCCTGATGCAGCTTAACCGCAACGACGAGGCGCGCGTCGCCTTCGACCGCGCCATCGCGCTCGCCAATACGTCAGCGGAAGCCGCGCACATCCGCATGCATCTCGACCGGTTGATGCGGGACAGCAGGCGCAAGCTCGGTTGAGCACAGGCGCGCCGGCGCAATTGAAAAAGCCCCGGGCGAACGCTCCGGGGCTTTCTCCTTCATGTCGTGCAGTCTTCAGGTTCGCGTGCGCATCCGCATCATGAAGCTGTCATAGCTGAGTTCGGCCACCTGCATCCAGGCCAGCGACTCGCTGCGGAAGGCCGACAGGCTGGCATACATCTTGGCGAAGTGCGGATTGGTCTTCGAAAGGTCCGCATAGATCTCGTTCGCGGCTGAGTAGCAGGCTTCCAGCACTTCCTGCGGGAACGGCTTCAGGATCGCGCCGGCCACGATCAGCCGCTTCAGCGCCGGCGGGTTGACGTAATCGTACTTGCCGGTGACCCAGGTGAACGTGTCGCGCGACGCGCATTCGATGGCCGCCTGATAGTGCTTCGGCAATGCGTTCCACTTGTCGAGATTCATGACGTTGTGGCCCTGGCCGGTGCCTTCCCACCAGCCCGGATAGCAGTAATATTTGGCGACCTTCACAAAGCCGAGCTTCTCGTCGTCATAAGGGCCGACCCATTCGGCGGCATCGATGGTCCCCTTCTCCAGCGCCGGGTAGATATCGCCGCCTGCGATCTGTTGCGGCACGCCGCCGACCTTCGCAATGATGGTGCCGGCAAATCCGCCGATACGGAATTTGAGGCCCCGGAAATCGTCCATCGACTTGATTTCCTTCCGGAACCAGCCGCCCATCTGGGCGCCCGTGCTGCCGGTCGGAATACCGATGGTGTTATATTCCTTCAGCAGGTTGTTGAGCATTTCCGTGCCGCCGCCGAAATGCAGCCAGGCAATATGCGCGCGCGTATTGAGCCCGAACGGCAGCGAGGTGCCGAAGGTGAACGCGGCGTTCTTGCCCCAGTAATAATACAGCGCGGTGTTGCCCATCTCGACCGTACCGTTGGAAACGGCGTCGAGCACCTGCAGGCCCGGCACCAGTTCGCCGGCCGCAAACGATTGAATCTGGAATTTGTTGTCGGTGATCTCGGCGACGCGCTTGGCGAAGTATTCGCAGCCGCCATAAAGCGTATCCAGCGCCTTCGGCCAGCTTGCGGCCAATCGCCACTTGATCTCGGGGTTCGATTGCGCGATCGCGGGCGCGGCAACTGCGCTCGCGGCGAGACCGACGCCAGTTACTTTCAGAAATTCACGACGTTTCATGCGCTTCCTCCTCCGTTTTTGTGCCGATACCGCGGCGAGGGGAACGATCTTGGATGTCGTTTTATTCGCCGGCGGCCGACGTTGCTGTTGGTACTCGAATCCGGACCTTGAAAACCAAACCCTGATCTGGAGCGCAAAATCTGAAAATCCCGGCCCGCGGGCAGGATGAACAATCAAGTTCCAAGAATCAAGGGCGCGCTTTTCGAAAAAAGCAAAATATCACTAGTACTTAAGTGGTCGCCATCGGCCATGTTGCAGCAATCCATCTCGAGGGCCAACGGGGATGTGGATGCCACGCGCAGACGATGATGTAGATCTGACTATTGCCCAGATCATTGATCCCCACCCCACGCGCGCTATCCCTTACCGCTTCTTCTTCCTCAGCCTTAAGCCGGGTTCGGCACCCTAGAGCATGACGAATTTAGGTTGACGCCGCTGCTTCTCACCTCTCCCCGCAGGGGAGAGGTCGAAGCCGAAGCGCAGCGCAGGCTTCGGGTGAGGGGCCTCTCCACGCACTCAGGACTCGCGGGTAGGCCCCTCACCCGCCGCGCATCTGACGATGCGCGTCGACCCCCGATCAAGTCGGGGGCAGGCTCTCCCCCCTTGCGGGGAGAGGTGACCTGAACGTCATGGCGGTTCGACCTAAGCCGTCATGCTCTAACCCTGAAAACCCTCGGCTTCATCATCTTTCAGAATGGTGAGGGTGATCGGACTGTCGAGCGCCGCCACCAGCAGGGTCTTCAGATTCGCGTCCGCATAGGGGAATCCGTAAGAATTGCTGGTCTCATGGATAATCTGGGCATAGACGCTGCCCTGGCCGTTCCCGAACGGCTTGTCCGACGAAAACTTCGTACTGTCGTTGGGGCCGGTCGCGGTGAAGTACCCCTCATTGACGCCGATGCAGAGATTTCGAAACAGCGAGTTGGTGTAGACGGCCGAGGCGTCGTGTCCGGCGTGATCGGGACGGTTCTGCGGCAATGTCGTTCCCTTGAAAACGATGGTGCCGCCATCGCAGCGATAGAGGAATTCCGTCGTGAATTGATTCTTCAGAATCTGGAATGTGTCAGAACCGGAGGTGAGGGTGAGGATCGGGCCGGTATCGGCCAGGTCCCGGTATCTGCCCTTGGTAAAGGCTCCCGTGAACGTCTTGGCCGCTTCGCCGATCGGCGTATCGGTTTTGATCGTCAGTTCGGCGCCCGCCGTCGTCAATGTATTCAGATAATCGTCGTAGCCCCGGTAAAACGGAAACTGGATGTTGGGGGCGACGATCTTGATTCTGCCGCCGCCACAGTCCTTGAGCACCGCCGGGTCCTGTCTTGTCAGGGCGCGCGTCTTCATGTCGGCGATGATATCCTGCACCGACGTCTTGTATCCCAGCGAGAACGGGCTGCCATCGTCCGCCAACTTGCCGCTCAGCGTAAGCGGCAGTCCGACGATATCGACGTTCGACAGGTTCAGCCACACGCCCTTGTCGGTCTCATTCCTGCTGAATTCGATCCAGCCATAGTACTGCGTACTATTCGGGTCGGGCGCCGGCGGCATCGTCCCATATCCGACATACAACCGGCTGCCGACAAGGGTGTCCGCAGCAAACGAATGCGACGGATTGCGGGAAAAGAAGTCCGCTACTGACGTCGATTTCCCGAGTTCGATGCCCTCGAGCCCGGTATCGCTTGTCGCCGTCAGCAGCAGAATAAGCTGCGATTCGTCGCCTCTGTTGTTCATGATCTGGAACGTAAACTTGCTCATGAACTCTTCTTCCTTTTTATCCAGCTGTTCGTGCAGGATTTCGACCGCGATGCGGGTCTCAGCTCTTGACTGGATGCACCGTCAGCACCAGCTCCGTCGGGTTCTTGGTGATACCGACGCTGCTCTGTCCGCAGACGTCGTCGTAACCGAATGCGTAGGCCTTCTGCAGTATCGCGTTTTTATGTAGAATGGACGCGTACATGTTGATCGGCTCATGCGCAAAATATTGCGCGGTCTGATCGCACAACGGCAAGCTGTCGAGATTTACGCCGCCGCCGCCGCCTTGTGCCAAGGTCGATCGCAGGAATCCAGCGCCAAGGTCTCGGGCGATATCGGTAGCGTCCGCCGGGAATGGCTCGGTCCCGACGATATCAAGCTGGACCTGGCATTCGTACACATCCTTGGATCCCGATACGAACCCTGGACGGCTGTTGGTGTTCGGATTCCTGATCATGACCGGCTTTAATCCGGAATCGTTTTTCGGCTCGAATACAAACAGGCCCTTGTTCGATCCGTCATTGTGGACACGGCCCGTGTAATCGCCGCCGGATACCATGACATGAAGGTCCTTGCCCGCGTAATAGGTCCAGACCCGGTCGATGTAGGCTTCAAGCTGGTTCTTGGGAAACAGGCCGAGCTCCATGCCGTGGTAGGGGCAAAAAATCCGCAGCGGAATGCCAACAAATGCTTTGTTCACATCGGATACAACGAGGTCGCTCCAGGGCTTGGGGAGGTCGTTGATCGCCTTGAATATGACGCTTCGTGCATTGCCCTCAAAACCGGTTTTCAGGTGCTCCTTTGTCTTCAGATCAGGCTGGTAACCGTAATTGTCGAGCTGCAACGGCAGCCCGAAAAAGTCCAACTGGGTGAGATTTGCGCCAAGCGAAGTTGTGGTGGGATTGTCTTGCGTCCAGGTAAGCTCGAAATAGTCCCACAATTTGGCGTAATTGCCGCCTTGCACCGGATCATCGGGACTCCAGGCGCTCGGAGAGGTGGGATTGCCCTCGGCCGAGGTATTCGTGAAAAGCTGTTCGCCGAACGACAGGTAGACGCGCAACGCCACCAGGCGAGGAAGCGCGATGGTCGTATCCTTGCCGGGGAGCAACATCGATAGCGTGGTCTTTGCAGAGTTTTTCGGCACGTCCGCGACGTTGCCCTTGAGGTCGTTGACATAGACGTACTCGTTGGGCGAACTGCCCGGGATGATGCCCTGAATCCATATGTACAATTTCGCATCGAGTCCCGACTGGTTCACAATCTGGAACGGAATGGTTTCGAGTCCGCGGTTGTTCTGGTCTGAACTCATCGTGCTGTCCTCTCGATCGAATTGCAGTTGGGCCGGCGAGAACGAGTTCGCTCGACAATCCGGCGCCATTACCATTACAGGAATATGAACCCGCCGTTGCGGGGTCGTTTCACGATCGAAAGGGCTTGCTGAAGGGAACGACGCGCTGCTTAAAGGCCGCTGCAGCTTAAGCGCTTTGTTTTATTTTCGCCACCCCGCCGAACCGCTGCTCCATGGCGCGCCGTGTCGCGACCGCATCGGCGCCTGCATCGATCTCCACATCATTCCACCGCACCACCGCGCCATGGGCGATGTCGTTCTTCAGCTTCACCCGGTGCGCCAGCCCGATCGGCAGCGCGCCGGCTTTGAGGCTCGCCGCCGCCGGCATCAGTCTGCCCCACACGGTGTAACCGCCTTCGCCGTCGAGCATTTCGCCCGCGCGGAGATCGCGCTTGGCGACCGCCGCGACGTCGCCGCGGAAATCATGCGGCTGTCCGGTCGGCTCGCCGCGCAATGCCGCCGACAGAACCGAGATGTTCAGCTCCAGCCCGATCAGATGATACGGCTTGTACATCGCCGCATAGCGCCCGGAGGCGTCGGTCTTCAGGCCATATTGCCTAAAACAGTCCGCGGCGTAATCGTTCGGCGCTTCCAGCACCACATAGACGCCCCAGCGCAAGTCGCGGAACACCGGCCGGCCGTCGCGCTCCAGCGAGGACACCACTTCTACCACGCCGGACTTTTCCAGCACGCCGCCCGCCGCGTGCGGGCGCATCACATGCGGCAGGTCATCGACGCCGCAGGGCGGAAACTTGAGGCCGCCCGAGGGCACGTCGAGCCCGGTGGCATTGGCGATCGCCGCCATCTCGATGGCGGATTTGGTGCCGTCCAGAAACGAATTGAACATCTGAGGGTTCATGCCGGCGGACTGCGCCTCGCCGGCGGTCAGGCCGTAGTGGCCCCAGACGCCCGCCGGCGTCACGTCGTGGTAGGCCGGCAGATACTTGGTACCCTTGCCGGCGGCGACGACGTGGAATCCGGTGGCGCGGGCCCAGTCCACCATCTCGGCGGTCAGCGCCGGCTGGTCGCCATAGGCCAGCGAATAGACCACGCCGGCCTGGCGCGCTTCTTCGGCGAGCAGCGGTCCCGCCAGCACGTCGGCCTCGACATTGACCATGACGATATGTTTGCCGGCCTTGATCGCCGCGCGGGCGTGGCGGATGCCGACCGCGGGATTGCCGGTGGCTTCCACGATCACGTCGATATTGCCGGGCGCAGCCGCAGCGCCGTCCTCGGTGAATTTGGTCGCCGATATGCGCGCATCATCCCAGCCGACGGTGCGGCAGGCCTCGCGCGCGCGCTCCGGATCGAGATCGACGATGACGGGCACCTCGAGCCCGGGCGTATGCGGCACCTGCGACAGAAACATCGAGCCGAACTTGCCGGCGCCGATCAAGGCGACGCGGACGGGTTTGCCGGCGGCGCGGCGCGCTTGCAGGAGGTGGTGGAGGTTCATGGGAGATTGATCCGATCAGATTTCAGCGTGTCCCGGACGCGGTGCGGCACCTCTTGGTGATGCACCGCAGAGCCGGGACCCATTAACACGGTGTGCGCGGCATGGGCCCCGGCTCTGCAGCGCACCGCTTCGCAAGTGCTACGCGCTGCGCTGCGTCCGGGGCACGCCGCTTACTCCGCCGCCTGCCGCTGCGCCCGCGCAAGCCGCAGCAGCGCGTCGTCATCCACCGTCTGGATCGGCGTGAAATCGCGATGCGCGATGTACTCCGGCCGGGTTGGGGTGCGGATGTAGTTGGAAACCGCGTTGAGCGTAAGATAGACGATCTTGCGCGGATACGGCGTGATGTTGCCAGCCGAGCCGTGCACCAGGTTGCCGTGGAACATCAGCATGCCGCCGGCCTTGCCGGTCGGCGCGACAATGCCGCCTTCCTTCACCAGCCGCGTCACCGTGGCCTCGTCCAGCGTCCACAGCGGATACGATGTGGTTTCGAGGTCGTGCGAGGCCTTGAGGTCGCCGGCGGTCTGGCTCTTCGGCACCAGCATCAAGGGGCCGTTGATATGCATCACCTCGTCGAGGAACACCGCGATGTTCATCGCTTTGGGCTGCAGCATGCCGTCGTCGCGCTTCCAGGTGCCGTAGTCCTGGTGCCATTGCCAGACGTCGCCGGTGAAGGCGTGTTTGGCGTTGATCTTGTACTGGTGCATGTAGACTTTTTCGCCAAAGATCTGCTCGACCGGATCGATCATGCGCGGATGCGCGCCGAGCAGCCCGAACGCCTCGTTGTAGAGATGCGCGGCAAACGCGGTGCGCGGCGCGCCGCTCTTCTCGCGCCACACTTCGGGCCGGTCGGTGTCGTAGATGCTGACCGCCTCGCGCGCCAGCAGCGCGACCTCCTCGGGGCTGAACAGTTCAGGGAGAAACAGCCAGCCTTCGCGGTGGAAATCGTCGATCTGTTGCTGGGTGAGCTTCATGGGGTTTCCTCCTTTGGTTTTTTCGAATTGAAGTTCGTCATGGCCGGGCTTGACCCGGCCATCCACGTCTTCTTGGATCAAGAAAAGACGTGGATGCCCGGCACCAGGCCGGGCATGATGGTTGTCACGCCGCCTTGTCCGGCGTCTGCAGCCGTTCTTCCGTCATTCGTCCCGCGCTCTGCGCATGCGCGAGCGCAGAAGCCTCCGCGGCCCTGGCATTGCCCGACAGGATATGCGCGGCGATGGTTTCGTGTTCGTCCCAGGCAAGGTTGCGGTAATTCAGTTCGGCGAGCACGGTCGCCATCGACCGGCGCATATGCGGCCACTGCGGCGCGATCATTTCCTCGATCGCGGGATTGCCGGAAAGCCGATAGATCGCGCGGTGAAAATCCACGTCGAGCGCGATCAGCTGCGCCAGCGGCGTCGCACTGCCGGTGGCGCAGCCGGCGTGCAGCGCCGCCTCGAGATGCGCGCGCCCCGCAGCATCGGCCTTGACGCGCCGGGCGGCGAGCCTTGCTGCCAGCGCATCGATCGCGCCGCGCACCTCATAGAGCTGGCGGATGCGCAAGGGATCGAGCTGCGTGACCTCAAACCCCTTGCGGCCGCTCTCGGCGACCAGACCCTGCCGGTGCAGCAGATGCAGCGCGTGACTGACCGGTTGGCGCGACACGCCGAGCCTTTCGGCGAGTTCGTTCTGGCGGATACGGTGCCCCGGCGGCAGCGTGCGGTCGGTGATCCCTTCCAGAATGCGCCCATAGACCTGGTCGATCAGGTTGGGGAGGGGATCGAGAGGGATCATGCGCGGCGCCGGTTGGAATACGGAATTCCGAATTCAAAAGTTAACCCGAAGCGTGGGGCGCGGTCAACCCCAAATAGAGCAGCGAAATCCCGGTTCCGGTTCTGAACTGTTTCGCTGCATTAAGGCCTGCAGCTTACTCAAGCGGCCCGGCCAGTCACCGGCTCTATCTTCGCAAGGTCTTTGCCGATCTCACGTTCCGCGATCTGGACGTCGTAGTCGTTCTGCAGGTTGAGCCACATCGCCGTCGTCGTCCCGAAAGCCTTGGCGAGCCGGAGCGCGGTGTCCGCGGTCACGCCGGTTTCCTCGTTTGCAAGCCGCTCGATGCGCGTTCGGGGCACGCCGCAGGCCCTCGCAAGCGCGCCAGCCGACATTTCGAGCGGGACCAAAAATTCTTCCCGGAGAACTTCACCGGGGTGCATGGGCGCGAGCTGTTTTGTGAGTTTCCTGGCCATTTGCCGTTCCTGATCGTCGGAAGTCATTTCCATTCAATGATAGTCGGTGAACTCGACGTCTTTAGGCCCTTCGCTTGTCACTCGCTTGTCTTGTCTCTGCGTCCGGGGCACGGTGTGCGTGTAGTCCGATGAACTGTCACTTCTTCTTCCCCAATTCCACCAGCATCCGTGTCATCAGATAGAGTCGCGGAACGATCGAGCCGGTGTCGATGTATTCGTCGCGGGCGTGATAGCCGAATCCGGCAAGCCCAAAGCTTTCGACCACGACCGCCTTGCCGCTGCGGTTGGCGAAGCTGGCGTCGGTGGCGCCGCCGGTCATCTCGACGATATCGAGCGTGCGCCCGATCTCGGCATAGATCGCCTGTCCCTCACGCGCCAGCGCGCGGCCGGCCTCGCTGGCGACAAAGGGCGGCCGGCCCGGCTCGATCGTCACCGTGGTCTCGGTGTCGGGAACGAGTCTTGTCTTTACCTTCTCGTTCAGCGCGGCCTGCAGTTTTGCCAGGCCGCCGGGAATGGTGAGGCGGATGTCAGCGCCGGCGGCGGCCTTTTCCGGGATCTGGTTGCGCACGGTGCCGGCCTGCGCCGTGGTCCAGTTCAACTGCGTGCCGGGAATCGACTGGGCGATGTCGGCGGTCTGCATCAGCTGGTGCGCGAGTTCGATCAGCGCGTTGCGGCCGAGCTGCGGGGCCGCGCCGGCGTGCGAGGCGCGGCCCTTCACCTCCATGATCCCGGTCGCGGTGCCGCTGGCGCCAAGCAGCAGCGCATCGTTTCTCGCCGCAGGCGCAGCCGCGGTCGGCTCGCACGACAGCACCACATCGTGCTGATCGGCCAACTCGGCGATGATTTCGCCGGAGCCGATCGAGCCGACCTCTTCGTCGGGATTGAACGACACCGTCAGTTTTCCGTAATCGCGCCAGCCGGCGTCGCCCAGGATTTTCAACGCATGCAGGATCACCGCGAGACCGCCCTTGTCGTCGGCGATGCCGGGTCCGTAAATCCTGTTGCCGTCGACGCGATACGGCTGCGTCGCGAGCACGCCCTTCTGATAGACGGTGTCCATATGGCCGATCAGCATCAGCTTCCTGTTGCCGCTGCCCTCGAACGTGCCGATCACCATGTCGGCACCGGCGCCCTGCGTGGTCTTGCGCCGCTCGGTCTTGGCGCCCAGCGCCTTCAGCCGCGCTTCGGTGAAGTCGGCCATCTTTTTGAGGCCCTCGACGTCGCCGCTGCCGGATTCGATCAGCACCATGTCGCGCAGCGTGTCGATCAGCGCCGGCTGAGCCGCTTCCGCGGCGGCCTTGAGTTTTTCGTCCGGCGCGGCAAGCGCCGGCAAGGCGTACACGAATCCCAAGGTAACGGCGAGAAGGAATGATGAGGTTTTTTTCATTGCGATTTCCCAGTACCATTTTTCGGCATTGTAGCCCGGGTGGAGTGCAGCGTAATCCGGGATTAATAGTGCGGGACGGTCCTGCATTCCGCTGCGCTCCATACGGGCTACGGCTCCGCCAGACACTACAGCACGATCTCGCCGAACCTGTGCGGCGCCTGTTCGAACATCGGATGCGTGGTGTTGGGAATCATCGCGGTTTTCGAATTCGGCACATGCCGGCAGCGCAGGAAATCGCCGCTTCCACAAAAATGTGCAATCGGGGGTTGACATGTCCGGCATTTAGACTTAATTCCTTAATCAGGCTTTAGGTCCCACGGCAGTTCATGAATGCCGCGGGAGCGGAAGACCTGGTGGCCGGTGGAGCGCCGGGAGGCGCTGCGCCTAGCCTTGGGCGCGCGCGGTGCCTTGCCGCGCGAGGTGGGTACGTTAATCCCGCCTCTAAGGGTGCCCGTTGGTGCCCTGGCGCCTCCCGCCGCTCCACACCCTCGCTTGGATTTGCGAGGGACCGGCAAACCTCGGACGCACTGCGCCGCGAGAACGCGCAAGCTTGGCTGTTTGAAGCTGTAGATCAAAAATTTAACGCAAGACCTGCCGTCGTCGTCCCCGCGAAGCGGGGACCCATAACCCCTGGCGCCAGAGACAAAAGCGAATGATGCAACCGATTGGCTAAAACGAGACCACACGGAGTATGGGTTCCCGCATTCGCGACGAAACAACCGGAAACCGGGTGGAAAGCAAGAATCTCCAAGCCTATGTTTCACGCAGCGATCAAGTTGAAGCACATAACGTTGAAGACATGGAGCCAGCCATGACCCACCATTTTGCAATATTCGACACCGCGATCGGCCGCTGCGGCATCGCGTGGGGCGAGCACGGCATCAACGCGGTACAGCTGCCGATGTCCAGCGAGGACAAGACCCGCGCGCGGATCCGCCAGCGCTATGGCGACATCGCCGAAGCGCCTCCATCAGCCGAGGTGCAACGCGCGATCGATGGCATCGTCGCGTTGCTTGCAGGCAAGCCGAACGATCTGTCCGACGTCGTGCTCGATCTGGGCGGCGTTCCGGAATTCAATCGCGGCGTCTATGACATCGCGCGCAGGATTCCGCCGGGCAAGACGCTGACCTATGGCGACATCGCCAAGCAGCTCGGCGGCGTTGAACTTGCGCGCGACGTCGGCCAGGCGCTCGGGCGCAATCCGTGTCCGATCGTGGTGCCGTGCCACCGCGTGCTCGCCGCCGGCGGCAAGCCCGGCGGATTTTCCGCCAATGGCGGCGTCACCACCAAGCTGAAAATGCTCGCGATCGAGGGCGCGGTGGTGAACCATACGCCGAATCTGTTCGAGTAAAGTTCACGTCGGCGGCGGCAGCGAAATCTTCACCGAGGGCCGCGCCAGCATTTTTTCATGGAAGGCGTCGAGATTGGGATAGGCCTTGCGCCAGCCGCAATCGGCGAAGCGGAAATCGGCATAACCGAGCACGCAAACCAGGCCGATCTGCACGATATCGAGCGGCCGCGACAGCACGTCGGCCTGCTTGTCGAAGCGCGCCATGCCCTGCCAGGCGCGGTTCCAGTGATCGTCGGTCCACGCCTGCCACTGCAGCCCTTGCGGCCGCACCGCTTTTTCGTAGCGGCAGAGCAGCATCGAATCCAGCATGCCCTGCAGCAGGGAATGATCGCTTTTTACTTTCCACCGCGTCGGGCCGGACGCCGGAATCAGCTTTCCGCCGCCGGCAAGTTCATCGAGATATTCGGCGATGACATAGGAATCCAGGATGACGTCGCCGTTGTCGAGGATCAGCGCCGGCAGTTTTTTCAGCGGCGTAATGCGTGCATAGTCGTCGTTCGGCTGGCCGGGGGCGACCGTCGTCGGAAGGAATTCGATCTTGTCGATCAGCCCGAGTTCGATCGCGGCGATGCGCACCTTGCGGACAAACGGCGAGGACGGGGAAAAGATGAGCTTCATGGGAATGTCCTGTTAAAGTCGTTTCAATCGTTCACTACCGTCATCCTGAGGAGCCGCGCACTTGCGCGGCGTCTCGAAGGATCGCCGCGAGTCGTTTGTGGCCATCCTTCGAGGCTCGCCGTGAAACGGCGAGCACCTCAGGACGGTGGTGCGTGCGCCGCGCTCTCACGCCGCGACGATTTCCTGCCGCTGCTCGCCCAGTCCCTCGATGCCGAGCGTGACCACGTCGCCGACATTGAGGAAGGTCGGCGGCTTCATGCCGGTGCCGACGCCGGGCGGCGTTCCCGTGGTGACGATATCGCCCGGCAGCAGCGTCAGGAATTGCGAGACGTAGGAAATGCATTTCGCCATGGTGAAGATCATGGTCGCGGTCGAGCCGGTCTGGCGGCGCTGGCCGTTGACGTCCAGCCACATCGACAGCTTTTGCACATCCGGGATTTCGTCCTTGGTGACCAGCCACGGACCAACGGGGCCAAAGGTGTCGTGCGACTTGCCCTTGGTCCATTGCCCCAGACGTTCGATCTGGAAATTGCGCTCGGACACGTCGTTGCAGGCGCAATAGCCGGCAACGTGGTTGAGCGCGTCGGCCTCCGAGACATATTTTGCGCGGGTGCCGATGATGGCGGCGATCTCGACTTCCCAGTCGAGCTTGGTCGAGCCGCGCGGCTTCTCGATGTTATCGTTCGGGCCGCTGAGCGCAGTATTGGCCTTGAGGAAGAAGATCGGCTCGGTCGGAATCGCCGAGCCGGTTTCCTTGGCATGATCGACATAGTTGAGGCCGATGGCGACGAATTTCGAGATGCCGGTGACGGGCGGGCCAAGCCGCGGCTTGCCATCGACAGCGGGAAGTTTTGATGGTTCGAGGCCTGCAAGCTTGGTCAGCGACGCCGGCGAATAGGCCTCGCCATTGAGGTCCTTTATTTGCGCAGACAGATCGCGCAACTGGCCGGATTTGTCGATCAGTCCGGGCTTTTCCTGGCCGATCGCGCCGTATCGAACAAGCTTCATCTTGGATCACTCCCTGTACGGTTTGTTTGCTTGGGTGCTTCATGGAACAGAGCGCGGAGAAATTCAACTGCCCTGCGCTGCAGGGCTGCTAGGCAGCGACAAACTTGAAGGCGTCGCCGTCGCGCTTGATGTATCCGGCGTTGAAATGTCCGCCGATCGCCAGCGTTGGCGTGTCGGCGAAGCGTAGGAACAGTTCGCGCCGGGTGGCGGCGGACCGGATGGAATCGGAATCCGCGGTCGATGACCAGTCCAGATGCGCCATCTGGCAGGGATGATGGGCGACATCGCCGGTGAGCAGGCCCTGCTCGCCGTCCGATTTGATGTGAAGGCTCATGTGGCCCGGGCTGTGGCCGGGCGTCGGGATCAGGGCGATTTCATCGGTCAGACGATGATCGCTGGCTACGAGGTCGGCTTGCCCGGCGTCGACGACGGGTTTTACGGAGTCATTGAACACCGCGACCTTGTCGGCTTCCTCGCTAAAATCCCGCCAATGCTCGTATTCGATCCTGCCGAACACATAGCGCGCATTGGCGAAGGTCGGCACCCATTGGCCGCCGACCAGCCTGGTGTTCCAGCCGACATGGTCGACATGCAGATGCGTGCACAGCACGGTGTCGATGCTGTCGGGCGCAAAGCCTGCCTCGGTCAGGGTTTCGAGGAACCGGCCTTTCCGGTTATTCCAGGTCGGCACGTTACGGCCTTGCTTGTCGTTGCCGAGGCCGGTATCGACCACGATCCTGCGCGAGGGCGTTTCGAGCACCAGCGAATGGATCGACATTTTGAGCCGGCCCTCTTCGGTCGCGAAATGCGGGATCAGCCACGGTGATTTCCGGATTTCCTCGTTGCTGGCCAGCGGCAGGATGAAACGCGTGCTGCCGACCGTCTCAAGCTCTACGATCTTCGTGATCTTGACCTTGCCGACGCTCCAGTGCATCCGACGTTTCCTTAACTCGTTTCTTGCGTCGAAGATGCTGGTTTCCGAACGCCCGCGCAATGGATCATCGGAGCGTTCCGTGCGTTATCGGGGCTGCATACCAAGGAGCGCGCGATGCCAGAACTAGCGATTTCGGCCGAAAAGGTCGGGTTTTTGATCGAGAAGGCACGGGAGTTCGATGTCAAGGATGCGCCCACCGATCCGGATTCCGGCTCCAACGCCACCGATGACGGCATGATCGACGTGCTGGAAGACAACGGCAGCGATCCGGTGGTGCGCGAGATCACCGGCTTCATCAACGCGCTCACGGAAGACGAGCAGCTCGATCTGATCGCGCTGATGCGGCTTGGCCGCGGCGACGGCAGCATCGAGGAATGGACGGATCTTCGACGCGAGGCGGCCGATACCCGCGACCGGCACGTCGTGCGCACTCTGCTGGGCGAGCCGATGCTGGGCGATCTGCTGGCCGAAGGCCTCGGCGCCTTCGGCCGGAGCTGGGCCGACGAGCGGACCACGCCGGTGAGATAAAACCCGTAGCCCGGATGAAGCCACGGGCCGCGCGAACGCGCGCCCGCCGCGAAATCCGGGAGTCGGTGCGCCGGCGCCACCGGTGCTGGCGGGCTACACGCAGTTCGCTGACTACAGCGTGCCGGGGAACGCGCCGCCATCGAGCAGGATGTTCTGTCCGGTGATGAAGCCTGCTCTCGCGCCGCACAGGAACGCGCAGGCATATCCGAATTCTTCGGGGTCGCCGATGCGGCCGGCCGGATTGAGTTTTGCGCGGTCGGCCATCAACTGATCGATGGTAATACCGCGCTTTTCCGCCTCCATCTTCGCCACCGGTCCGCGCAGCCGCTCGGTGTCGAAAGGTCCGGGCAGCAGACCGTTGATGGTCACATTGGCGATCACGGTTTTGCGCGACAAGCCGGCGACGAAGCCGGTGAGGCCCGCGCGCGCGCCGTTGGATAATCCCAGCACCTCGATCGGCGCCTTCACCGCGGCCGACGTGATGTTGACGATGCGGCCGAACTTGCGCGACATCATGCCGTCGACCGTCGCCTTGATCAGTTCGATCGGGGTGAGCATGTTGGCGTCGATCGCCTTGATCCAGTCGTCGCGGGTCCAGTTGCGGAAATCGCCGGGCGGCGGCCCGCCCGCGTTGTTGACCAGAATATCCGGATCGGGACAGGCCTTTAGCGCGGCTTCGCGGCCCGCAGGCGTGGTGATGTCGCCGGCGACTTCGGTCACGGTGATGGCCGGATTGGCTTTGCGGATTTCCTCCGCGGCTTTGGCCAGCGCCTCAGTGCCGCGCGCGGTCATCGTGACGTGCACGCCTTCGGCGGCCAGCGCCGCGGCGCAGGCGCGCCCCAATCCCTTGCTGGAGGCGCACACCAAAGCGCGGCGGCCTTTGATCCCAAGATCCACTGTATTACTCCCGTTGTGTTGGATGATTTTTGAAGGTTCGATCCGTTACTGTAGCCCGGATGGAGCGCAGCGCAATCCGGGGTCACCCTTTCAATAGGCACGCCGTCCCGGATTGCGCTACGCTCCATCCGGGCTACTAATTCGCGCGCATCTCCGCCTTGATCATGTCGGCGGCCTTTTCGCCGATCATGATGGTGGGCGCATTGGTGTTGCCCCCGATCAGGGTCGGCATGATAGACGCGTCGACGACGCGCAATCCTTCAAGCCCGTACACCTTCAGCTTGGGATCGACCACAGCCATGGGATCGTTGACGCCCATCTTGCAGGTGCCGACCGGGTGGTACACGGTGTCGACGCGGGCGCGCAGGATGCCGCGGATATCGTCGTCGGTGCGGACATCTGCCGTAAACATTGCCTTTTTCTGCAGTGCTTTCAGCGCGGGCGCCTGCATCAGCCGCTGCGTGGTCTTGTAGCCCGCGACCATCGATTCCAGATCGTCCGGATTGCCGAAGAAATTCGGATCGATCACGGGCGGCTGTGTCGGGTTGGAGTCGTGCAGCGAGACACTGCCGCGGCTCTTCGGCCGCAGCAGGCAGACGTGGCAGGAGAAGCCGCTGCCCCAGTGGCGCTTGCGGCCGTGGTCGTCGACCATGGCCATGCCGAAATGCAGCTGGATGTCCGGCAGGTCAAGGTCCGGCCGGGTCTTCAGGAAGCCGCCGCATTCGGCGAAGTTGGACGTCATCGGCCCGCGGCGTTCGCGCCGGTACTGTGCGATGGCGCGAAATATCCGCGGCAGGCCGCGCAATGAAACGCCGGTAAAGTGCGGGCTGTCGGACGTGTAGCCGAAGATGAAATCCGGATGGTCCTGCAGGTTTTGCCCGACGCCGGGCAGATGATGCGCCGTTGCGATGCCGTGTCTTGCCAGCAGCATGCCGTCGCCGACGCCGGAGAGCATCAGCAGATGCGGCGTCTGAAACGCCCCGGATGCGATGATCACCTCGCGGCGCGCGCGCAGCCGGCGAAGCTCCTTGCCCTGACGGTATTCGACGCCGACGGCGCGCTTGCCTTCGAACAGGATGCGCGTCGCCTGCGCATGGGTCTCGACGCGCAGATTGGCGCGCGTTGCCATATGCGGATGGACGTAGCCGCGCGCGGCGCTCCAGCGTTCGCCGTTCTTCTGCGTCACCTGATAGATCCCGAGACCCTCCTGCTCCTCGGCGTTGAAATCTTCGCGGATGCGGAATTGCGCCTCCCGCGCCGCCTGCAGAAAGCTTTGCTGCACCGGATTGTCGGATCGCAACTTGTTGACGGCAAGCGGGCCGCCCTTGCCGTGATATTCGCCGTCAAAGTCGGCATTGTCTTCCGAACGCTTGAAGTAGGGCAGCACGTCGGCATACGACCAGCCGCTGTTGCCGAGCGAGGCCCATTGGTCGTAATCGTTTCTGTGGCCGCGAATATAGACCATCGCGTTGATGGCGGACGAGCCGCCGAGCCCCTTGCCGCGCGGCTGATAGCCGATCCGGCCGTTGAGGCCGGCCTGCGGCACCGTCTCGAGAGCCCAGTTATTGACCTTCCCGGCGACCATCAGCACCAGCGCGCCCGGCGTGGTGACGACCCAATTGTCGTTCCTGCCGCCGGCTTCCAGCAGCGCCACGGAGCTCCGCGAATCCTCGGAGAGACGGCCCGCCACCGCGCAGCCTCCGGAGCCGCCGCCAACCACGATGAAATCCAATAGCTCGGTCACAGTTCGTCCCCCCGAATTCCGCCCCTTCGGCGCATTGGTCGCATGCCTGATCGACTTGAAAATATTACGACATGAACCGCAGCAGCTTTTGCAGCCGCGCGATCCTGGCGCCGTAGGGCGGATAAAGATCGGCCAACCGGTTGAACGGCGAGCGGTAGAACACCGGCTTCAATTTACTTAAGGCTCGAAAACCCCATTCGCCGTGATAGGCGCCGCTGCCGGAAGCGCCGACGCCGCCCATCGGCTGATTGATCTGGGTGAAGTGGAACAGGCAATCGTTGACGGTGACGCCGCCCGAGATCGTACGTGACAACACATCGTCGCGCGCCGCGGCATCCCTGCCGAACCAGTACAGCGCCAGCGGCCGGTCGCGCTTGTTGATGTAGGAAACCGGCTCCGCGGCGTCCTTGGTGGCGACGATCGGCAGCACCGGCCCAAAGATTTCTTCCTGCATGATCGTCATGCCCGGCGTTGCGCCGACAACGATGGTTGGCGGAAATTTGCGTTTCGATTTCCAGGCGGGGTGGTCGGGCCTTGCGGGCTGCAACACCCGCGCGCCCTTTGCGGCGGCATCGGCGACCAGGCCTTCGAGCCGCGCATAATGCCGCTCGGAGACGATCGACGTATAGTCGCCGTTATCGGGATCGATGCCGTACATGCGCCGCATGTGGTTCTGCAGCCTGTCGGCAAAATCCTGCACCAAAGCCTCGGGGACCAGCGCATAGTCAGGCGCGATGCAGGTCTGGCCGGCGTTGAGCAGCTTGCCATAGGCGATACGTTCGGCCGCCTCGTCGAGATTGGCGGAGCGGTCGACGATGGCGGGCGATTTGCCGCCGAGTTCGAGCGTCACCGGGGTCAGGTTGCGGCCGGCGGCCTCCGCGACCAGGCGGCCGACCCGGGTCGAGCCGGTGAACATCAGATGGTCGAACGGCAACGCGGCGAAAGCCTGCGAAAGCTCATCGTCGATATCCGTCACCATCATCTCGGTGGCGTCGAATTTGGTGCCGACCACCTGCTGCAGCAGCGCGGCAAACCGGGGCACCAACTCGCTCGGCTTGATCATCACCCGGTTGCCCGCGGCAAGCGCGGCCACCGCCGGCGCCAGCGTCAGCTGCAACGGATAATTCCACGGCGCGATGATGCCGACGACGCCGACCGGCTGCGGCATCAGCCGGTTTTTCGCCGGCAGGAACTGCAGCGCGGTCGAAATCCGCTGCGGCGCCATCCAGGCCTTGAGGTGTTTTACGGCATGTTTGATCTCGCCGAGCACCAGCAGGGTTTCGGCGATCGCGGTCTCGGTGGCGCAGCGATGGCCGAAATCCGCGGAAATAGCCTGACTGAAGCCGGCCTCGTTGTCCGAAATCGCCGCGCGCAGCCGCCCCAGCCGATCGAGGCGTTCCTTGAGCGTCGGCGCCGGCATGGTGCGGGACAGCTCGATCATGCGATGAAAGGCCTGCTCCAGGGCATGGCGCCCGGAGCTTTTCAGAGACTGGTCCATGGTGTTCCCCGCTTCTCGTGATCCGAGGCTGGGCTTTTGCGGACTTTCTGGCAAGAGCGGGCCATGCGGCGGCAGTTTCGGGCGATAATGCGCCTCCGGCCGTCATAAAATCCTGAAAAGATGGCCCGCGGCCCTTTCCAAACCGGGCCTGCGTTGGTACATACCCCTCGCACCCAGGGCCTTGCCCGGGTTGCCTTCTCAGGAAGCCTCCGAACCGGATTGATCGGCGCCCTCGGGCGTTGGCCAGATTCGTTTCGGGTTCGTTTTTTGAAGGCGCGCAATGGTTTATCGCGGGGTGGAGCAGCCCGGTAGCTCGTCAGGCTCATAACCTGAAGGTCATAGGTTCAAATCCTATCCCCGCAACCAAGATTTGATAGCGATATCAGTGAGATGGCCCGCCGATGGCGGGCTTTTTCATGTATTGCAGCCCATTTCCAAGTGTTACCGCTTATTCCTCAATAATGTCAATTTGATCAATGGGTTGCGACTTGTTCGTACAACTGCGTGCCGCCCATTCCAATTTTCTACATGGCACATGATTGGCACATGATCCGCGATATAACGGTCGTTGCGGCCAGCCGATTTTTCTAGCGCTGGTTCGGCTCCTACAAATGCGCTATCTAAGAGCTATTCCCTGACGACCGGTCCTTTCTGGCGACTGCGCGTCCCGTATGCCGGCCGTGAACAATGGAGACAGCCCCGAATAATCCTCTTCACTCGCGCGGCGCTGAATGGCGAAAATGGGACCTGCACGTCCACAGCCCCGTCTCGCACAATTTCAAAGGCGACTGGCCGAGCTTTATTATTCAGCTCGGTAATTCCGATTGCGCCGTCATTGGCATCAACGACTATTTTTCGGTCGACGGTTACAAGCAACTACGGGCGAAGCTCGCCGACCCGCATGAAGGGGTCGATGGTAACGAAGCCTACCGTGACGCCTTGGCAAAGCTGAAAACGAAGAAACTATTGCCGATATTAGAATGCCGCATGACGAACGTCGTTCTAGGCAAAAGCAACACCAGTGGATCGCGCATCAATTTCCACATCATCTTCAGCGACGAAGTCAAACCAGACGATATCGAAACATTCATTCGAGGCTTGAAGGTCAAGCAGCAGTCGATTGGAAGCCGCTACAACGATGCAAAATTTTTGCTGGAGGAAGTGGCTGTAGACTTTAACGCCGTGCTCGACCATCTGCGTGGCGATGATACCTTCAAAGACAAGTTTGTCGTTTGGATTCCTTACGACGAGTATGGTGGCATCGATCCGATTGATCCCAAGACCAGCAAGCTTTTCAAAGAAGGACTGGTCAAGAGCTGCGATGTGCTTGGCTCGGGTGACCGCAAGCAAGCGGACTTTTTCCTGTGGAAGGACGAAAAATTTTCGCAGGACGACTACAAGCAATGGTTTGGGAAACGAAAGCCCTGCATCAAAGGCAGCGACTCACATAACGCAAACGATGAAATTGGCCGGCTAAAGGACCACCAATCAAAGCCCACCGACCGGTATTGTTGGATCAAAGCCGATCCTACTTTCATGGGGTTGCGGCAGATCATCCATGAGCCGGAAGACCGAGTCTTCATTGGTGCGTTGCCTCCGAAATTAGAGCGGGTACGGAACAACAAGACCTGCTTTATTTCCAGAATAAAAATCGGAAAGGTAGGCGGTGCTCATATTAGCGACACTTGGTTCGACTGCGATATCGCGCTGAATCATGACATGGTTGCAATCATAGGCAACAAGGGAAGTGGTAAGAGCGCATTAGCAGACATCATAGCGCTGAGTGGCGAAACGACACGCTACGAGGACTTTTCATTTCTCGACAAAAAGAAATTTCGCGAGAAGAAGCTGGCGGCAAACTTTGAGGTGGAGGGCACTTGGGAAGATGGGACAAAGACGGCCCACAATCTTCAAGAAGATCCTGACACGAATCGTCCCGAGACAATCAAGTATATTCCGCAAACATATTTAGAAAGCGTCTGCACTGAGACTTCCGTCGACGAAGGAAGCGCATTTCAGCATGAACTTCGCAAGGTCATCTTCTCTCATATCACCGACGCGCAGCGCTTGAACAAGGATACCCTTGAAGAGCTAATCGCGTACAAGACCGAAGAAATCAACTCAGAGCTGGGACGACACAAGCAAGAGCTCAGTCAGGTAAACATCGATATTGCCAATTTGCAGCAGAAGGCAACGCCTGATTTTCGCAAGCAACTCGAAGAGGCACTGAACGAAAAGAAAAAAGAGCTGCAGGCGCATGAAACAAGCAAACCGCAAGATGTGCCAAAGCCTGAAAACCTCACGCCAGAGCAGAAAGAGGCTTACGGCAAGATCGAAACGCAGCTAGCTGATCAGGCTGGGCAATTGCAAGCGATCCAAGAGCAGATTGGCGCTGCGCGCCAGGCACAGAAACAGCTTATTGAAAAGGCCGCCGTTGTCGCCAAGCTGGAGAGCAAGCTTACGAACCTTGAGAACGATGTGAAGGCGCAGCTCCAGCAAAGCGCATCTCAATTTGCTGCCGTGGAACTCGACGTTTCGAAAATCGTATCGTTCGCCGTGGATCGTGCACCACTGCTATTGCGAAAGGGTGAAATTCTCGCGGCCAAAGCTAAGGTGGATTTAACGCTTTCCAACGATGCAGCCGAGGGCTTGCCTCCCAAGCAAGCGGCCATTGTAGAAAAGAGCGCGGCGCTCAAGAACCAACTCGATGCACCGAGCAAGCGTTATCAGACTTACCTTCAGCAGACGCGCGCATGGGAAAACCGGAAGAAGGAGATTGAGGGCGCCGCTGATAGTGCAGGATCGCTTCGCAACTTAGAGGCGCAGCTTGCATACCTGAAGGACGATCTGCCTAAGGAGATCGACGCTGCTAGAGCTGATCGTCGGGCCGTCGCAGACCGTATCCACAAGTGTATCGCCTCGATCCGCGACGTGTATGCCGAGCTGTTCTCGCCTGTGCAGAAGCTCATTCAGGAGAGCATTGTAATCAAGGAGGGTTTCAAGCTCAGTTTTGTTAGCTCTATCGTTCAGCGCGGTTTCGGCAGCGACTTCTTCGATCAGTACATCAGCCAAGGCGTGAACGGCTCGTTCTGCGGGAAAGAAGCAGGAGAGCAACGGCTTGCCGAGCTGCTGGACGAATGTGATTTCAATGATCCTACTCAGGCCATCGCCTTTGTTCAGTCTGTCGAAGATAATCTAATGACCGATTTCCGTTCCTCAAAGAAGCCCGCGATGCTTGTTGGTGATCAGTTGAGGAAACGCGCTTCTGTGTCCGGCCTTTACGACTTCCTGTGGTCATTCGGCTACCTGATCCCCGAATACTCTATGAAGCTTGATGGTAAAGACCTGACCCAATTGTCTCCCGGAGAGCGAGGCGCGTTGCTATTAGTCTTCTACCTACTTGTCGACAAAAGCGACCGGCCGATCATTGTTGATCAGCCAGAAGAAAATCTCGACAACCAGACAGTCTACCATCTGCTCATCCCTGTAATACGGACGGTGAAGAAGCGAAGGCAGATCATTATGGTCACTCACAACCCGAATATCGCCGTGGTGTGTGATGCGGAGCAGATCATCCATTCGTCCATTGATCGTGCGAAGGGAAATCGGATCACGTACACTTGCGGGTCCATTGAGAACTCGGTCATCAATAAGCACGTACTTGATGTGTTAGAAGGAACGCGGCCTGCTTTCGACAATCGAGATGCGAAGTATCAGGCTGAGTCCGTCTAGAGCTGCGCTGTCCCGCATTGGTTCGTCAGATCAGCGGCAATTCCTGGCGTTTAGCTTCAGCATCTCAATATGCAGGTCCGGTACATGCATATCGCGCGGATTAGTCATCGGCTGTCTTGGTTCGCCGCTTCGGCCCGCTTCGCCCGTCTTTGATTCGTGCAACGGCCGCAGACCAGCGGGAAATCGATCCGACGGCCATGCCCATGATCTTGAAGACTCAGGAAAGCGTTGAGGCGATGCCCGATGCGCTCGCCTTACAGCGACGTTGACCCGACGGTATACTGAAAATCGTCGTGACCGGCGAAAAAGAAGACGGTGCTGCGGTCGCTTGAGCGGGCTAGCTATTTGTAGTGAGTGTCTGTTGTTTCGAATTAATCAGTATAATCAATAAATTATCGTCCTAATAACGTGGCTTCGAGCACACAAGCAGAGAGAGTGTACGGCCATTGGACGAATGGGCCCGCTATTGCATAGTACAAAGATGGCACAGCCAAATCAGAACCCCGAACAAAAGGCCCGCGACAAAATCGATGCCATGCTCATCGAAGCAGGCTGGAGAGTTCAGGGTAACAAGAACGTCGACTTCAACGCCGGGCTCGGAGTTGCAATCCGGGAGTTCCAGACCGATATCGGTCCAGCGGACTACGCCTTGTTCGTCGATCGCAAGGCCGTTGGGATCATCGAAGCCAAGCCGGAAGACTGGGGCCATAAGATCACGACGGTTGAGGAACAATCCGCCAACTATGCCAGCGCGCAACTCAAGTGGGTCAAGAACAAGGAGCCACTTCCCTTCATTTACGAAAGCACGGGGGTCGTTACTCGGTTCACTGATGGACGCGACCCCAAGCCGCGGTCGCGTGAGGTTTTTACGTTTCATCGCCCGGAAACAATCCAGGAGTGGATCACGCAACCGTTCTCGCTGAGGGCACGCTTGCAGCAGATTCCGGCACTCAATCCGCAAGGTCTGCGCGACTGCCAGATTTCAGCAATTCAAAACCTCGAAAAGTCTTTCAAGGAGGACCGTCCACGCGCCTTGATCCAAATGGCGACAGGATCGGGCAAGACGTTCACCGCCATTACATCGATTTACCGCCTGCTCAAGTTCGCCAACGCCAAACGCGTCCTATTCCTGGTCGACACCAAGAACCTAGGGGAACAGGCCGAGCAGGAATTCATGTCGTACTTGCCCAACGACGACAACCGCAAGTTCACCGAGCTTTACAACGTCCAGCGCCTCAAATCGTCGTTCCTCGCCAAGGACAGTCAAGTATGCATCAGCACCATTCAACGGATGTATTCGCTGCTGAAGGACCAGCCGCTTGATGAAGCGACCGAAGAAATTAATCCTGCCGAACTGGTAACGATGCGCCAACCCATCCCGGTGGTCTACAACGAAAAGATCCCGCCTGAATTTTTTGACTTCATCTTCATCGATGAGTGTCACCGCTCGATCTATAACCTGTGGCGTCAGGTGCTGGAGTATTACGATGGCCATCTTATCGGTCTCACCGCCACGCCGGACAATCGCACTTATGGCTTTTTCCGAAAGAATGTTGTCAGCGAGTATAGCCACGAGAAGGCGGTCGCCGACGGCGTCAACGTCGGGAACGAAGTGTACGTCATCGAGACCGAGCGCACCAAGCAAGGCGCTACACTGAAGGCTAAGCAGCAGATCGAAAAACGGGAGCGCTTGAGCCGGCGAAGGCGTTGGGAGACGCAGGATGAAGAAGAAGCCTATTCGGCCACTCAGCTTGATCGTGACGTTGTTAATCCCGATCAAATCCGCACCATCCTACGAACGTTCCGGGATAAGCTTCCCGAAATCTTTCCCGGCAGGCAAGAAGCGCCAAAGACACTTATTTTCGCGAAGACTGACAGCCATGCAGACGACATCATCCAGATCGCCCGCGAAGAATTCGGGCAGGGCAACGAATTTTGCAAGAAGGTGACCTACCAGTCGACCGAAGATCCCAAATCGGTACTGGCGCAGTTTCGAAATGACTATAATCCACGCATCGCTGTTACCGTCGATATGATCGCTACCGGTACAGACGTAAAACCGCTCGAATGTTTGCTCTTTATGAGGGACGTCAAGAGCCGCAATTACTTCGAGCAGATGAAGGGTCGTGGCACCCGGACACTCGACTACGATGATCTCAAGAAGGTGACGCCCTCAGCGGCGACCGCAAAGACCCACTACGTCATTGTTGACGCCATCGGCGTCACCAAATCGCTTAAGACAGCGAGCGAGCCGCTGATCACCAAGCCCACGGTCCCGCTGAAGGACCTCGCTATGGGCGTAATGATGGGAGCGAGGGACGAAGACACGGTCAGCTCCCTCGCGGGCCGGTTGGCGCGGCTGAACAAGCTTCTCGATGACAAGGACCAAGCCCAGATCAAGGAGAAGTCGGGAGGGGTCGGGCTCGCCGACATCGTCGGCGGGCTTTTGGCCGCGCTTGATCCCGACCGCATCGACACCAAGGCGCGAGAACTGGGAAAACTGCCTGCTTCTGCCGACCCAGATGAAAAAGCCCGGAACACAGCGCGCGAGCAGCTGGTAGGCGCCGCCTCGAGCATGCTCAATGGTGACCTTGTCAATCTCCTGGAATCGATCCGCCGTGATAAAGAGCAGGTCATCGACCACGAAAACCTCGATACGGTCTTGCGTGCAGAGTGGGAAGGAAACGCGGCCGAGAACGCCACAAAAGTGAGCCAGGAATTTAGCGCGTACTTGGAAGCGAACCGCGACGAAATTGAAGCACTCACAATCTTTTATAACCAGCCCCAACGTCGCTCCGAACTGACCTATGACATGATCCGCCAAGTATTCGATCGGCTGAAGCTCGATAAGCCACGCCTCGCACCCTTGCGCGTCTGGCACGCCTACGCCGTTCTGGATGAATACAAAGGCAGCCAGCCGAGCAGCGAACTGACTGCACTTGTTGCGCTGATACGCCGCGCGTGTGGCATCGATGCGAAGGTGTCGCCGTTCTCTGAGACGGTTCGTCGCAATTTCCAGAATTGGATCATGGCTAAGCACAGCGGCGGCGGCGAGAAATTTGATGAACAACAGGTGGAGTGGTTGCGAATGATTCGTGACCACATCGTCAATTCGTTCCATCTTGACCAAGATGATCTTGACATGGCTCCGTTCGACGCGAAGGGCGGTCTCGGAAAGATGTACCAGCTCTTTGGAAAGAAGATGGACAACGTGATCCGAGAACTAAATGAGGCGTTGGCAGCATGAGCCCTACGAGAGCAACCCCGCTGCCGTCCGGATGGACGTCGTGTAGCATTGGAGATATCACGCTTCCCGTTGATAAAATTGACGCGCGCGATGCGCCCGATAGGCAGATACACTACATCGACATTTCTGGTATCGATAATGAGCGAAACGTCATTGCCAATACCAAGCACCTTCGGCTTGGTGATGCGCCGTCGCGGGCTCGGCAGATCGTGAAAGCAGGGGACGTTTTATTTGCTACAGTGCGCCCATATTTGCGCAACATAGCCTCAGTTCCAACAAGTCTCGACAATGAGATCGCTTCAACCGGATTTTCGGTCTTAAGACCTTCAGAAGCAGTCGATCCGCGACTTCTCTACTATCATTCCATCTCTCGCCAGTTTGTAAATGCTCTGTCCGGTGCTCAGTACGGCGTGAGCTATCCGGCCGTTAACGACGACCAAGTGAAGTCCCAGGAATTCAAGCTTCCTCCAATCCAGGAGCAGTTGCGGATTTCTGCCAAAATCGAAGAGCTGTTTTCGGAGCTCGATTATGGAATTGGCAGTTTAGAGACCGCTCTGCAGAAACTTTCGGCTTACAGACAGTCTTTGCTAACGAGCGCTTTTGACGGCCGATTAACGGCTGAGTGGCGAGCCTGTAACCCGGCGGCCGCTGAGAGCCGAGAGGTTATTTCGTCGCGAATACAAGAGCAGCGCAATTCGCACTATCAATCGATGTTAGAAAAAGGCCAAAAACTTCGAGTGCCGAAAACTCTTGCGCCCCTCAGTCTATCCGCTTTGGCAGAGTTGCCAGCGGTGCCCGCCTGCTGGATATGGGGTAAGCTTGGCTGGATGACGTGCGGCGTTGAGTACGGTACGGCAGCTAAGTCCGCCGGGGCTGGCTCAGTGCCAGTGTTGAGAATGGGAAACATACAGGGCGGGAAACTTGACTGGTCTGATTTGGTTTACACATCCGATAAGGCCGAAATTGCTAAATATCGCTTGACCGAGGGGGACGTCCTATTCAACCGCACGAATAGCCCAGAGTTAGTTGGAAAAACCGCGGTATATCGCGGTGAGCGTCCCGCTCTGTTTGCTGGATATCTTATCCGTGTCAATCAAATCGCGACTGTTGTTGACAGCCAATATCTCAACTTGTTTCTCAACTCGCCCATCGCTCGCCGTCACGGAAATCGAGTTAAGACGGATGGCGTAAATCAGTCTAATATCAACGGCGACAAGTTAATGAATTTTCCGTTCCCCTATTGTCCAATCGAAGAGCAGCGAGAGATAGTTAGAATTCTTGACGAACGACTAACCTCAATCGATCGCACCGAGCTCGCTCTTAATCAAGAAATTAGTAGAGCGGAGGCGCTTCGACAGAGCGTTCTCAACCAAGCTTTTTGCGGGAGATTGGTAGCGCAAGAGTCAGAGGATGAGCCGGCGGAGATTCTTCTACGTCGCTCGACACTCGAAAAAGAAGGCGCAGACGTCGCAAAGAAGAAAAACAATCGGAGGAAAGCTGCGTGAATACTGCCTCAATCATATCAAAAGTCTGGAGTTTTTGTACGACGTTGCGCGACGACGGTGTGAGCTATGGTGATTATCTGGAGCAACTGACCTATCTCATTTTTCTTAAGATGGCTGATGAATATGCCAAGCCGCCCTACAGCCGCAACGTCGACGTTCCGAACAAGTACAATTGGCAAAGTCTGAAATCGAAGCGGGGCGCGGAGCTTGAAGTTCACTACGTCACGCTATTGCGAGAGCTTGGATCGCATAAGGGCATGCTCGGCCAGATTTTTACTAAAGCCCAGAATAAGGTTCAGGACCCCGCAAAGCTCTATCGCCTCATTGATATGATAGATGAGACTGAATGGGTGACGATGGGCGCCGATGTTAAAGGCGACATCTACGAGGGACTGCTCGAGAAAAACGCAGAGGACACCAAATCGGGAGCAGGCCAGTATTTTACGCCTCGGGCCCTAATTCGCGTCATGGTGGAATGCGTTCGTCCCGAGCCCGGCAAGTCCATCGCTGACCCAGCCTGCGGAACCGGTGGTTTCTTTCTCGCATCCTATGATTTCATCAGCGCTCCCGAAAACTATCAGCTGGATAAAAAGCAAAAGGCGTTCCTGAAGAACAGCACGTTTCAAGGTAACGAGATCGTCGCCAACACGAGGCGCCTATGCCTCATGAATATGTTTTTGCACAATATCGGAGAGATCGACGGTGAGGGCGCCGTTTCCCCCAATGATGCGTTGGTCGCTCCGTCCGGCAAAAGCGTCGACTACGTTCTCGCCAATCCCCCGTTTGGCAAGAAAAGCAGCATGAGTTTTACAAACGAGGAAGGCGAGCAGGAAACGGATGACCTCACCTATAACCGTCAAGATTTTTGGGCCACGACATCGAATAAACAACTGAATTTTGTTCAGCATATCCGCACGATGCTGAAGACGACAGGTTGTGCGGCGGTTGTCGTTCCCGACAATGTTTTATTCGAGGGAGGTGCCGGTGAAACCGTTAGACGCAAGTTACTGCAAAACACCGATCTCCACACGATCCTACGGCTTCCCACGGGCATCTTTTACGCAAACGGCGTGAAAGCAAATGTCATTTTCTTTGACAACAAGGAAGCCAGTCCGAAGCCCTGGACCAAAGAAGTCTGGTACTATGATTATCGGACAAACGTGCATCACACGCTGAAGAAGAAGACGATGCGCTTCGACGATTTGGCGGAATTTATCGAATGCTACAATCCATTTAACCGTCACAAGCGCAAAGAGACTTGGCATGCGACAAAAAACCCTGAAGGGCGTTGGCGAAAATACAACTACGACGAACTAACGACGAGAGACAAGACAAGCCTCGATTTGTTCTGGCTAAAAGATAAGAGCCTCACCGATCTCGATAACCTTCCTGAGCCTGACATTTTGGCAGAGGAAATCATCGACAATTTGGAGGCTGGACTGGCTAGCTTCCGGGAGGTGTTGGGCGCACTTCGGAAGGCTTCCTGACTTGAATAGCCGGTCGAGCCGACGTCGTGCTCGCTGGGTGCAAGCATTTATCGGAAGTTCCTAGACTTCATGTTTAGTGTATCGATATGCAGGTCGGGTTCGTACATATCCTTGGGCTTGATGATCTGTGGCTTGGGGTCGCGGCTATCCGGCCCGCTACCGCCGCCCTTGGCTTCGTCACGGCGTCCGGCTGGAAGTGGAAACGGTGCTTCAAGTCTCGCCACGGCCTTTAGGTCATATGTCAGATCGGCGACCTCTTCGACGATTAGGTGGATGACATCGCTTGCATGCTGTACACGACCGCGCACTCCAAACATGCTGCCACTAAGGATCGTGCGCCGGAATTTGGCGAAGATCGATGGCCAAACGATCAGATTGGCATTTGCGGTTTCGTCTTCCAGCGTGATGAACATGACGCCCTTCGCCGAACCCGGCATTTGTCGCACCAAGACAACGCCGGCAATGGCAAGGCGGCTGCCATTCCGTGCCGTGCGCAAATCGATACAAGGCGCGTAGTCCTTTTGAGCCAGCCGCTGTCTTAGGAAATGCGCCGGATGCCCGCGCAAGCTTAGCCCGAGCGCACGATAATCCTCGACTACTTCGCGGCCTTGCGTCATCGGCGCAAGCGTAATCGCCGGCTCGACAGCCTCGGAGCGAAGCATTCCAACGCGGTCATCGGCTGCGGCAAAGAGCGGAAGCGCTTCATCACGCAGCGCCTTGATAGCCCAATTGGCGTCGCGGCGGGATAGGCCAAGGCCGGCAAAACCGTCAGCGGCGGCAATATGTTTCAAGGTTGCGACCGGAACGGCCGCGCGCCGCCAGACTTCTTCAATCGTGGTGAACTTGTCGGACAGCCGTGTCGCGGCTATCCGGCCGAAGGTGCGCCGATCGACCAACTTCTCGGCGTCCTTCTGATTCAAGCTGCGCACCATACAGAAGCCGAGGCGCACGGCGTGGTAAGCGCCGGTCGTCGGTTCCAGCGAGCAGTCCCATTCCGACCGGTTGATATCGACCGGGCGCACCTCCACGCCATGCTCACGCGCATCGCGCACGAGCTGCGCTGGCGCATAGAAGCCCATCGGCTGGGCATTGAGTATGGCGGCGAGAAAGACATCAGGATGATGGCACTTCATCCAGCTTGAGGCGTAGGCGATCAGCGCGAAGCTGGCGGCATGGGATTCCGGAAAGCCATAGCTGCCGAAGCCCTCCAGCTGGCGGAAGGTACGCTCGGCGAATTCTTGCGTGTAGCCATTGTCGAGCATGCCTTTGATGAGCTTGTCCTGAAACTTGTTGACGCCACCTGAGAACTTGAACGTAGCCATGGCCCGGCGAAGCTGATCGGCCTCGGTCGGCGAGAAGCCGGCTGCCACCATGGCAACCTGCATCGCCTGTTCCTGAAACAGCGGCACGCCGAGGGTCTTGCCGAGAACCTTTTCGACCGCCGCCGTCGGGTAGTAAACCGCTTCCTTGCCCTCGCGGCGGCGGATATAGGGATGCACCATGTCGCCCTGGATCGGGCCGGGCCGCACGATCGCGACCTCGATTACGAGATCATAGAAGGTCTTCGGCTTGAGACGCGGCAGCATCGACATCTGGGCGCGGGATTCAATCTGAAACGTGCCCATGGTGTCGGCCTTCTGGATCATCCCATAGGTGGCCGGGTCCTCTGCCGGGATAGTCGCAAGATCAAGGCGCTGGCCTTTTGCCTTGTCGAGAAGGTCGAACGAACGCCGCATGCAGCCCAGCATTCCAAGCCCGAGCACATCCACTTTCATGAATTTGAGCGCGTCGATATCCTCCTTGTCCCATTCGATCACCTGGCGGTTTTCCATCGCGGCAGGCTCAATCGGCACCATTTCATCGAGACGGTCTAGTGTGAGGACGAAGCCACCCGGATGCTGCGAGAGATGACGCGGCGTGTTGATAAGCTGACGCGCGAGTTCAAAGGTCAGCTTGAGGCGGCGGTCTTCGAGATTGAGGTTGAGTTCTTTTGCCTCACGCTCGGAAACCCCTTCCTCGCTCCAGCCCCAGATCAGCCGGGCGAGCGAGCCGGTGACATCTTCCGGAAGGCCGAGCGCCTTCCCCACTTCGCGCACCGCGCCGCGGGCGCGGTAGCGCGAGACGACCGCCGTCAGCGCCGAGCGCGTCCGTCCATAGGTCTCGTAAATCCACTGGATGACTTCCTCACGCCGCTCATGCTCGAAATCGACATCGATATCCGGCGGCTCGCGGCGTTCCTCGCTGATGAAGCGCTCGAACAGGAGGCCTTGCCGTACCGGGTCGATCGCGGTGACGCCGAGCACGTAACAGACCGCGGAATTGGCGGCCGAGCCGCGGCCCTGGCAGAGAATACCTTTGGAACGCGCGAAGCGGACGATGGATTCCACGGTGAGAAAATAGGGTGCATAGTCCAGCCGTTCGATCAGATTGAGCTCGTGACGGATTTGCGTGGCGACGGCATCGGGCAGGGCGTTTGGATAGCGTCGTCCCGCTCCTTCCCAGCACAGCTTTTCCAGCCGCTCTTGCGCGGTGAGCCCGTCCTGCAGGATTTCTGTTGGATAGCTGTAGGTCAGCTCATCCAGCGAAAACCGGCAGCGGTTGGCAATCTCCAGCGTGCGGCGCACGGCGGGTGCGTATCGCGGAAACAGCCGCGCCATTTCCTGCGGGGTTTTGAGAAAGCGGTCCGCATGCCGCTCCTTCTGAAACCCGGCATGGTCGATCGTGGTGTGCAGTCGGATGCAGGTGACCACATCTTGCAACATCCGCCGGGTTTCACAGTGGTACAGCACGTCATTGACGGTGACGGTTGCCACCTTGGCCCGCCATGCGGCCGCATCGATGACGTCGAGACGCTGCGCTTCGTTCGGGAGGAAGCGCCGGGCGAGCGAGCAATAGGCACGGTCGCCGAAAATCGCCTTCAAGCGGCGCAACTCGCTTTCAAGATCGGCGTTCACCTCATCCGAGATTAGGATGGCAATCAGCCCTTCGTTCCATTCCTTCACGTCCGGCCAGCCGAGGCTGCACTTGCCTTTGCCGGCGCGCGCTTTTCCTAGGGTCAAGAGACGACACAGTCGGCCATAAGCAGCGCGGTCGGTCGGATAGACCAGCAAGGAGGTGCCGCATTGCAGATCAAGGCGGCAGCCGACGATGAGCCGCACGCCGGTCACCTTGGCGGCCTCATGCGCCCGCACCACGCCGGCCAGCGAATGACGATCGACAATGCCGAGCGCGGTGATGCCGAGCAGGGCGGCGGCCGAGAACAGCTCCTCCGGCGAGGAGGCGCCGCGCAGAAACGAAAAATGCGTCGTGACCTGGAGTTCGGCGTAGCTCATGCTTCCCCCACGCCGTGCAGCCACCATTTACCGCCATCACCCGCCGCCCCGTCCCGGAATAGCCAGTAGCGCGCGCCATCTGAGGTTTCGACGCGGTAGTAATCGCGGACAAGGTTGATCTCGGCATCGCTACGCCACCATTCGCCATGAATGCGTTCCGGGCCGTCCGCCTTCGTCACGCGGTATTGCTGGCGGCGCCAGACAAAGAGACGCGGCGGATGATCGGGCAGCGCCGCTATCGCATCGATCGGCTCCGGATGAACGAACAGCCGCGCAGGGCGCGGCAAATGCTTCGGCCAGTCGAGACCTTGCGCAGGATGCAGGGCAGGCACCTTGCGCACCGAGCGCTCGGGCAGTTCGCTTTGCACCGGAGCGAGGCGGAAGACGCTTTTTTCCCCGAGGCGCACGCCAAGTGTATCCACGAGTTGCGTGACATCAACCTCATTGCCGTCCAGCGCGACGTGCCGGCCGATGGTCTGGCGTTCTGTGATGGCTTCAATCCATGAGGCGGTAAGCGTCGCAGCTTCTATGCCGAAGCCGGGGTCCACCAGCACCAGCCGCTCCTCCAGAAGCTTCGCGAGATGCACCGGCTCCCGGTAGGGACGCGAGAGCCCGACGCGCACGGCTTGCGCCAGATTGTCGACCCGCATGAAGACGAGATCGAGACGTCGCGCGCCCACCCCGCGCCTTTCCAGCTCGGGGCAGAGCAATTCCGTCAAGCGTGCAATGACGCGTTTCAGATCTTCCGCATCGGCGAGCGGCTCGGCAAAACGCAGTTCCTTGCTTGGCACCTCCGGCGGGATCAGCGAGGTCAAGGCTTCCTGCACGCTGCCGAGTGCCTGATCGAAGCGCAGCAGCACTTCGCCGCCGAAACGCAAATGCAGGCTGGCGCGGGGCTTGCTCGCAATCTGTGCCACCCGCTCGATCCCGACTTCATGCAGTGAGGCGATGGTTTCGGGCGTGAGGCGCAGCGCCGCGACGGGAAGGCTGGCGATTGCTTCGGAAGCCCGTCCCGGCGAGACGATCTTGACATTGCTGTAGCGCGCCATCGCCCAGGCACAGCCCGGCGTATCCGCGATAGCCGCCTTGGCGGCGAAGCCGTCGCGCGATAGCCGCTCAAGCACATCGTCGAGCAGGGCGGCCTCACCATGAAACAGATGCGCCGAGCCCGCGACATCGATGAACACCCCGTCCGGAGGATTGGGCGTCACCAGCGGCGAGTAGCGCACGCACCACAGGCCCAAGCGATGCAGTGCCGCCTCATCCGCTTCCGGCGTCGCATCCATGACGACGAGACTGGGGATGAGCGATTGCGCATGCGTCACGGTCATGCCGCGGCTGAGCCCAAGGCGTTCCGCTGTTTCATCGACGCTTGAGAGAACGCGCCGCTGGCCTTGCGCCGCAACGGTTACAAGCGGCTTATCCCGTCCGGACAAGTCGGGGTTCTTCCGCCGCAGCCGGTCGGTCGGCCAGCGCGGCAGGAAGAGCGAGACGACCCTGCGCATCGCAAGCCTCCACTATCCAGCTATGGGGTTCGCCGCCTTTGACGCGCAGCAA
>NZ_DASYMN010000024.1:0-9067 GCF_036009065.1 Bradyrhizobium sp. | reverse complement strand
TTCGTGCTCGCCGAACGCGGCCTTGGTCCATATCCATTCGCCGATCAGGCTCGGCCAGACCTCGGCGAGCACTTCGTTCATCTGCCAGCCGACATGGGTGCCGAAATACATGAACAGCGAGAACGGCTGGACCGAAAAGCCCTGCTGCTCCAGGAACGGCTTGAGCAATCCGAGCTGAAACGACGGAAAGCGCCCGGATAACGTCGGCATGCTTACGAGGGCGATCGGTTTTTCGGACGGCATCAGTCGGCTGGTTCTCCGAACATTGGCGCTAACCCACCGGTTTTCCGGACGTCCTATTTGTTACCGGTCGGCTTCTTCTGCGGTGCGATCTCGGGGCGGATCTCCGGCCTGATCTCGGGACGGATTTCCGGCCGCACCTCCGGCCGTACATCGGGCCCGATCTCCGGGCGTATTTCCGGTCTGATCTCGGGACGGATTTCAGGCCTGATCTCCGGCTTATACTCCGGGCCGATTTCGGGACGCACCTCCGGCTTGTACTCGGGGCCGATTTCGGGACGCACTTCCGGCTTGTACTCCGGGGCGATTTCGGGACGCACTTCCGGTTTGATCTCGGGCCTGGTCTCGGGCGCTACTTCGCCCAGGATGGGGGGCCGCCGCTTGTAGTCCGGCCGGACGTCCGGGGCCACTTCGACAATCTTTCCAGGATTTTTCTTGTAGTCGGGACGAACATCCGGCGCGACCTCGACGATGGGTCCGCGCTTGGCGTCGGGTCTGGCGCGCGGCGCAACCTCGACGATGGGTCCATACCGGGCGTCAGGCCTGATTTCAGGGGCAACCTCGACGATCCGTCCCCCCCGTTTCACGTCCGGCCTCACGCTGGGCGCGACCTCGATGATCGGTCCGCCGCGTCGGACGTCCGGTCGGCCGGCAGGGGCTATCTCGGGTTTGACCTCGGGGCGGTACGCCGCGCGTGGCTTGGTCTTTGCCGTCCTTGCCTTGGCCGGCTTGGCCTTTGCCGTCTTTGCCTTGGCCGTCTTGCTCTTAGCCGCCTTGGTCTTAGCAGATTTGGTCTTGGCGACTTTGGTCTTGCCGGCCTTGGTCTTGGCAGACTTGGCCTTTGCAGACTTGGCCTTTGCAGATTTGGACTTGGCAGACTTGGATTTGGCGGACTTTGTCTTGGCAGACTTTGTCTTGGCAGACCTGGCTTTGGCGGCCTTGGCCTTGGCAGACTTGCCCTTGGGCTTCTTCATCGAATCGATCCTCCCCTGAAAGATCAGTCGGCGATAGTCCGGTCTCTGCTTATCATACGGCAACCTATAGACGAATAACAATTTCAGCAGCCGCTGCCTCGGACTCTTGGCGACGACGGCGTTTCGGCAAGCGTCGCCGCGGTTGCGTTCGGCGGCCGAGGTCAACCGCAATCGTGACGGGAGAAACGATTGCGGCACGCGCTACGGAGGGAGCATCGGGCTGGGAAAGATGCTGGAGCAAAGCGGATGGACCGGCTTCCAGTTCGGCCGCCCCGCCAGGGACAAGAATCGCGCCGAAGGTTTTCATTGTCGCGAATCGCTTCCGCGGTCCCGATGGTCCAACCAAGGAAGCGAACAGATTTCATGCGCTTGCGGCCCGACTGAGATTGAGCGGCTTTACCGATGGTCACGGGTTCGCCGCTTGTGTTATCGCAAGGTTGAACCTCGCATTTTATGACCCAGCACAAATCCAGTTCGTTTCAGCGTCGTTATTCCACCTTCAATCGGGTTGGTTTTTCTTCGACAAGCCGTTGCTTCCGCCCTCGGGCAAACCGGGTTCGATGATTTCGAAGTGCTGGTTGTCGATGATTGCTCCGACGATGCAACATGGTCTTACCTGCAAAGTATCGAGTGTACGCCTGCCGATCATGCGCAATGATCGTCGGCTGGGAATGGGGCCCAACTGGAAGAAGGCGATCGAGTCCAGCAGGGGCCGCTTTATTTACGTCCTTCAAGACGACGATATGGCCTTGCCGCAATTGCTTTCGATTCATCGTCGCTGTTCGACCGGTACAGAGGAGCAGAACTGCTTTGCTTCGCCGCGAGCCTGGTCGACCAGGCCGGCGAGAACGCCGAGATGTACTGTCGGCCGGAACGGGAGGCCGTATTGCCCGCGCCGGACGCCTTGCTTCAGTTTGCCAGCCACTGGACCGTCAGCAGCTCGCAAGTGGTTTTCTCGCGCGATGTCTATGCGCGTCACAACGGTTTCGACCTGACCGCACCGATACTTTCCGACGCCCATGCAATACTGCGATGGATGATCGACGCCGACACCATCGTGTATCCCGATCCTCTCTCGTTGCGCCGGCGATGGCTGGGTTCAGTCACCGCAAAGACGCGAAATTCATCCGAAATGGCAGAGACGATGACGTTTTTGGTGAAGAACGTTTTGCACCATGCGACAGCCTCAAAAACGCTCACCGCCGCGCAGCTTTCGAAGCTTCAATCGGCGCTTGAGAGGACTTTCGTTTCTGCCTAGCTACGAAAAGCGGCGGCTGGCATCTCGCACCGACGCGGCGGGGTATCCTGGAAAACGGACATGACCAGTTTTTCGGCCCGTCGCTGAGCGCGGGTCAACGAGGCGTGAATTATCGTCGCGTTCAATGGATTTGGATGTTGGCTCCCCGGGCCGGATTCGAACCAGCGACCAACCGGTTAACAGCCGGTTGCTCTACCACTGAGCTACCAGGGAACAGAGCGAAACAGTCTTCGCAAGGGGCAGCGTATAACAAAGCCCCCAAGGCTTGCAAAGCGGGAAATAAGCCGATCCGGCGCGGTGTCAATGCCGGATGAAAGCCGCTGCATGGTGGCGATCGCTCACGTTTCTGGCTGAGCAAGGCGCCGTTCGGGGTGGCATCGCGCCAAATGGAAGACCCGACGGCGTCAGGAACCGGACGCCAAAACGTCTCATTCCGGCACGATGCTTGCTTCTGCTGGTACGATTCCGAAGGTGATTTTGATGTCGACCGCCCATTCCGACCAAGCGATTCCGTCGATCGTTCCAAGCGATGTGCTATCGATGAGCTATGAGGAGTGTCTCATCCGGCTCGCGCGCGCGGTCGAGGATCATGATGCCGGACAACTCGACGAAGTAGCGCGGCTGATCGGACGGCTGGTCGTCGCGATCGAGTAGCCGGCCCGCCCAGCCAATATTCCATGACTGATGTGATCGCGCCGGTGGCACGGCCGCGATGTTGCGTTTTGGCCAAGCATGCATCAAAGATGCCGGAACTTCCTTTCCGATGCAGGGATCGCCGATGTCCGATTTTTCGACCGCACGTCAGAAAATGGTCGATGGTCAGGTGCGCCCCAGCGACGTCACGGACCTTAGGATCATCGACGCGATGCTCGCCGTGCCGCGCGAGGCGTTCGCACCCGAAGACCAGCGCGCGCTGGCCTATCTCGACCTCGACCTCGATGTCGGCGAAGCCGGCGCCACGAGGCGTTTCCTGATCAAGCCGGTGGTGATCGCCAAGATGCTGCAGGCCGCCGAAATCAGCGAGACCGACAGCGTCCTGGTGGTCGGTTGCGCGAGCGGATATGTGGCCGCGGTGGTGGCAAAACTTGCGGGCCGGGTGACCGCGACCGAATGCGACGATGCGCTGGCTGCGAAAGCGGGCGATGTGCTGGCCAGACTCGGCTTCGGCAATGTAACGGTCCGGACCGCTGCTGCCGCCGATGGGGACAAGATCAATGCCCCCTATGACGTGATCGTTCTTTCCGGGGCAACCGAGATTATTCCGGAACGGCTTTACCGGCAGCTCAGGGATGGTGGGCGGCTGGTGGGGGTGTTTGCAACGAGCCGGCCGCCGCGGGCGATGATTGTGACGCATTCCCACGCCGACTTTGGCGACCGGGCGCTTTTCGATGCGGCCGTGCCGGTTCTGCCGGGGCTGGAGCGGCCGCCGGCGTTCGTTTTCTAGCGCAAACAGCGCATAAATCTCGTTCCAGATCAGAGGTGTGGCCGAGATGCTTCATCGCAAGAGTTTCCACCGGGATTCGGCTCCGGGGGTTCCGTCGCACTATCGCGGCGAATAAGCTGGGACGGGAAATCGACTCAAGTCGAAGGCAAATAACCCGGCCGGCGCTGCCGAGCCGGGAGGCGTCGTAGATGGATTATCTCGAATGGGTGGCGTGAGGATCGTTACCGGAACCGCGGCAGCGGTCCTGCTGTTGGCGAGTATCGGGGTTACTCCCGTGCTGGCTGATACGATCGATGCCGCGCTGGTGCGCGCTTATCAGAACAATCCGCAGCTGAACGCGCAACGCGCCCAGGTCCGCTTCACCGACGAAAACGTGCCGCAAGCGCTGTCGGGCTATCGACCGCGGGTCGCGGTCACCGCCAGCGCCGGAACCCAGTATACGGATACGCTGACCACCGCGGGCGGCGGCCCTAACAATCTCGTCAAGACCGGGATCCACGGCGTCAACTCGCCGCGCTCCATCGGCACGACGATATCGCAAACGGTATTCAACGGGTTTCAGACGGCGAACCGGACCCGCGCGGCGGAGGCACAGGTTTCCGGAGCGCGCGAGGGTTTGCGGGTTCTCGAACAGTCGGTTCTGCTCTCGGCCGCCACCATCTACATGGACTACTTACGCGATTCGGCGATCGTGGAGGTTCAAAAGAGCAACGTTCGCGTCCTCGAACAGACCTTGAAGCAGACGCGTGACCGCTTCAGCGTCGGCGAAGTGACCCGCACCGACGTCGCCCAATCGGAGGCGCAGCTGGCCGCCGGTCGCACCCAGTTGCTGACCGCCGAATCCAACCTGGTCACGACCAGGGCGAATTTCCGCCGCATCATCGGCAACGAGCCCGAGGCGCTCGCACCGGGTTCTCCGGTAGACCGCTTTCTGCCGGTGTCGCTGCCGGGCGCGGTCGATCTCGGCCTGACCGAAAATCCCAACGTCACCGCGGCGATGTTCGGCATCGATGTCAGCTTCCTTCAGGTCAAGGTGAGCGAAGGCGCGCTGCTTCCAACGGTCACGTTGCAGGGCTCGGTGCAGCAGTCCTACGAGCAGACGCTGACGTTTTATCGCCAGTTCGGCGCCTCGGCGATCGCGCAGCTATCCGTGCCGGTCTATCAGGGCGGCGCGGAATATTCGCTGATCCGGCAGAACAAGGAAAGCTTGGCGCAGCAGCGTCTCGCGCTTGAGCAGGTGCGCGACCAGACCCGCTCCAACGTCGTTACGGCGTGGGGCCAGCTGGTGGCGGGCAAGGCGCAGGTCCAATCTGCGCAATCCCAGGTATCGGCGTCGGAGATCGCGCTCAACGGCGTGCGCGAGGAAGCCAAGGCCGGGCAGCGCACGACGCTCGACGTGCTGAACGCGCAGCAGGCGCTGGTCAACGCGCGCGTCGCGCTCGTTACCGCCCAGCATGATCGCGTCGTTGCGTCCTACGCCGTTCTGAACGCCGTGGGACGGTTGGCGCCGATCGTGCTGGGCCTGAAGACAAACGTCTACGATCCGAGCGTGCACTATCATCAGGTCCGCGACAGCTGGGCCGGCGTTCGCATCCCCGACGGCCGCTGACCGAATCCGGCGAATCGCAAAAGGCTGTCTCCGCAGCCCGTTGCTTGCAATCAATTGTTGCCATGACGTAGCCTTGCCGCAGGGCTACAAGGCGATTCGCGCGGCATCGTAGTGGTGATGTTGCGGTGCTTGGGTGAGGCTGGACGGCGCGAATCAATCGAGAGGCGCTTGATCTGGGGACAAGTCGGCGCCTGCGAATCCGGAAACGGCCAATCCTGCCTCGCTTGATGTAAGACGCTTAGCCAAGGCGTTGGAGATGTGGAGTCGGAGATGACGCAACCTGCAAAGGTCCAGGAACCTTCGATGGAGGAGATTCTGGCGTCGATCCGGCGCATCATCGCCGACGACGAAGCCAAACCTGCCGAGATGGCTGCCGCGCCGGCCGCATCGGCGAGGTCTGGCGCAGCGCCGGTGGCAAAACCGGCAGCCATGACCGATATCCCGCCCTCGGCCATCGCCGCGGCCCAGCCAACACCGGCAAAGGCGCCGGCGCCGAATCCGCCTGCCGCGGCCAATAGCCAGGACGACATCGACGCCATGCTGGCCGGGCTGGATGCGGCAACGTCCGAGGCCGAGGTCCGGCCGCCGCTGCCGGATGGGGATGTATTCGAACTCACCGACGAGATGGCGCTGCCGGATCCACAGCCGGCGCCATTCCAGAAGGTTGAACCCGACGATGACCTGGAATTCAGCGAGGCCGTCGCCAGCGCCCCGCGGCATCGTCAGCCCGCGTTCGAGCCGCCGCCGATCTACGAGAGTCCGGCCGCGCCGGCCCAGCAGATGTTGTCGCGCTCGACGGTCTCCGCAGTCGAGTCGGCCTTCAATACGCTCGCCAACACCGTGCTCAGCAACAACGCGCGGACGCTGGAAGACCTGGTCAAGGAAATGCTGCGGCCGATGCTGAAATCCTGGCTCGACGACAATCTGCCCGGGCTGGTCGAGCGCATCGTCAAGGCGGAAATCGAACGGGTTTCCCGCGGCCGCTAGCGTGATGGAATTTAGGTTGACGCGGCTCCCTTTCGCCTCTCCCCTGCGGGGCGAGGTGAGCTGAGCGTCGCGGCGATTCAACTTAAAACCATCATGCACCTAGCCCTGCGTCCGCATCAGGCGCTGACCAAGCCTTCATTCCGCCATTGCATGCCGTTTTGTTGACCGGGCCGCCTGATTTGCCGTGTTGACTCAGGGCGTTGTGGCGGCTTTCTAGCGCCCATGATCGAGAAGACCTACCAGCCCGCCGAGATCGAAATCCGCATGTCCCGCCTCTGGGAGGAGGCCGGCGCCTTCAAGGCCGGCCGCCCCGAACGCCGCGACGCAAAACCGTTCACCATCGTGATCCCGCCGCCGAATGTCACGGGATCGCTGCACATGGGACACGCGCTCAACAACACGCTGCAGGACGTACTGTGCCGGTTCGAGCGGATGCGCGGCCGCGACGTGCTGTGGCAGCCCGGCACCGATCATGCCGGCATTGCCACCCAGATGGTGGTGGAGCGCCAATTGATGGAGCGCCAGCAGCCGGGCCGCCGCGAGATGGGCCGCGCCAAATTTCTCGAGCGCGTCTGGCAATGGAAGGCCGAGAGCGGCGGCGTCATCGCCAACCAGCTGAAGCGGCTGGGGGCGTCCTGCGACTGGTCGCGCGAACGCTTTACCATGGACGAGGGGTTGTCGCGCGCGGTGATAAAAGTGTTCGTCGCGCTGCATCGCGACGGCCTGATCTACAAAGACAAGCGCTTGGTGAACTGGGATCCCAAGCTCCTGACCGCGATCTCCGATCTCGAAGTGCAGCAAATCGAGGTCAGGGGCAGCCTGTGGTATCTGCGCTATCCGCTGGAGGGCAAGACGTTCAACCCTGAGGATCCGTCGAGCTTCATCGTCGTCGCCACCACGCGGCCGGAAACGATGCTCGGCGACACGGCCGTGGCGGTGCATCCGGGTGATGAACGGTACGCCGATCTCATCGGCAAACGCGTAATCCTGCCATTGGTCGGGCGCGCGATTCCGATCGTCGCGGATGAATATTCCGATCCGGAAAAAGGCTCCGGCGCGGTGAAGATCACGCCGGCGCACGACTTCAACGATTTCGAGGTCGGCAAGCGGCATGGACTGCCGCAGATCAGCGTGCTCGATCAGGAGGGGCGTCTGACGCTGCTCGGCAACGAGAATTATCTGCGCGATCTGCCGGTGGGCTCGACACAATTCGCGGAAGAATTTGATGGCGCCGATCGCTTCACCGCGCGCAAAGAGATCGTGGCCCGGCTTGAGGATTTCGGTTTCCTGGAGCGGATCGAGCCCAACACGCACATGGTGCCGCATGGCGACCGCTCCGGCGTGGTGATCGAGCCGTATCTGACCGACCAGTGGTATGTCGACGCCAAGACCATGGCCGAGCCCGCCATCGAAGCGGTGCGCAGCGGCGCAACGTCGTTCGTGCCGCAGAACTGGGAAAAAACCTATTTCGAATGGATGGAAAACATCCAGCCCTGGTGCATCTCGCGGCAGCTGTGGTGGGGCCACCAGATTCCCGCCTGGTACGGACCGGACGGAAAAGTGTTCGTCGCAGAAACGGAGGAAGAGGCGGTCGGCAACGCGCTCGGTTATTACGCCGAGCAGGAAGTCATTACGCCGGAGCAGGGGCGCGAGATGGCGCTCGACCCGGCAAAACGCTTAGGCTTCATCACCCGCGACGAGGACGTGCTCGACACCTGGTTCTCCTCGGCGCTGTGGCCGTTCTCGACGCTGGGCTGGCCGGACGATACCAGGGATGTCGAGCGCTATTATCCGACCGATGTGCTGGTCACCGGTTTTGACATCATCTTCTTCTGGGTGGCCCGGATGATGATGATGGGCCTGCATTTCAGGAAAGAGGTGCCGTTCCGCGATGTCTATATCCACCGTCTCGTCCGCGACGAGAAGGGCGCGAAGATGTCGAAGTCGAAAGGCAACGTCATCGATCCGCTCGGCGTCATCGACGACTACGGCGCCGACGCGCTACGCGTTGCGCTGGCGCGCGCGGCAGCCCAGGGCCACGACATCAAGCTGTCGCCGCAGCACGTCGAAACCAACCGCAATTTCGCGACCAAACTCTGGAACGCCTGCCGCTTCGCTGAGATGAATGGCTGCGTGCTGCCGCCCGGTTTCGATCCGGCCAAGGCGAAGGAAACGCTCAGCCGCTGGATCGCGCATGAGACCTCGCGCGCCACGCGGGAGGTCTCCGAGGCGATCGAAGGCTATCGCTTCAACGATGCCGCGGGTGCGGCCTATCGCTTTGTCTGGAACGTGTATTGCGACTGGTATCTCGAACTCGCCAAGCCGGTGCTGATGGGCGAGGAGAGCGACGCCAAGACCGAAACCCGCGCCATGGTGGCGTGGGCGCGCGATGAGATCCTCAAGCTGCTGCATCCGTTCATGCCGTTCATCACCGAAGAACTGTGGCGTGTCACCGCCGAGACCGGACCGACGCGCGACGGGATGCTCGTTCTCGGCGCTTGGCCGACGCACGACGGCCTCGACGATCCGAAGGCCGAGGCCGAGATCGGCTGGCT
>NZ_DASYMN010000023.1:0-6078 GCF_036009065.1 Bradyrhizobium sp. | reverse complement strand
CTTCGCCATAGGCATCGGAGACGCCGATATAGCCGAGTGTCTTGACGCCGGTCTTGGCGATATATTTCAGGATGGCGTTGGCCATGATGTCGTCGTTCGGCACCACCTTGAACACCCATTTGCGCTTGTCATCCATCGGCGTGACCAGGATGGCGGCGGCGGCCATCGTCATCAGCGGCGTCTTCGCTTCCGCTGCGATGTCGATCAGCGGCAGGCTGACCGGGGTCAGCGACGAGCCGATCAGCACGTCGACCTTTTCTTCGGTGATGAGCTTGCGGCCGTTTTGCGCGCCTTTGGTCGGATCGGATTCGTCGTCGAGCGCGAAGTAGGTGATCTTCTGGCCGGCGATCTCCTTCGGCAGTGCCGCGACGGTCTTGCTCTGCGGCTGGCCGAGCGCCGCGCCCGGTCCCGACGCGCTCATGGTAATGCCCACCTTGATCTGCGCCTGCGCGCTGCCCAGCCCCAGCAGCGTCGCTGCGACGATCATCCAACTCTTGCGTAACATTTTGTTTTCTCCCTTTTGGTTGTTGTGATCCTAATACTCATTGCCGCCGAGGCCGAGATAACTTTCGACCAGTCGCGGATCCCGGGCAATTTCTGCCGGCGATCCTTCCGTGGTGATGACGCCCAATTCCATCACATATGCATAATCCGCGACCTCGAGTGCGGCGCGCGCGTTCTGCTCGACCAGCAGGATCGAAACGCCGGTCTTGCGCAAATCCGTCAGGATGTGAAAAACATCGCGAACAATTTTCGGCGCAAGGCCGAGGCTCGGCTCGTCGAGCATGAGAAGGGTAGGGCGCGCCATCAGCGCGCGGCCCATCGCCAGCATCTGCCGTTCGCCGCCGGAAAGCGTGCCGGCCAGCTGCTGGCGCCGCTCCTGCAGCCGCGGCAGGCGCGCATACACCTCTTCCATCGTCTGCTTTCGTTCAGCGCGCCTGCGCCGAAAACCTCCAAGCAGCAGGTTGTCCTCGACGGGCATGTCCGCGAACAGCTCGCGCCGTTCCGGCACCAGGCAGAGCCCGGCCTGCACGCGGCTCTCCAGCGGCACCGAATTGATCTCTGCGCCGCGGAAGCCGATATGGCCCCGCGCGCTCAAGAGCCCCATGACGGCGTTGAGCAGCGTGGTCTTGCCCGCGCCGTTGGAGCCGATCACGGTGACCAGCGCGCCTTTTGTCACCGAGATCGAAACGTCGTGCACGACCTGCGCCCGGCCGTAGGATACGCAGAGGTCCCTGACATCGAGCAGCGGCGCCGTCATGATACGCCTCCGAGATAGGCCTCGAGCACGACGGGGTCCTGCCGGATCGCGGAAGGGATGCCTTCGGCGATCCTGGTTCCGAAATCCAGCACTACGAGGCGATCGGCAAGGCTCATCACAAAATCCATGTCGTGCTCGACCAGCAGCACGCTGATCCCCTCGGCGCGCACTTCGCGCAGCAAACGTGCCAGCGCCTTCTTCTCGCCGACACGCAGGCCGGCGGCGGGTTCGTCCAGCAGCAGCAAGACCGGATTGAGACATAGCGCGCGGGCGACCTCGACCAGCCGCAATTGCCCCAGCGCCAAGGTGCCGGCCGGCTTGAACGCAACATCGGCAAGGCCGACGCGTTCGAGTTGGCGTCGCGCAGCGGCAAACAGCAGCGCTTCCTCGGCGCGATCGAGATCGAGGATCGAGCGAACGAGGCCCGCGCTGCCACGCCGGTGCGCCCCAAGCGCGACATTCTCGATCACGCTCATGTCGGCGACGATTTCGACATGCTGGAAGGTGCGGCCGAGGCCGAGTGCCGCGGCGCGTTGCGGGGTTTGCGCCTGCAGCGGGTGGCCCTCGAACTGAATCTGCCCCGAGGTGAGCGGCAGCACGCCGGTGATCAGGTTGAAGGTCGTGCTCTTGCCCGCGCCATTGGGGCCGATCAACCCGATGATGCGGCCGCTCTCAACCTCAAAACTGACGTCGTTGACCGCGACCAGCCCGCCGAATGCTTTTCGCGCGCTTTGCGCCTGCAACAATGGCGTTCCCGGCGCCGGTAGTAGCCGGTCGGGCAGCTGCTGATCGTCGCGCGGCACAGGTGGCGTCGTCGCCGGCGACGGGCCGAACAGAATCGGCCACAATCCGCCGGAAGCGAATTGCAGGATCAGCACCAGCACCGCGCCGAATGCGATGGCTTCGAAGTTGCCGGTATTGCCGACCAACCAGGGCAGGAAATTCTGCAGTTGGTCGCGCAGGACCGTAATTCCGGCGGCGCCGAGAATGGCGCCGTAGACGCGCCCCGCGCCGCCCAGCACCGCCATCAGCAGATATTCGGTGCCGGCGCTGATGCCGAATGGGCCTGGCGATACCGAACGCTGGAAATGCGCGTAGAGCCATCCGGCCAAGCCAGCGAGCATTGCGGCATAGACGAACACCGTGAGCTTGGCGGCGGCGGTGTTGACGCCGAAAGCCTCGGCGGCACGGGTGGAACGCCGGAGCGCGCGGATGGCGCGGCCGACGCGGCCGCCGAGTAGGTTTTGCGTCGCGATCACCGCGAGCACGACGGCGACCCAGACCGCCACGAAATATTCCCTGGGATGGATCAGCGCATGCATGCCGATCCGCAACGGCGGGATGCCGGCAAGTCCGTCATGGGCGCCGAGCCAGCTGATGTTTCCGAACAGATAGAAAAACGCGATGCCCCAGGCGATGGTGCCGAGCGGTAGGTAGTGGCCGGACAGCCGCACGGTGACCGCGCCGATCAAACCGGCGGCGATCATCGTCACGGCGAGCGAGACCGGCAGGGTCAGCCACGGCGAGACGCCGAAATGCACGGTCAGTACGCCGGTGGTGTAGGCGCCGAAGCCGACAAAGGCGGCCTGGCCGAAAGAAGTCATGCCGCCGACGCCGGTCAGCAGCACCAGACCGATGGCGACCAGACTGGAAATGCCGATGTAATTGAACAGCGTGACCCAGTAGTCCGGCATCAGCCCTGTGAAGGGCGCGACCAGGGCCGCCAGCGCGCAGACGATAGGCATGAACGGCCGCCAGGACAGCTTCATTCCGCCTCCTCGGCATGGGGCGCCACGAGCGAGCGCCATGCCAGCACCGGAATGATCAGCGTGAACACCAGCACTTCCTTGAAATTGCTGGCCCAGAACGAAAACAGCGCCTCGGCAAATCCGACGCCGAGGGCGGCGAGGACCGTCAGCGGATAGCTCACCAGTCCGCCGAGGATCGCCGCGACGAATGCCTTCAATCCGATCAGGAAACCGCTGTCATAAAACACCGTCATCAACGGGCCGACCAGTACGCCGGACACCGCGCCGAGCAGCGCGGCCAGCGCGAAGGCAATTTGCCCCGCGGCCGAGGTCGGAATTCCGACCAGGCGCGCGCCGATGCGGTTCGATGAGCAGGCGCGCAGCGCCTTGCCGAGCAGCGTGCGCCCGAAGAACAGCGCGAACAGCACCAGCAGCAGCGCGGTGACGATCAGCACCGCCACGCTCTGGCCGGTAATGACGAGATCGCCGAGGGAAAACGAGGCGGAAGAGAGCGGAGCGGTGCCGGTACCTTCCGGTCCGAAGAACAACAGACCCAGGCCCATCAGCGAAAAATGTACGCCAAAAGCGGCCATCAGCAGCACCAGCACGCTGGAATGGGCTATCGGTTCGAACGCGACGCGATAGATCATCGGGCCCATCGGCGTGATCAAGGCAATCGCAAGCAGAATATTGGACACTTGCCCGAGTTTTAACGGCGCCAGCGTTCGCGTCAGCAACAGCAACGCAATCGGCAGCGCCAGATCGAACAGGACGATTCTCAGGACGCGGCGCGCCGTCAGCTCGCGAAAATGCCGTATCAGTTCGGATGCCGCGGCGAGGCATCCAAGCGCCAGCAACAGCCACGGCGTCGACGGCATATGGCCGTTCTCAAGCGCGGCAATGGTGAGCGCGGTGAATGCCACGAATTCGCCCTGCGGCACCAAAATCACCCGCGTCACCGCGAACACCAGCACCGTCGCAATCGCAACCAGCGCATAGACCGCGCCGTTGATGATGCCGTCCTGCAGCAGAAACAGGAATATGGTTGCGTCCACGCGTGTCCTCCGGGGCAGCGTCTCTTGGCCCCGCCTCAGGGGGTGACGCTCTTGTCCTCCCGGCTAAAATTAACCAACCGCTCGTTCAATTCAAGCGCTTAATTCGACCGGGGTGTCTTGTTCGACAAATCGCTCCTTCCCTTCGAGGCTGGTTCGTCAACGTGCCAGTGCATCGATTTCGGCTGGCAATCCTCGATGGATGATGTGTTTGGAGAGCTCTCCCCTCGAGAAATCGCTTTGTTCGATGTGAGCCGCCGCTCTCAACCTTCCACGCATCGGGATCGATGACGGCTTTTTCGAACGCGGCGGCCATTCGGTGCTTGCGTTGCAATTGGTGTCGCAGATTCGCAAGAATATAAGCATTGAGGTTTCCGCTCGCGGTATTTTCTGTTTCCAACGGTAAGCAGCTTGCCGCCGAGCTGGGATCCAGGGAAAGCCAAAGCCAAACCAGATTGTCGGCTTAGGCGACCACGCGGGTTACGACACCTCTCCTTGTTGCGGGTAGAAGATCGGCGCCTGCGGGTCACGGTGCCAGTCATATTCGGCGTCTTTCACCGCCACCTCCGCCACGGCGCGGCCGGCGAGCCGGGATACCAGATAGAAACCCATATCGGTGCCGGCTGAAACGCCTGCCGAAGTGACGTATTTCCCGGCATCGACCCATCGCGAGACGCTGTCCCACAGCACCTTTGGACCCTGCTTTGTCACCCAGCCGAACGCCGCGTGATTTGTCGCCGCCGGCAGGCCGTCAAGCAGACCGCCACGTGCCAATACCGCCGCCCCGGTGCAGACCGAAGCCATGATCTGCACTTTCCCGTCCATCGCATGCAGCCAATCGAGCAGCGTCTTCACGTCCGCGGGATTTTGCTCCTCGTCAAGCAACGGCCACGTTCCTCCTCCGCCGGGTATCATCAGAACATCGAACGGCTCGTGCCGCGCCTGGTCGAATCCCATGTCGGGCATGACCGACGGTCCGTTCATGCTTTTGACCTTCTTGACTTCCTTGCCGATCAGCACGACTTCGAACGGATACGGTGGCCGGCTTGCATAGTTCGTGCCGAGGAATCGAGCGATCGTGAATGCTTCGGCGAAGCCGAAGACATCGATCGGCTCAAAGCCGTCAAATACGAACACGCCAATTTTCTGGGTGCGAGGAAATGCTGGACTTCCCGCCATGGTGCTGCCCTCCCTATGTTTCAAGACCAAATCTTTGACGCGCACATGTTCGCGGTTCATGGCGCCGAGAGCAATAAGGTAAACGATTGAAATATCAAAACGATTTTCCGTCGCACCCATGATGGACTGGAGTGACTGAGTGGAAAGCGAGGTACCATCAGCGCTTAGCGATAGCCAAACAAAGCGTGCAGTACCGAGTTGTTGTAAGGCGTGCGCAGGCGAATGATGTCGCAATTTAGATCTGGTCACTCGCGTAGCGCGGCCTACTCTCCCGGTGAATAGGAATGCTGACACGCTCGTCGTCCTGCCGCGCGGGTGCGCGGTCGAAGCCGACTCGCTGGTATTCAAGCGGATTCATGTTCGTGGCGAAGAAGATGTCGACCTCGAGCAGTCGTTGCAGGGGGATTCCCGAACGGCGCTGGCGCGAATTATTGGGCACTGACCGACTGCGAGTGACATGACCCCCCCGATTCGATGGTCGACGCGAGGCCGGCGGTGGCGTTGTCCGCGGCCCAGATATCGCTTGCCTGAGCGATCGAACGGGCTATTCGATCCTGGCGATCCCGGCTTTGATGATGACGTCCCGATATTTCACGACCTCGTCCAACAGGAATGTCCCGGCCTGGTCGAGCTCAAGCCCGATCGGCGCGGCGCCGATTTCTTCAAATCTGACCCGTACGGAAGGATCTTTCAGCGCTTCGTTCAACGCAGCGTTCAGTCGTTCGAGGATGTCCCTCGGCACGCCGGCGGGTGCGCCGAGCCCGAACCAGCCGTCGAACTTGTATTGCGGCAAGCCCGCTTGCGCTGTCGTCGGCGTATCGGGCAGCACAGCGAGCCG